>JAWWBX010000099.1:0-12964 GCA_033720735.1 Saprospiraceae bacterium
AAGGACTCGACCAGGACAACATACGCACACCATCTTGCACACAGCCTCGTTCATCGACTTGGTGAGGTACCAAATTTTCTCGTGGTTGCATACAGCGCATCAGGAGAAAGCAAGTCCATTTGTAGTCCCTCTCAGTCCTTAACACTTGAGGCCGTCCGGTCAATTTGCAAACCGCCAGGGGTACGTTTCGTTATCGCCTTAGAAAACTACAAGACGGCGACAGACAGATGGCGTAGCATCAACCTGGGCAGTGAAGACCTCTTGCAGGTCATCAAGGTCCAGGCGATCGTGACTGTCGAAGCGGATATCACGGTATATGATAGTTCCGGGGCTGTATTGTTTGAGAAGCATTTCAGCCGGGTTGCGGCATTCACCAAAAGTGAGGCAAAGCAGATACTGGATGATCCGGAAAGCGCTAACACAAGCGAGGTGATCACAGAGCTGAATGGCGCCCTGGTTCAGGATATTTTTGATCATTTCTTTGCCAGTGAAGTCATGGTGACCCAGTACATTTACCAGGCGAAAGCGCTTTCTGCGGCAAATCGTCACATGCGCAATGGAGAGTGGGAAGCGGCTAAAGACGCCTTGTTTAGGCTGGATCCACGTAAGAAGAACAGGCTGCGGGCCAAGGCATGCTACAATCTGGCTGTTTGCTACCGGGCTCTTGCGGACTATGATCAGGCTGACTACTGGTACGAGCAGGCCGCGCAATCTATCAGGCATCCGATTCCCCTGGCCCAGCCGTACGAGGAGGTTCCCTGGTATGCCGAATAGTGCCTGGATGACAACCATTGCCCTCAATGTCGGGCGGTGATCATCACGTGGGTGGTTTGCAGGGACCTAGCGCTGCAGCTCCTCCCGTATCTTGTTCAACGCACTGCCCGCCCTTACCCAGCCGATCTGGGCGGTATTGTAGGTGTGCGCCACCTCGAAGCTGTCAGTGCTGCCATCGGCGTGGTTGAGAACCACCGTCAGATTCCTGCCCGGTGCAAACTCATCGAAGTCCGGGATATCAATCGTGTCGTCCTGGCGAATCAGGTCGTAGTCGCTCTTGTTTACAAACGTGAGTGCCAACATACCCTGCTTCTTCAGGTTGGTCTCATGGATCCGGGCAAACGACTTGACAATTACGGCATGGACGCCCAGGAATCGGGGTTCCATGGCTGCGTGCTCCCTTGACGAGCCTTCACCCAGGTTATCTTCGCCAAACACGACAGTGCCAATCCCGTTTTTCTGATAGAGTCTTGCCGAGTCAGGAACGGCCATGTACTCATTGTTTATCAGATTGAGGACCTTGTTTGTTTCGTCGTTGAAATAGTTCACAGCCCCGATGTAGCAGTTGTTGGAGATGTTTTCCAGGTGTCCACGGAATTTCAGCCACGGCCCGGCCATGGAAATATGGTCGGTGGTGCACTTGCCCTTGGTCTTGATCAGGACACGCATGCCTGTCACCTGCTCGTGCGTAATCGGCTTGAAGGGCTCCAGTTTCTGCAGGCGGTTGGAATCGGGCCGGATGATCACATCGATCCCCGATCCATCTGCTGGCGGTGCGATGAATCCCGGGTCGCCGACTTCAAATCCTTTCGGCGGCAGCTCGATGCCCTGAGGTGGCTCCAGCCGCACTTCCTCTCCATCTTCATTCACCAGTGCATCCTCAAGGGGATTGAACTTCAGATCACCGGCAATCGCCATGGCCGTCACGATCTCGGGAGAAGCCACGAATGAACGCGTGGCGGCATTTCCATCATTACGTTTCGCGAAGTTGCGGTTGAACGAAGTGATGATGGAATTGGCTCGTTCGGGATCGTCCATGTGCCGGGCCCACTGTCCGATGCACGGGCCGCAGGCATTGGCCAGGACCACGCCTCCGATGTCTTCAAATACCTCGAGGATCCCGTCGCGCTCGACGGTGTACCGGATCTGCTCCGAGCCCGGGGTCACGGTAAATTCGGATTTCACCTTCAGGTTCTTGTCTTTCGCCTGCTGGGCGAGCGAAGCGGCTCGTGTCAGATCCTCGTATGACGAGTTGGTGCACGAGCCAATGAGGCCCACTTCGAGTTTCCGCGGATATCCATTTGCTTCGACAGCGTCGGCAAATTTTGAGATCGGCCAAGCCAGATCCGGGGTGTATGGCCCGTTGATATGCGGTTCGAGTGTCGACAGGTCGATCTCGATGACCTGGTCAAAGTAGTCTTCGGGATTGGCATAGCACTCCGGGTCGCCGGTCAGATGCCCGGCAATCGGGTCGCACAGATCTGCGACTTCCGCCCTGCCGGTGGCACGGAGGTAGCGGCGCATCGCCTCATCATATCCGAATGTTGAAGTGGTCGCCCCGATCTCCGCTCCCATGTTGCAAATGGTGCCTTTGCCGGTACATGACAGGGATTGCGCTCCCGGTCCGAAGTATTCCACGATCGCTCCGGTACCGCCCTTGACGGTGAGGATACCCGCCACCTTGAGGATAACATCCTTGGATGCCGTCCAGCCGCTCATCTCTCCGGTCAGCTTGACTCCGATCAGCTTCGGCATTTTCAGCTCCCACGGCATGTCTGCCATCACATCGACAGCGTCGGCCCCTCCGACCCCGATCGCCACCATGGCCAGGCCGCCGGCATTGACAGTATGCGAGTCGGTTCCGATCATCATGCCACCGGGGAATGCATAATTCTCGAGAACGATCTGATGGATGATCCCGGCGCCTGGTTTCCAGAAACCGATCCCGTACTTGCGGGACACGGACGCCAGGAAATCAAAGACCTCTGAGTTGATATTGAGTGCACTCTTCAGATCATGTTCGGCTCCTACTTCGGCCTGGATCAGATGGTCGCAATGCACCGTGGTGGGTACGGCAACCTTGTCCTTGCCCGCCATCATGAACTGCAACAATGCCATTTGTGCGGTCGCGTCCTGCATGGCCACACGGTCAGGGGCAAAGAAGACATAGTCTTCGCCGCGGGTGTATTCCTGCAGGGGTGATTCCGGATGCAGATGTGTGTAAAGGATCTTTTCGGCCAGCGTGAGCGGGCGGTCGATCACCTTGCGCACAGCTTCAATCTTTTGGGGAAGGGCGGCGTAAAACGCGCGGATCATGTCAATATCAAACGGCATAGAAGAGCAATTTTGCGTCAGTCAAATCAGGCCCGCAAATCTAACGAACCGCAGGCACATAGTATTAGAATGGATAAACCCCTTCGCTTGTTCTCGGTCCGGATTTGATTCGGGACTACTCCTGCTCCAGCCGCTCGAGCAGACGGCCCGTGATACGCAGGAAGTCGGCCAGCGTGATGATCCCGATCAGCTCCCCCTTTTCGCAAACCGGCAGGCAGCCGATCTCGTGTTTGCGCATGAGATCCATGGCATCACTGATGGTCGCATCCGGCGCGATGGTAATCGGGTCTTTGATCATGATGTCCTTGACCGACCTGGGCTCCTCCGGATTCTTGTTCTTTACAAACTCCCGCAGGATCAGGCGGATGGTGACCAAACCGACGAGGCGGCCTTTGGTGCTCTCTACGGGGGTGTAGCGAATGTGACGCCAGTCCATCATTTCGGCGACCAGGTCGATGATGTCATCTTCCTGGACCGTAAAGAGATCGGTGGTCATGAATTCACTCACCCGGAGATGTTCGGGCCGGTACTGCTTGAGGTCGGACAGTTCGGGCATGTCCCACTCGTGGACCGGGCTGCCCTCGACCTGGTTTTCGATCGTCGCGCTGGTGATCGTGGTGAGCGCCTCATCTTCCGTTGTCTCTTTCTTGAGCTTGGTGTAGGCCCGCAAGAGCCACCGGGCCCCATTCATGTGCGCGTTGGCGCGGGCTTCGATAATCGCGAGATACTTGTCGATATCCGCTGCGTCGACCCGGCGTTCTTCGAGACCTGCGCGAGCAATGGGTATCAGACGCTCGCGGATCAGCTCGACCGCCGAGATCTTCTCATCGCCAAACCATGTGAACTTCGAATCGATCCCGAAGCGGGCGGACTTGCCGAAGTTGTCCTGCACATCCTCAAAGTTGATATGCCGGGTAATGTCGTCGTACTGCTGCGCCATGCCGATCATGCAGCCCAGCCAAAAGACGGCATTGGCCATCTCGTCTACCGTGGTGGGGCCTGACGGCAGCACACGGTTCTCGATGCGCAGGTGGGGCTTCCCGTTGGCACTGATCCCATAGCATGGGCGGTTCCAGCGATACACGGTCGAGTTGTGTACCTGCAGTGAGCGCAGTTTGGGCACCTGCCCGGCACGGACGAGCGCCAGCGCATCTTCCTCGACATCACCACTGATCAGCACCCGGAAGCGGGCGATGTCTTCGTGATAAATATCCAGGATCGACTCTTCAAGCCAGCCGTTGCCAAAACTGACCCGCGGACTGCGCTCGCGCATGTGACTCTGCGAGGTGCGGGTGTCAAGCGCCTGCTGGAACATGGCGATCCGGGATTCGTGCCACAAGCGGCGACCAAACACGATCGGTGAGTTGGCCGAGGCCGCGATGATCGGACCGGCAAGGGTCTGGGCGATGTTGTACATCTGGACGAAATTGGCCGGTGCCACCTGCAGGTGAACCTGGAAACTCGTATTGCAGGCCTCCAGGAACGGTGAGTCGTGTTTGAGTGACAGCTCGTCGATCCCGACCAACCGCAATTCGTACGCCGACCCGATGAGCTGCGCGTTGATCGCTTCCATCAACGCCCGATAACGCTTTTTGGGCGTGAGGTTGTGCATCTGCATGTCATGGTTGCGCAGGGTCGGCAGGATGCCGGTCAGTACCACCTGGGCATTCATCTCGCGCAACACCTCGTCGATCAACTCCAGTTGCCGTTCGTTTTCGGCCTGCATCTCCGAGAAGCAATTGCCCGTAAACTCGCGCGGACTCAGGTTGGTCTCCAGGTTGAACTTGGCCAGTTCGGTCTCCACCCAGGGATAGTCCTGCATGCGCTCGAGAGCTTCCATGGCGATCGGAGCCGGCCGAAAGGTGGTCCGGTCTACCATCACCATCTCCTGCTCTGCCCCGATCCGGATCACATCATCCTCAAACCAGCCATCCTGAAGCATCATCTCCATGGCCTGCACATCCTCAAGCAACGATTTGACAAATCGTTGCATCTGTTCCTTATCCGTCAGTAATGATACCCGCTGCTCACCCATGGTTTGTGCTTCTGGTCTTAATTAAAGTTAGTGATTTGTCCCATATGCCCTAGGAGCTCCCCAAGGATCAGGCCAAACCAATATCGGCGGCTGGTGATCGTTCAATATCTTGGACACTTCAGATCAAATTGTGCAGATGTATCGTTTCGCCGGAATTTGTTGCGCGCTCTTTATCCTGGTAGCTGCCGCCTGCCGCGGTGACAACCGGCGGGAAGTCTTCGAGCTCAACTATATCCTGGATTTTACCATCCAGGCGGGGCTCAATACGATCGAAACGCATTTCATTGTCAATCCGGCCATTACCAGCCTGTTTGAGGAGCGGCTCGATGCCAACTCCCTGACCATTGACGACGTCGTAGCGGTCGAGCCGCGTTTTGCAGAACTCAGTACCATCTTCAATGATGAGGACCTGGACTTTATTCGCCGCTTGGAAATACGCGTCTTTGATCCGTTCGACCCCGACTTCAGCCGCGAGGTCTTCTATCTCGATCCGGTCCCCACCAATACGCGCAAGTCGATCAGACCGTTTCCCGGGCTGTCTGATGTGAAGGAAATCGTTTCCCAAACCACTTTCGGGGTGGAGATCCGGCTGGCCTTCCGACGTATTCCAAGCCAGTCATACGACATGCGATTGCTGTTTGACTTCAGCGCCAAGGGTGAGTGAGTTGGCAGTTGGCAAGGGGCAAGGAGCAATTCTTCAATGACAGCCTTCAGCGAAGGCGGCTGGCATCTGGAACATATCCCTGACGCACCGATGCGACCATACAACACATCTGTCTAAATAGTTGTTGGTAACCAAGAATCAACGCTAACTTTAAGACATGGGTATGTTCAACATCTTCAGGACGCAGCGGCCGCAGCAATTTCGCTATATCCCGCGGCACTACGACCCGGAAAAGGAGGATCTGCGGCAGCGCCTGCAACAGTTGAACCCGGAAGAGGCCGACAACAGTCCTGAAGCAATGAAGCACCGCATCAGTGCCGGCCTGCGCCGAAGGAGCTATCCGGATCCCTCGTTCCGGCGGCGGCAGGTACGCAAGTCCAACCGCCGGGTGATCATGATCCTGGGGGCGCTGATCATGATGGCTGCCTATCTGATCTACAAGAAGCTGCCAGCCATGATGTCTGCTCTGAATTAGCCGGGCAGGCGTCAGCACTGTGGCCCGCCGGGCATTTCGTATTTTCGCATCCCACGTTTCAACGAGTACTAGAAGTCTTTCATGTCGGACATCATACGGCTGCTGCCGGACGCCATCGCCAACCAGATCGCTGCGGGTGAAGTCATCCAGAGGCCGGCTTCGATCGTCAAGGAACTCATGGAAAATGCGATCGACGCCGGGGCCGATGATATTCAGGTGATCGTCCGTGATGCCGGCAAAGCCTTGATCCAGGTCGTGGACAACGGCATGGGTATGTCGCCACCGGATGCGCGCATGGCTTTCGAGCGCCACGCGACCTCGAAGATCCGCACCGCCCAGGATCTGTTTGCGATCCGGTCCATGGGATTTCGCGGCGAGGCCTTGGCATCCATCGCCGCGGTCGCCCAGGTTGAACTGCGCACGCGGCGCTCCGACGATCAGGTCGGCACCCGGGTCGTGATCGAGGGATCCGAGGTCAAGACCCAGGAGGCCTGCCAACATCCTCCCGGCACGTCGATATCCGTCAAGAATCTCTTTTTCAACGTGCCGGCACGCCGGAAATTCCTGAAGACCAACCCGGTCGAGTTTCGTCATCTCCTTGATGAGTTCATGCGCATTGCGTTGGCCAATGCCGACCTGGCCTTTGCCCTGCACCACAACGACAGTGAGATCTACCGACTGGTCAAGGGCAACCTGCGTCAGCGTATTGTGCAAGTCCTGGGCAAGAAGTACAACGAGCATCTGGTCCCCGTCGATGAAGAGACCAACTACGTGCGGATCACAGGATTTGTCGGTAAGCCTGATATCGCCCGGAAGACACGTGGAGACCAGTATCTCTTTGTCAACCACCGTTTTATCAAAAGCCCTTATCTCAACCACGCCGTCCGCAATGCCTTTGAGGAGATGATCGCGCCGGATCACCACCCGCTCTACATCCTGTTTCTCGATATCGACCCCGGCAAGATTGACATCAACGTACACCCCACCAAGCAGGAGATCAAGTTTGAAGATGAACGCCTGATCTACAATTACCTCCGGGTGTCGGTACGGCATGCCCTGGGGAAATACAGCGTGACGCCGAGCCTGGATTTCGATCAGGAACAAGCCTTTGAGCGGGCCGGCACACCCGCCAGACAACTGGCCACCCCTCAGGAAGCGCTCGAACGCCAAAACATGCAACACTGGGAAAGACTGTTTGACGGCATGAAGCCGGCCGATGCGGTCACCCAAACGGTGACCCTGCAAAGTGATGCCTTTCCCGCGGAAAGCGCGGTACCTGCCGAAGCGGATGCACGCACCAATGTGCCCTACCAATTGCACAACACGCTCCTGGTCTCGCAGATCAAATCCGGGATCCTGCTCGTCGATCAGCAGGCCGCGCACGAACGTATCCTGTACGAGCGCAACCTGCATGCCCTGAAAGAACAGGCTCCTCACACGCAACAATCCCTCTTTCCGATCACGATTGAGTTCAATCCCGCCGAGGCCGCGATGTTCCGCGAGTTGCTCCCTGATCTGAAGATCCTGGGGTTTGAGATCGAGGAGTTTGGCGGGGAGACCTTCGTCGTCCAGGGCGCACCGGTACAGCTGGAAGGGCAAAGCGAGGAGCAGGTATTGCGGACGATGCTGGCGCAGTACCAGCAGGATCTGCAGATCACCGCGGAGGCCAAGGAGCGCGTAGCCAAAGCCATGAGCCTGAGTATGGCGATTCCGCGCGGTAAGGCCATCCCCCCCGCAGAGCGCCAGCTGTTGATTGATATGCTTTTCGCCTGCGAAAATCCATATACCAGCCCCTCAGGTCGAAAGTGTTTCGTGATGTTAGAACTGGATGAGCTGATGAAGCGTTTTATGTAGGATTTGTCGCAACACAACGTACTGTATGCCTAGAGTCACTGAAGTCGTCAAGCACCTGTTGATCATCAATGTGATCGTTTTCTTCGGCGCACAGCTTGCGCTGGGTGGCGGACAGGAGCGTATCCTGTCGCTGTATTATCCCCAGTCCGACTTCTTCAAGCCTTTCCAGTTTGTCACGCACATGTTTATGCATGCAGATCTCAACCATTTGCTGTTCAACATGCTCACCCTGTTCTTTCTGGGGCCGTTTGTCGAGATGGGCCTGGGAGCCAAGCGGTTCCTTACGCTCTACTTCGTGGCTGGCTTCGGCGCGATGCTGCTGCACCTGGTGGTATGGCATTTTGAGCTGAGTGCACTCAACCCCGTGCAATTCCAGTATCTGATGGAGCAGGGTGTGGATGCCCGGGTGGTCGGGGCATCAGGGGCGATTTACGGCGTGTTGATCGCGTTCGCCGCGATGTTCCCCAACGTGAAGCTCATGCTGCTCATCCCGCCGATACCGATCAAAGCCAAATATCTGGCCCTGGGTCTCATCGCCTTCGACCTGTTTTCCGGCATCAGCCGCATGCAAACCGGTGTTGCACACTTCGCGCATCTGGGTGGCGCCTTGTTCGGATTTCTGATGGTGTTGTACTGGCGCAAACTCCGGTTGCGTTAGCGCACATCGCACACCTGACGTTGGTCGGACGGTAGCCAGACTTTGGCAACTTAGCTTGAGGATTTTCGTTAGAACATGTATCATTGAATCGCAGAGAGCACTGAGCGGGAAGGTATGTTTGCATCGATTTTAGAGGACGTCAAGCAACAATTCAGGTTTGGCAATCGCATCACGCGGCTGATCATCTTCAACACCGCCGCGTTCATTGCCGTCAACCTGGTGAAGCTCATCTTTACCATGTCGGCCGGGTTCCAGGCCGGCGGCGGGTTCCAATCGTTCATGTCGTGGCTCCAGTTGTCGAGCGACATCGTGCACGACTTTACCCATCCCTGGGTGTTCATCACGCATATGTTCCTGCACCTGGGGTTCTGGCACTTCCTGTTCAACATGCTCTTCCTGTATTGGTTTGGCCGGATCGTGGCTGATCTGATCGGTGATGACAAGGTCTACCCTTTGTACTTCATGGCCGGGTTGAGCGGGGCGCTGATCTTCCTGATCACGGCACCATTGATCTATCCCGCCACCATTCCCGCTTACGGGGCTTCGGCGGCGGTCATGGGTTTTGTGGTCGCCTCAGGTGTCCTGGCACCAGACTATGTCATGCGCCTGTTGTTCATTGGAGATGTAAAGCTCAAGTACATCGTATTTGCCCTGGTTCTGCTGGACCTGTTCAGCATTGCGAATCTGAGCAATACCGGCGGACATTTTGCACACCTCGGTGGTGCTGCCTTCGGCTGGTTATTTGTTGTCATGTTGCGGCAAGGGTCTGATCTTTCCCAGCCCTTCAACAGGCTGCTGGACTGGTTTGAGAGGCTGCTCAGCGGTGGCCGCAAGGCAGCAAAGCCAAAAAAGACCCGCGTCTTCGTGCGCCACGTAAGGGAGCGGAAAGGACGGCGGGCATCGGATTCAGGCAAGGCTCCCGGCGATGACCAGGATCGGATCGACGCCATTCTGGACAAGATCAAGGCCTCCGGGTATGAGAGCCTGACACCGGAAGAAAAAGAATTCCTGTTTCGCGCCAGTAAGAAATAGCTGTGCGAAAAGCCAAGAAACTCCTGCTGCTGGTCAACATTGTAGTGCTGGTTTGCACTGGACTCGCGTTGGTCTCGCCGCTGGTGCATCCTGCCGACAGCACGCTGCCGGGCCTCATGGGTCTGTTGTTCCCTTTACTCCTCGCCATCAATCTGGTCTTTATTGCCGTATGGAGTATCGCACGTGAGTGGTATGTCCTTTTGTCACTCGGTCTGTTGATCGTAGGCTGGAGCCGCATCGCGGCATTTGTGCAGATCTCTACCGAGCCTGTCACCGCAGACGACGGATACCGGATCGCCACGTACAATATTTTCCAATTCAATCGGATGACGTCTGCTGACCGTCACGAGGCACTGGTTGACATGATTACCTCGTTGGGCCATCCCGATGTCCTCTGTCTGCAGGAAGCACGCGGACTGGATGCCATGATCGAAGGCACGGGGTATCCCTATCACTTCCACATACCCGGTTCTTTGAGCTACCTGCTGAGCAAATTCCCCATTGTCGACGCCGAGCACCTCGAATTTGGTGAACAGCCTTCCCTGTCGGGCTGGGCCGACATTGCTTTCCCGGATGACACCGTCAGGATGTATGTGCTATACCTGGCCAGCAGCCGCGTGACTGAGGAGGCCGGGCGCCTCATGGAAGACGGCCGCATCCAGGACAGGCGCACCTGGGTGGAGATCCGCAATTTGCTGGGTAAATACTCACGGGCTTCCTTGGTCCGGGCAGAGCAAGCCGAAGTTATTGGCGATCACCTCGCCGGCTCACCACACCCGGTTCTGGTGTGCGGTGATTTTAACGACATACCGCAGTCGTATACCTATGCCCGGATCGCCGGCGGCCTGCAAGACAGCTTCATTGCCTGCGGGCGCGGGATCGGTACGACATATGCCGGTGGCATCCCCGGTCTGCGCATTGATTATATCCTTGCCAGCCCGGAAATTCGCTTCCTTTCGCACACCATGCCACGGCTGTCCACCTCTGATCACTACCCCGTGGTAGCGCAAATCCGAATCCCGGATTTGTAAGTATTTTTGCCGCCATGAGCCTGACCATCTACAACAGCCTCTCCAGGTCCAAGGAGGCCTTTGATCCGCTGGTGCCAGGGCACGTCGGAATGTATGTATGCGGGCCGACCGTGTACAGTGACGTGCATATTGGCAACTGCCGGACCTTCATCAATTTTGATGTGGTCTACCGATACCTGCTGCATAAAGGGTTCAAGGTGCGCTACGTGCGCAACATCACCGATGTGGGGCATCTCGAAGGCGACGTGGATATCGGGGGGGAGGACAAAATCGCCAGGAAGGCACGGCTCGAGCAGCTCGAACCAATGGAGATCGTCCAACGATACACCAACGGGTTTCATGCCATGATGCGCACCTTTAATGTGCTGCCACCGAGTATCGAACCACGGGCAACGGGACATATCGTCGAGCAGATCAAAATGGTGCAGGACATCCTCGACAACGGCTATGCCTACGAGGTCAACGGATCGGTCTACTTCGACACAGCCAAATTTGCCCGTGAGGAGGATCTGTATGGACAGTTGTCGGGCCGGGTCGTAGAGGAACTTATGACCGCCACCCGGGACGATCTGAAAAATCAGGATGAGAAGCGGAATCCGGCAGATTTCGCCATCTGGATCAAGGCCGACCCCAATCATCTGATGCACTGGCCATCGCCCTGGTCAGAAGGCTTCCCTGGTTGGCACCTCGAGTGTTCAGTGATGAGCACCCGCTATCTGGGAACGCATTTCGACATTCATGGCGGTGGCACGGATCTCAAATTCCCGCATCATGAGAATGAAGTGGCGCAGAATTATGGCGCCTACAAATGTTCACCAGCGCGGTACTGGATGCACGCCAACATGCTGTTGATGAATGGCGCGAAGATGTCAAAGAGCGAAGGCAACCATATCACGCCACAACAACTCTTCTCGGGAGACAGCGACCATATCAGCAAGGCATACAGCCCCGTGGTGGTCCGCTTCTTCATGCTCCAGGCACACTACCGGTCCACACTTGATCTGACAGATGATGCACTGTCCTCAGCTGAAAAGGGTTATCTGCGCCTGATGGAGGGCTATGAAAATCTGGATAAAATCACAGCTGATCGACCGGCTCCTGACAGCGAGCTTGCCGAGGAGATCAACGCCGGGATCGCGGCTATCACCGCAGAGATGGATGATGACTTCAATGCCCCCAAGGCACTGGCACGCATGTTTGAAATGGTGCCGAAGATCAACGGGCTGGCACATGGTCAGATCCCGCCGGAAGAGATCGACCAGGCCACACTTGACAGCCTCAAAGCGACGTTCAAGGCGTACCTCTTCGATGTGTTCGGTCTGACCGAGCCCGGGGCGTCATCGGACGACAACGGCAAGCTGGACGGCGTCATGCAACTGGTTCTCAAGCTCAGGCAAGCGGCCCGCGAAAACAAGGACTGGGCCACCGCCGATCAGATCCGTGATACGCTCAGTGCGCTCAACATCCAGGTCAAGGATGGTAAAGACGGAACCACGTGGAGCGCAAATTGAGGACCATGTCAAATACGGGTAGCACATTGATCCGGATCCTGGGTATTCTGCTGATCACAACACTGTGGCTCGGATGCGGCGGTGATGCCGAAACCACGGAGCAGCCAACCGAGCCCGCTCCGGCTTCCACCGCAGTGCAAATCCCGTCTTTTGATCGAGACAGCGCCTACGCGTTTGTTGCACAGCAGGTCGCCTTCGGGCCACGCAACCCCGGATCACCCGGGATCGTGGCCTGCAGGGATTGGATGGCTGAGAAACTGGAACAGTACGGGGCCACCGTCATCAGGCAGGATTTCACTGCCCGGTTGTACACGGGTGATCAGTTTCCATCAGTGAACATCATTGGGCAGTTCAACCCCGGGAAGTCCCAGCGCATCCTGCTCGCAGCCCATTACGATACGCGATTCATGGCTGAGGAAGATCCCGATGTCGGAAAGCGCGATGCTCCGATCGATGGTGCGGATGACGGAGGGAGCGGGGTTGGCGTCCTGATCGAGATCGCCCGGCTCATCAGCGCCCATCCGATCGATATCGGGATCGACATCATTTTCTTTGACGCGGAGGACCAGGGACAGCGCGGCGACGGGGCGAATGAA
>JAWWBX010000100.1:0-12901 GCA_033720735.1 Saprospiraceae bacterium
CTCAGCAGCAATGCGATCACGCCGGGCTTGACCTTCCTCATGAGCAACCGGAGGGTGGGGATTGGCACGTTCAATCCGCAGCAACGGTTGCATTTGGTCGGAGACATGCGGATCGAGGACCCGACACCCGGGATCTTCTTCAACAAGAACAACGGCGGCGGGCAGGTGGCAAAGGTCTACGCCACCAGCGATGACAATCTCTGGATCGAGAATGTCGCTCCCGGTAGTATGCTGTTCAAGACCGGTGGCGGAGGGGCAACACGCATGACGATCGATCAGAACGGCAACGTGGGAATCGGCACGGATGCCCCGGCATATACGCTGGACCTGGAATCCAATATCTCCCGCAGCATCAATGTCCAGAACAACTATACCGGCAGCGCGACCAAGTATGGCGCCCTCTTTACGAACAACTCTGCGGGTACCGGCCTGAATGTGGGCGTTCAGGCCAATGTGACAGCTCATGCGGCCGACCCGTCTGATGCGTACGGACTGCGCGGTCATGTCTTTGGCAATGGCAGCAACGCCAATCTGATCGGTGTGCAGGGTTTTATTAACAACGCCGGGGGCGGGACAGGTAACCAATATGCCGTCTATGCCAACGCACCACTTGTGGACCCATCGGCCTCGACGTATTCCTTTGCAGTATTCGCGACAGGAAACAGTCATTTTGCCAACGATGTGCGCATCGGGCACCTGGATGACGTGCCAGGATACGCCCTGTCTGTCGACGGCAAGATCATCGCCGAAGAGCTCAAGGTCCAGTTGAGCGGATCGTGGCCGGATTACGTCTTCGACCCCGGCTATGCTCTGAAGTCACCGGCAGAGATCGAGCAGTTCATTGGCAACCATGGCCGTTTGCCGGGCGTGCCTTCCGCTGCTGAGGTTGAATCCAATGGACTTGAGGTAGGCCAAATGCACCGCATCCTGCTCGAGAAAGTAGAGGAGCTGACCCTGCTCGTCATTGAGCAGGACAAACGGATTCGTGAACTGGAAGCACAACGCCATGAATAATCCTGACTCGATCCTTCGCGACAGCGCCAGATTTCTGCCCCGGGTTCTGTTCTGTGTCGCAATCCTTGTGTCTTACCATGGTGAGGCACAAAGCGATCTCAAAGCGAAACTCGCAGGGCAAACCACGCTGCGGCAGATCATAACTGTGGTTGATGCGCATTATGCGGACCTCCAGGCACGCGGCCTCGACCGCAATCCCGGAGAGCCCAAACTCAAGCATTGGAAGCGGTGGGAATGGTATCTGTCCGGCCGACTCGGACCAAATGGTGAGTTTGTAGACATTCCGTCGCGGATCAGCCGGGCGCTCGTGCAGCGACAAGCCATGCCACAACCACGCAGCACCATTTCTGACTGGACGTTCGTTGGGCCTTCGGTCTCGACGGCAGGCAACTCATCGGGTAGCCTGAATGGCCTTGGGCGTGTCGACAGAATTGCGTTTCATCCTTCTGATCCCGACATCATTTACGTGGGCACGCCAGCGGGAGGGCTCTGGCGGACGACAGATGGAGGCAGCAACTGGTTTCCTCTTACCGATCACATTACATCACCGGGCATTTCGGGCATCGTTGTGAGCCATGCCAACCCGGACCACCTTTACATTCTGACTGGGGATGGTGACTCTAACGTCGGCGGCGGGTTTGTCGCTGCATGGGGATACATCAGGCCGTCTATCGGTGTACTCAAGTCGACAGACGGCGGCATCACCTGGCAGCAAACCGGTGTATTGTCGATCAATACGTACTACGGGTACCGCCTGGTACAGGATCCCAACAATGCCAACGTCCTGTTTGCCGCGACGAGCGATGGTCTGTTCCGGACAGTTGACGCCGGCAACTCATGGCAGATGGTTCGCGGCGGGTTGCACTACGACTTCGCGTTTAGGCCGGGAAGCTCCGATACCACCATCACCTCCCAGGCCGGGTCCGTTTTTTACTCCGTGAATGGCGGAGATGCCTGGAGTGCTGCCTCACTCGACTCTACGATCGATGCCAACGGCCGTGTCGAGCTGGCGGTCACCCCGGCCAATCCTGATCTCGTCTACGCCCTGGCCGGCCCTCGTATCGACTCAACGACCTTCAATGGCCTTTTCCAATCCACCGACGGCGGCCTCAACTTCGTTCAGCGATCAAACAGCCCGAATATCCTGAGCGGTGCTTCCGACGGCAACGGTGATAATGACCAGGCCAACTACGACCTGGGGCTCTGCGCGTCGCCCGTGCAGGCAAACACAATCATTACGGCTGGTATTCTCTTGTGGAAGTCAACAAACGGCGGGCTGCTTCTCAACAATCTTACCACGTACACGCAAGATCCCGGTGAGACGTGGTACGTACATCCCGACATGCACGATGTTGCGTACAACCCCCTTGATAACAAGCTGTATGCTGCAGGCGACGGTGGTCTTTATGTCAGTACAGATGACGGTGAAAACTGGACGGATATCTCGGTCGGCATCGCCGTGACACAGTGCTATCACATGGCCGGAACTTCAGCAGATATCAACAAACTGCTGATCGGCAGTCAGGACAACGGCGTGAAACTCCGAGAGTCCAATACCCCTGACTTTCCACACATCGCCGGCGGCGATGGATTTGACGTGGCGTTTGCGGCCGGCAGCACCAGTAAGTTCTACACCAGCATCAACAAGAGCGTGGTGCGTTTCTGGAACGACGGGGACAACTTCGCTGACATATCCCCTACCGGCTTTAATTGGTTTGACCCTGTTGCCACACATATCTCGGACCCGGACATGGTTTGGGTTGGTTCGGCCGACACGATCTTTCGCAGCGATGACGAGGGGTCGAGTTGGGACACGCTCAGTGTGGCCGGCTCCTGGGCTTTGGCCACTTGTCCCAATAACGCAAACAGGGTCTATGCCGCGGGCGCCTCCTGGTTCACACCAGACACCGCCGGCACCGTCAGCCGGTCTGACAACCTCGGCGACACCTGGACGACCATTTCCGGTACCACGGGGTTTCCAGTGAATTTCACCAAGGTCAATGATATTGCCGTTCATCCGTCCAACTCCAGTATCGTGTGGATTGTGTTTGGTGGCTTCGATCCGGGCGTCAAGGTATTCCGATCCCTTAACGCGGGCGCCAGCTGGACCAACATGAGTGGCTCGATACCAAATGTACCGGTCAATTGCATCGCGATCGATGACAATGGTGACGCGTACATCGGGTCCGATATCGGTGTCTTCTACCGGCCAGATTCCTATGATGACTGGATCCCGTTCTCCAATGCGTTGCCTGTGGTCCCGGTCACCGAGGTGATCTTGTACAACAGCCTGCTCCGTGCCGCGACGTTTGGGCGCGGTGTCTGGCAATCCAGCAAACCCTCCAGCTGCTCGGTGGCATTGAGCATCAGTGCGGCCCTGGAAGGTGACCTCTACTTCGAAGCGTCGGGTTCCGTTGTTTCGACTTCAGTCATCTTTGGCGGAGTAGGCACGGATATCAGCTTCAAGGCGGGCGACTATGTCCGGCTGGATCCGGGATTTCACGTGCCCGCCGGCAATCAGTTCCTGGCATTTCGTGGTGACTGCACGTCAGGTGGCGTTCCAGACCCGTGATCACTTGTCAATTCTGATCACTAGCTTTAGAATACATATCAGCCGGACGTGCGCAATTTCTTTGTCATACTGTTCCTGACTTCTGCGGCATGCCCGCTACAGGCACAGGCGCTGCAGTTCCGGGCACTTACTCCTGAAGACGGGATTCCAAATGCATTCTGGGCCGATGACATTATTGAAGACTCCAGGGGATATGTCTGGATTGGCAGCAAATCCGGTCTGTTGCGCTATGATGGCTATGAAATGCAACTGTTTGCCCCCAATCCAAACGATCCTACCGCACTCAAAGCCTTTGAGATACAGACGCTCAAAGAACGTTCAAATGGGGAAATCCTGATCGGATCGCTGAGCAGTGGTATTAATCACTACGACCCGAATACCGGATACTTCCATCAATGTCCTGTTCCCGAAACCAGGAATCTGCGCATTTGGGATTTTCACGAACATGGCGGATCACTCTGGATGGCTACAGAGGGTCGTGCTCTTGTCCAGCTGCATTTATCAGATTCGACGGTCACCTTTCACGCACCTGATGTCAGTGATTCTGACTTCTATCTCACCTTTCGCACGATCGTGCAAGACCGGTCCGATACCAACCGGTTGTGGCTTGGCTCCCGTGCCGGGTTATTCTCGTTCGATTGTTCTTCACACTCTTTTCGGTTGCATCCCATGCCCGTGCAGTCGATATACGGCAAGGATTTTATGATCACTTCTGCCGAACAAGACGTCGACGGAAAACTCTGGCTGGGTACATACTGGGGTGGGCTCATGTCTTTCGACCCTGCCGCGAACTTGTGGAAGCAGATGCGCTTTCATGACCAGTTCCCTGCACTCAATGAAGGCTTGCGGGATGTAGCCCACGATGTCTTGCTGTTGCATCAAGGCCCGGTGCTCGTGGCGACAAGTGGCGGCCTGCTGGCCTACCATAAAGACGATGATCAATTCACGCTCATCGACACGCTCCTTGAGCGCAATCTGTATCTGGAAACCTATCTCACTTCCCGTGGTCAGATCCTTGCCTGCGGTGTTGGTCCGGTGGTCAGCATTTCTGATCCAATTTCGCAAGATGCGTTCCCGCTCCCGTTCAAGCCCTACATCTGGCAGATCCGGGTGGACCTCAAACCCTTACCTGTCCACAGAGCGATTGAGGTCCTGCCCAAGATTGTCATGAACGAGTCTGACCGCGATCTGTCCCTGCAATTTTCGTCACCCGAATTGATCGCTCCCAGCGCTGTGAAATATGCCTATCGACTTGCCGGATACGATCGTGATTGGATCTATGGCGGAGATCGGCGCTATGTTTCCTATACGAATCTGCGTGCGGGTAAGTACACCTTCGAATATCGCGCGAGTTATGACGATATCAACTGGGTTTCAGGCAACCCCTTGTCCATTGAAAAAGTTGTTCCCTTCTGGAAGCACGCTCTTTTTATACCGGGCATTGGCCTTTTTCTTCTCTTGCTTATCGTCACTTTCGCACACCTTCGCATCACCTCAATCCGCAAACATGCTGCACTCACAACACAATTCAATAAACGCTTGATGGAAGTAGAGCTTTCTGCCCTGCGTGCTCAAATGAACCCGCACTTCATGTTCAACTCCCTGAACTCCATTAAATATTACATTCTCAAAAATCAAAACGAGGAAGCGAATAGATATCTCACAAAATTTTCGCAGCTCATGCGTTCCGTGCTCAAAGCTTCCAAATCAAAGTTGATCCTGCTGGCCGAAGAACTGCATGCACTCAGACTCTACGTTGAACTTGAATCCCTGAGATTTACCGAAAATGGGTTCGCATTTCATATTGAAATTGGGAGCAATGTTGATCCCGAGTCGATGTATTTGCCACCTCTTCTCGTGCAACCATATGTCGAAAACGCGATCTGGCATGGCCTGTTGCACAAAGATGGTCCAGGTACCTTGTGGGTTCGGATCAACAAGAATGGCAAGGCTCTCTTCATTGAAATTGAAGATGACGGTATCGGGCGCGAGGCTGCGAAACAACGCAAGAGCAAATCCGCTACCAAAAACAAGTCTTACGGAATGCAGATCACGAGCAGCAGGATTGCATTAGTGAAAGAAACGTTTGGTATAGAATCAAAAGTCGATGTCATCGACCTGCTGGATGCCAGTGGGCACCCCGCAGGAACCAGGGTGATCCTGGAAATTCCCTTGATCTCTGAAGAACACTATGAGCAACTGCTCGAATCCTCAAATCCTTGAACCCACAAAAATGCGTGCAATTATCATCGAAGACGAACTGCTGAGTCGCAGCACCCTCGAAGAACTGGTTGGCCGGTATTGTCCACAGATCGAGATCGTGGCCACGTGCAAGGATGGTCTCGAAGGGAAAGAGGCCATTTTGCGAGAAAGTCCGGACCTGATCTTTCTCGACATTGAAATGCCCAACATGAATGGCTTCGAAATGCTGGACTCGCTTGACGAAACTGATTTCGATATCATTTTCACCACTGCGTATGATGAGTTTGCCGTGAAGGCCTTCAAAGTGAGTGCTATGGACTATTTGCTCAAACCGATTGACGAGGACGAATTGATGAGGGCGGTCAGGCGGGTGAGTTCAAAACAACGGCGCATGCTCACACGTGAACATGTGGATATCCTGCTGACAAATATCAAGTCTGCTGACGACCAGTTTGAGAAGATCGCCATTCCCAGCCAGGAAGGACTGGATTTCGTGGATGTCAAGAATATCGTGCGTTGCGAAGCAGATCGGAACTACACCACGATCTATGTGACCAGCGGAGACACCTTTATCTTTTCCAAGACGCTGAAAGAATTTGAGAAATTTTTACCTGAGGAACTGTTCTTCCGCCCGCACCACTCTCACCTGATCAACCTGGAACAGATCAGCAAGTACATCCGCGGGATGGGCGGCGAGATCGTGCTGAAGGATGGCACCCACGTGCCGGTTTCGCGCTCCAAGAAAGATGCATTGATGAAGCGCATCTTCAAACGCTGATCTGATACTCAGCTCTGCAAAAAAGGGCCCGGAACGTATTCCAGACCCTGCATTTGGTGTTATGGATTTACCCTGAGGGGTGCGACTATGCCGGCCACGTGTTCATGGCATCGAGGACACCGCCCACCAGGGCGAAGACCAGGATCCAGTAGGCCACGTTGATGATCATGTTGGTCCAGCTCCTTTGTTCAAAGAGGCCGTTGGTGACCATCACCGGCAAAATGAGAAGAACCCCGATAAAGGCTCCATGGAAGGCGCCGTGCTGGAAGGTATCAAATTCACCCTCCTGGCCCGGTCCGTTGACATTATTGATGAAAAAGAAGGCGATAAACGCTGACAAGACCAGCGACAGTCCCATCACCAGGGCCATATTGGCCTCCTTCGCTTTCTCTTCTGTCATCCCGATCGATTTCATCCAGGCAGTTCCAAATACCTTGGGGTTGTACCAGATAAATCCGGCAATCATCGGGATCAACACAGCGATAATAAAGGAGAGCCAGTTCACATTTTCCATGGTGCGATCGATTGAGGTTTGACGATGCCTGAAGATAATGAACACGGTCGGTTTTTACGACATGATCGAGACCGGCGCAGGATTGCCTCAAGCACGTATTGCAATCAACTTGATCTGTGAAGGGTGGTGTTCTTCCACGATTTTGCCGGAACCAAATGCTGAAGGATTCTGACTGAATAAATTGCCAAACTGACCGCACACGCATTCCATCTTGCATGACCCGTACGATGGTGTGACATTTACGTTACAAGCGCAAACCATGAAACAATTCTTCCTCTGCACATTCCTTTCGTTTCTGATGCTGCCCCACGTACCGGGACAGGTTGCATCACAGGACTCGCTCGCCCTCGTTGCGATCTACCAGGCCACCAACGGACCGGAATGGACGGTAGACAGCAATTGGCTGACTGGTCCGGTTCCCAGCTGGCACGGCGTGACTGTCACCGGCGACCGGGTGACGAACCTTGGCCTTTACAGCAACAACCTCACAGACTCCCTGCCGCCTGCAATCGGCGATCTAACCGCACTCGAGCGTCTTGAGGTATCGAGCAACGCCCTGACCGGACAGCTGCCCGGCACACTGGGCCAGCTTACCGAACTGACCCACCTGGACGTTCACTTCAACATGATCACGGGGACCCTGCCAGCCACACTTGTCAACTGTACCAGGCTAAAGACGATCATCGCGTACCGCAACAACCTCTCCGGTGGCTTCCCGTCCGTCCTGCTGGAGATGCCCCAACTGGAGCGCATTCTGCTGGGAAGCAATGACCTGGAGGGACAGATCCCTCCCGAGATCAATACGCTGGTCAACCTGCGCAATCTGACGTTCGAACGCAACAACTTCAGTGGTGTCATGCCTTCTATCGCCAATCTCGTCAATCTGTCAGAGGTGCATATGCGGGAAAACAATCTGGAAGGCAACTGGCAGGATATCATTGGCTACCACCCCGAGATGTACTACTTCACCTTCAATGACAACAACTTTACCGGTTGCGTATCAGATACGTCCTTCAACCCTGACCAACTCCAGTTTTTACATCTGAACAACAACAATTTCGATTGTCTCGGGGACTTCAGTGCGTTTGCCGATACCGGGGTGCTACAGCGGATCTGGTGCGGCAACAACCAAATACCGTTCGAATACCTGGAAAAGAATACCGCCGTGGGTATTTACGAATATGCGCCACAGGATTCTCTTCTGCAACCCGCTACGCATGAGCTGGCCACCGGGGCGACCATCTCCATTGATGCCGGCACAGGAGGAGACCACACCAGTTACACCTGGTACCACAATGGTGTGGTCATTGATGGCGCTACGGGCAGAACACTGACGATCACCGACTTCCAACCTGATGATGCAGGGGCATACTATTGTGCCGCTACCAACAGCATGTTGCCGGATCTGACACTTTACCGGTCCGTGGTGCATCTGCAGCCGGAAGGCACGACTGGCACGCGTGACCATGCTGTTGCCGCCGTCCTTCTCTATCCGAATCCGGCAACCGCCAAGGTTTGGCTCAAGGGGCTTTCAGGTCAGGGAACGGTCGATGTTTACGACGCTACCGGAACCCTGCGGTATCGTCGTGACATGTCACTGGACGAGGCCATGCCGGTTGGGCAATGGGTAGCCGGCCTGTACAGCCTGGTCATCCGGCAGGGTGATCGCCTCTATATCTCCCGCCTGGTGAAGGAGTAAGGCTAGCGTCTGGGCTTGCCGCCCTTGCTGCGCTTGCCCTTGCCACCTCCTTTGAATTTCTTGCCACCGTGGTGCTTCTTGCGGTCGCCGCCCTTGCCTTTGCGTTTCGAAGGCCGGCGCCTGGGATCCCATTCGGGGCCCTCTCCAATCTCTGGCGGCAATGGTGCCTTGGGCACTTCCCGTTCGATGAGTTGCTCGATCCGGGCAAACTTTTGCATCGTCTCGGTGTCGATCAGGGTCAGCGCCACTCCGGTGGTCTCGGCGCGTGCTGTCCGTCCGACCCGGTGCACGTAATCCTCGGCATCACCCGGGACATCGTAGTTGATGACCAGGTTGATGTCCTTGATATCGATACCCCGGCTCAGCACATCCGTGGCCACCAGGATGCGTGTTTTACGCGCACGAAAACGCGTCAGGACCTTTTCCCGTTCTTTCTGATCAAGGTTTGATGAGATGCCCTCCACCTGAAACTTGTTCTTGCGCAACTCGCGTGCGATTTCATTGACCTTCTTCTTGGTAGAGGTGAAAATGAGGATGCTTTCGTAGTTGGGCTTGTCTGCGATCAGCTTGCACAGGAGCGGGACCTTTTGATTCTCGTACACCACGTAGGCGGCCTGCAGAACCCCTTCTGCCGGCTTGGACATGGCAATGCTGATCTTGGCCGGATCATCAAGGATCTTCTTCGAGAGCTGCTCGATCTTGGGTGGCATCGTTGCCGAGAACATCAGCGTCTGTCGCTCCTTGGGAATGAACGAGATGATTTTGATGATGTCGTCGTAGAAGCCGATATCCAGCATGCGGTCGGCTTCATCAAGGATCAGGGTCCTGACCGTGTCAAACTTGACATACCCCATGTTCAGGTGTGAGATGAGCTTGCCAGGTGTCGCCACGATGATATCCGCTCCGCTGGTCAATGCCTTCTTCTCCTGGTCAAAATCCTGCCCTGAGCCACCGCCATAGACGGCGATCGACGTGCAGTTGGCGAAGTAGGTGAATGCCTGTATCTGCTGATCAATCTGGATGGCAAGTTCGCGTGTCGGTGCAATGACAAGAGTGTGTGTTCCTTCGTGTTGGGTCGTAATCAATCGGTGGATGACCGGCAGGATAAATGCCGCTGTTTTGCCGGTCCCAGTTTGGGCTGTTGCCAGCAGGTCCCTGCCTTGCATAATGACCGGAATGGCCTGTTCCTGGATGGGGGTGGCTTCTTCGAAACCCATGTACGAGATGGCCTCCAGGATGACGCCGTCTAGTCCGAACTCCTCAAATTTCATTGCGCGAAGTTAGTGTTTCAGCACCGAATAAGCGCGCTTCTGCAAGATTGGCAGGAAACACCTTCAAAATGAACATAGATTCACTTAAATTACAGAGTGGCACGCCCCAAGGACACGGAAAAACGCACGTCGATCAATCGTGCAGCCCTCGAAATGATCGCCAGCCAGGGCCTCGGGGGGCTTCGCATGCAAGCCGTTGCGCAATTTGCCGGGGTGGCCACCGGGACCGTTTACATTTACTATCGCGGCAAACATGACCTGATCAACCAGTTGTTTCTCGAGACGCGCCAGCGCATTGCCCTGGCAGTACAGAAAGGCTACCGGCCTGAGATGCCTTTCATGGACGGCTTTGAACAGATCTGGCGCAACTACCTCAACAACCTCGTCACCAGAGCAGAAGACCACAAGTTTGTGCAGCAGTGTCTGCAATCCGCGTATCTCACCACCGAGACACTTCGCTTCAATCAAAAAATCCGTGATCCGCTGCGGGACATCCTCGAGCGCGGAAAACGTGAAAAATTGGTGGCGGACATCCCCACCGACGTCCTGGCTGCCCAGATCACCGGAAGCCTGCGAGAGATCGTCCGCATTGAACGTCAGGGAAAAGTCATTTTCACCCCCAAGGCCCTGCACGCCATCTTTGCCATGGCCTGGAACAGTGTCAAACGCTGAAATCGCACTTTGAGCGAACATATATTCACTTATCAACTGCCACTTCGGCGTGTCGGGTGGTGTGTGTCTCTACAACTTCCCCTTCAATTGCCCAAATCTTACCTCCGGAACTGTATATTCTCGGCATGAAGTTGTCTGTTCTGAATGCACAGACTGATGCATTTGCTTCGTTCCTCCGTCAGCCTGAAGCCGACCTGCATCTGTACAAGTACGATCTGCTCGCACATTTCCGGCAGGTCTGGTTGGGGAGTTCCGAGGCATTTGCGGAGCGCTACGCACAAAGTCTGGCGAGCGAGGTGACCCGGCGGTGGTGGAGCCGAACCGGCTATGCTCCGCGGGAGGCCATGCGTGTGCTGATCGCACACCATCCGGACTTCGCTGCAGAAGCATTCAAGGACCTGTTTGACGAATCGCGTGAGCTCAATGGCCGACTGGACCGGTTTGTGTTCTATGCAGATGAACTGCTGCGCATCTACCGGGCGGCACATCCCGACGATGCGCTCAGTGATCACCACCAGGACTGGTCCATCATCGCGCTCTACCTGGCCGGACGTTACCCGGACCGTTATACGCTGTATCCCGGCTTCGATCTGTTTAACGCCTACCTCACAACGCTGGAGGCCGCGCCCTGTGTGATCGATGACCTGGAGCGGTTTTTCAAGGTCATGCGCACGACCCATGGGTTTCTTCTGCGCAATGATCGGTTGGCTGATGCGCTCGAGTCCACCGGACGCCCGTACGACCATTTGCTGTTGGCGCATGAATTTGTGTATTACGTCACCGGCCGATGGGACGAGCGTGCCCCCTGACCTATCCGCCGATCCCGTGTTTTTTCAACCATTTGAGTCCCTCGCGCCGGGTCAGCGGCGCCAGATCGGGGTTCCTTTCAATAAAGGTGGTCACCGCCTCCGGTGCGATCTTCGAATACTGACGCAATGCCCATCCCGCGCCCTTCTGCACAAAAAACTCCCTGGAACTCTTGAGCCGGGTGATCATCTCCAGCAGCAGATCAGCATCCAGTTCGTGCTCTTTGTATGATAGCTGGTGGATCATTGTGACCCGTTGCAGCCAGATGTTGTCCGCATCCACCCAGCGCTCACAGGTTGGTCGCTGCAATGTGCGGTATCGCCGGAAATGCAAGCCGACCAGCTTGCTGACCCAGTCGACCGTATCCCACCAGCTCTGTGAGCAGATACATGCCTCCAGGAACTGGATATCCTCGGCAGGGAGTGTCCTGATCTGTTTTTCCAGCATTTGCAATCCGGTGTAGTGGATCTCCCGGTAATCGTCCTCAAAGCACAACCGCACGAAATCGTGGAGCATGGCACCCTGGTACTTGCCGTTTTGTTTGAACTCTCTCTTCAGGATCGCCACCCATTCCGGCGCCTGGAGGCCATAGAAGGCAAACTTGTTGCGCAGGTATCGCATCTGTCCCTCGGCCCGCTCCGGGTCGCCGGCAGCGCTGTACAACGTCTTGATGTGGTCAACATACTGGCGAGGGGTGATGGCTGGAGATGCAGACATGCAGGATGTATTCAGGTTAAAAGGTAGTTGTTGGGGCTTAAAACCTAAAGAATACTTGGCTCCGCAAACGCTGGTGGAAGCGTAATGCCGCCAGCGTTTGTCAGCACATTTCCTGTTTTGTCTTGTGTATATTGATGTGACTAAAAGCGTCAGGTTTGACGAGAACTTGGACCCAAGTCGAAGTTGAACTTATCGTTGAGGACTACTTCTCTATGCTTGTCAAGGAGTTGTCTGGGATCCCATATCGCAAGTCCTATCATCGTAAGCGACTCAAACCACTTCTAAATGGCCGTTCCGAAGGATCTATTGAGTACAAACATCAAAACATCAGCGCCGTTCTAGTTCAGTATGGACAGCTGTACCTAAAAGGATACCTGCCTAGATTTAATTATCAGAGGCTGTTAGAACAAGCAGTCCTTGATCACTTGTCGAGTCAGAGTTCAATCAAGGGGGTGTTTAGCAATTTCGTCGAAGGTGAAATAGACTCAATACCTAATGTGGATTTCGATCAAATCCTTGTAGATCCGCCTTCCAAACGTGTTATTGCCGAGCCCGAGGGTTCTTATTCACAACGACGGTTGTCAATCAACTATTTAGAGCGGGAACAGCGCAATCAAAGACTTGGTAAACTGGGTGAAGAGTTAGTTGTAAAATA
>JAWWBX010000101.1:0-12815 GCA_033720735.1 Saprospiraceae bacterium
AAGCCTTGCGCGCAGGCGGGCCACCACGTGGGCATGTTTGCTAGCCGTTGGCTGTTGGCTGTTAGGCATTGGCAAAGCAATCACCTCATCGTCAACGAGCACATCTTGTATGTGCGTGCTTTGCAGGGCGCAAAGATAGATGTTTCACGCATTGCAGTACTTGGAAGTGGAGTGTAGTTTTCTCCGCTCCGGTCGAAATTGGGAGGGACGGGCGTAGTCATTCCTCGACTCGGTCGCTCTGCTCCCTCGCTCGGAATGACAAGCGACTCGGTGGCCTGCTCCCTCGCTCGGAATGACAAGCGACTTGGTGGCTCTGCTCCCTTGCTCGGAATGACAAGTGACTCGGTCGCTCTGCTCCCTCGCTCGGAATGACAAGAAATAATCGTATTGAAGTGTCACTCAGAATAGTTTGCTGAGATACCAGACGCCAAACCCACAAACGGACAAACCGAGTCACGGAGTCACGGAGTCACCAAGTCACCGAGTCACGGAGTCACCGAGTCACCGAGTCACCGAGTCACGGACAATCCGTACTTTTGCCGCCCAATTCACAGGAAAGGAGACAATGCAAGTAGAACTGCAGAATATTGACGAGCTCAACGCCACCCTGACGGTCAAGATCGCCAAGGAAGACTACGAGAAGAAATACCGCTCGTCGCTGGAGGAATATCGCCGCAAAGCCCAGTTCAAAGGGTTTCGCAAGGGGAAAACGCCACTGGGGTACATCCGCAAATTGTACGGACAGTCGGTGCTGGCGGATACGATCAACGACCTTCTGCAAAAAACAGTGATCGATCACCTGAGCCAGGAAAAGGTCCAGTTCCTGGGACAGCCGCTGCCGGCAGAGGATCAGCAGCCGATGGATTTCGACACGCGCGACCTCCAGGACTATGAGTTCAAGTTTGAGCTGGGACTGGCGCCGGAGTTCGAGCTGACCGGGCTGGATCAGACCGTATCGCGCCACGATGTGACGATCCCGGACGAGATGGTCGAGAAGGAGTGGGAGAATTACCGCCGCCGGCTGGGCAACATGGTGGATGTGGACGACGTGCAGGAAGACGATGTGCTCTATGTGCGCGCCCAGGAGCTGGACGGTGATGCGATCAGGGAGGACGGCTGGGAAGCGTCCTTCGCGATCAAGGTGGCCGAACTGGGTGACGAAACGATCAAGAACCAGGTTCTGAAGCAAAAGCCTGGTGACACCTTCGACTTCGATATCAACAACCTGGAGTCAGGGCGTGATGCCGCTCACGTGAGAAAATACCATCTGGGCATCGATGCCGACACGGACCAGGAGATCTCCGACCGCTTCCGGGCCGAGATCGAGCGGATCCAGCGGGTGGAACTGGCTGAAGTCGACCAGGAACTGCTCGACAAGGTGTTTGGCGAGGGCAAGGTGACCAGCGAGGAAGAGGCCAAAGAAAAAGTCCGCGAAGACATCAAGCGTCACTACGACCGGCAGGCCGATGCGATCATGTACAAGGAGATGCAAAAGCTGCTCATGGATGTGCATGACATCGATTTGCCCGAAGGCTTCTTGCAGCGTTGGCTCGACTCACGGCGTGAAGAGGGTGATCCTGAACCAACTGAAAAGGACCGCGAGGACTTCCTGCTCGACCTCAAATGGCAGCTGATCAAGGAAAAGATCGCCGAAGCCAACGAGCTGGAGGTGACCGAAGAGGATATCCGGGAAGGGGCGGTGCGCATGGTCTACCAGTACGTCGGCCCCTATACTGATCCGGCCAACGTCCAGCAACTGGTGCAGACTGTCCTGCAAAACCGGGATCAGGTCGAACGGATTTCGCGGGAGGCCATGGCAGAGAAAATATTTGATGTACTGAAAGGAACGTTTAATATTGAGAACCAGGCGATCGAACTGGAGGCCTTCGAGGAGGAAGCGGAAAAGACGCTGAAGCGCTGATTATACAGCGTGAACGATTCGACACTCCGCTTGTTCACTATCCACCGGTTCTGAAAACCGGAACGCAGATTGCAGAAACGATTACGACATGAATCAGAACGAATTCTATAAGTACGCGACCAGGCACCTCGGTATGTCCGGGGCGCACCTGGAAAAATACATGACCGGCGTCGGTCGTGAGATCACCGGCTTTACCCCGCACGTCATCGAAGAGCGGCAGCTCAACGTAGTGGGGATGGATGTCTTTTCACGCCTGATGATGGACCGCATCATCTTTATGGGTGTCCCGGTCAACGACTATGTGGCCAACGTGGTCCAGGCCCAGCTGTTGTTCCTTGAATCGACCGATCCGAAGCGCGACATCCAGATGTTTATCAACAGCCCGGGTGGCAGTGTGATCGCAGGACTGGGGATCTATGACACGATGCAGTATGTCTCGCCCGACATCGGCACGATCTGCACCGGGCTGGCAGCCTCGATGGGCGCAGTCCTGTTGTGTGCCGGTACCAAGGGAAAGCGCTCCTGCCTGCCGCACGCACGGGTGATGATCCACCAGCCGTCAGGCGGGATCCAGGGGCAGTTTAGCGACATGGAGATCTATTACAACCTGAATAAGGAGATGCGCAAGGAGCTGTACGAGATCCTCAGCCATCACACGGGTCAGACCTACGAAAAGATCGAGGTGGACTGCGATCGCGACAACTGGATGCGGGCGGATGAAGCCAAGGAGTATGGCCTCGTAGATGAGGTTCTGAAGCGCAACGACGACTAGGGGAGGGCAAGACCCTTATCTTTGCAGACCAAACCAGCAGGGTGATGAAACCGAGTAATGATGATTATCGCTGTTCGTTTTGCGGGCGCGACAAAAATGAAGCGCTGATCCTGATCGCCGGGATCGACGCGCATATTTGTGAAGTGTGCGTCGAGCAGGCCAACGAGATCATCGCTGACGAATTGCGTCCTGCAGGTGATGGTGAGTTCTCGTATACCTTGCCGGAAAACATCACCCCGGTCCAGATCAAATCCTACCTCGATGAATATGTGATCGGCCAGGAAGAAGCCAAGCGCTACCTGGCGGTAGCCGTTTACAATCACTACAAGCGGCTGCGACAGAAGAAAGTGGATGATATCGAGATCGAGAAGTCCAATATCCTGCTGGTCGGCCAGACCGGTACCGGGAAAACACTGCTGGCCAAGACGATCGCCCGCTTCCTCGACGTACCCTTCACGATTGTGGATGCGACCGTGCTCACAGAAGCCGGCTACGTCGGTGAGGACGTGGAGAGCATGCTGAGCCGCCTGCTGCAGGCGTGCGACTTCAATCTGGAGGCGGCCGAGAAAGGGATCGTGTACATCGATGAGATCGACAAGATCGCCCGCAAGAGCGACAACCCCTCCATCACGCGGGATGTGTCGGGCGAAGGGGTGCAACAGGCGATGCTCAAGATCCTGGAAGGCACCGTGGTCAACGTGCCCCCGCAAGGCGGTCGCAAGCACCCGGAGCAGAAAATGATCAAGGTCAACACCGAGAATATCCTCTTCATCTGCGGCGGTGCGTTCGACGGGCTGGAAAAGCACATCGCACGCCGGCTCAACACCTCGGTCATCGGCTACAGCACCAAGGAAAAGCAAGTGGTGGACAAGGACGACATCTTCCAGTACGTCAGCCACCAGGACCTCAAGAACTTCGGCCTCATTCCCGAGTTGATCGGGCGGCTGCCGGTCCTCACGCACCTTGAGCCACTCAGCCAGGAGGATCTCGTGCGTATCATGACCGAGCCCCGCAACGCCCTGGTCAAGCAATACAAGCGGCTGTTTGAACTGGAGGGCATCAAGTTCCACATCACGGAAGGGGCCATCGAGTTTATCGCGGAAAAAGCCCTCGAATTCAAACTGGGCGCCCGCGGCCTGCGGTCGATCTGCGAGGCGATCCTGACCGACGCCATGTTTGAACTGCCATCCAGCAAGGACGTCGATCATTTTGAATTGAATCTGCGTTATGCACGGGAGAAGCTGTCAAAATCCAAGCTCAGCAAGCTCCGGGCAGCCTGATCCCGATTTGTAGTTGTCCCGACAGTTTGGAACACTCCACTGGTGATTTCCTGTAAATCAGAATGATATTTTTCATATATTACTTTGTACGATATATCATTCACTTCTAAACAGTTGCTTATGGGTACGCTCACCAGTTTTGGCAAATACCTGTTTGCCATCCCCTTCGCGATTTTCGGGATCATGCACTTCATGAACGCCAGTGAAATGGCGGTCATGGTACCGTCGTGGCTACCGGCGGAGGAAGTCCTGGTGTATATAACAGGCCTGGCATTCATCCTGGCAGCCGTGTCGATCGTGATCGGCAAAAAAGACAAGCTTGCGGCTACATTGTTGGGGGTAATGCTGATCATCTTCGTACTCACCATGCACTTGCCGGGCGTGATCAATGCGCCGGACGAGCAAATGATGCAGATGTCGATGTCCAATCTCCTCAAGGACCTGATGCTGGGTGGCGCGGCCTGGATGTATGCACATTCGCTGGCACGAGATTAGCACTAAGGTTGAATGTTTAAGGTTCGGAGTTTTCAACACTAAACCTTCAACCTTAAACTTTAAACATTGCAACTTCTCGACATCCTGCTCACGACAGTACACGCAGCTGTTATCGTCTTCAACTGCGTCGGCTGGATCTGGAAGCGGACCCGCCGTTCGCATTTGTGGTGCATGGGGCTGACCGCTGGCTCCTGGTTTGTGTTGGGCATCTGGAAGGGCTGGGGCTACTGCTTTCTCACTGATTGGGCCTGGACCGTGAAACGCCAGCTGGGAGAAACGGACCTGCCGGCATCATTTATTCATTACGGCGTCCAGAAACTCGGTATCAACGTCGCGCCGCAGACGACCGACCTGGTCACCTTGATCGTCTTCGGGCTGTGTATCTGCTTCACGGTGTATGTCAACTGGATTCGAGGATTTAAGGATTCAAGGATTTGAGGATTCAAGGATTCAAGGATTCAAGGATTCATATAGATTGCTAGTTACCAACTGCTGACAGCCTCCCGCACCCTCTATCCCTGAAGGGAAGGCCCTCCCGTTGTTTTCACTGCTCATTGCCGATTGCCAACTGCCAATTGCTGGCTGCCGACTCACAAATCTGCGCCATCTGCGGAATCCGCGAGAAAAGCACCTTGAACCTGCCAATGGGGTAGTCTGCCCCACAGAACCAAAGTTTACGGACTGGCACTTGTTTCACGCAAAGACCGCAAAGGCTGGCGCAAAGCGCGCAAAGAGCAATAGCCGACTCAGAATCTGCGCCATCTGCGGAATCCGCGAGAGACACCGCCGTAGATTGCTCATTGCTCATTGCTCATTGCCAACTGCCAACTATCTTCACCCCATGCGTTACTTCGTCGAATGCGCCTTCCTGGGCACCAACTACGTGGGCTGGCAAAAACAACCCAACGGCACGAGCGTGCAATCGGTGATCGAAGAGAAGATGAGCACCTTTTTGCGCAGCGATATTGAAGTAACGGGCTGTGGGAGGACTGATGCCGGCGTACATGCGCCGTACTACGTTTTTCATTGTGATCACGATGATCTGCCTGATGACCTGTTGTTCCGGCTCAACCAGATGCTGCCGGAGGACATTGCCCTCAGGTCAGTCCGCCAGGTGTCCGAGGACGCGCATGCCCGCTATGCCGCCATTGAGCGGTCCTATCAGTACGCGCTCACCTTTATCAAGGATCCGTTTCATTTGCAGACGCGATGCTACTACCCGCAGGGTAACAAGCTCGACTTCGATCTGCTGGATCAGGCATGTGCACTGCTGAAAGAATACCAGGCATTCAAGCCGTTATGCAAGACAGGTTCTGACACGCCGCACTACCTGTGCGATCTGCGGGAGGCCCGGTGGGAGAGGAGCGATGACGGCGCGACCTTTACGATCATCGCCAATCGCTTCCTGCGCGGCATGGTAAGGCTGGTCGTCGGGATGATGCTCAACGTGGGTCGGGGACAGCTGTCATGGGAGGAAGTCAAAACAGCCTTGGATACACAGGAGCCCCTGCCACGGGCCGATAGCGCGGCGGCGCACGGACTGCACCTCACCCGGGTGCGCTATCCGGATGGCATCTACGCTTGAGGGTATCTGATTGAGGTGTTACTCGTCGGGAAACAACCGCAAACCGCTCGCAAATGCATTGACCTCGCTGCGCACCTGGGTGATCTCCCGCTCATTCTCGACATCTGCCAGGATGCGGTCGATCCACCGGGCGATGCGGACGCAATCGTCGGTGTCGATACCGCGGCTGGTCATGGCAGCCAGACCGATGCGCATCCCCGAGGTGACAAACGGTGACTTGTCGTCGAACGGGACCATGTTCTTGTTGACCGTAATGTCGGCGGCGACCAGGGCGTTTTCGGCATCGCGTCCGGTGAGCCCCTTGTTGCGCAGGTCGATGAGCATGCTGTGGTTGTCGGTTCCACCGGAAATGATGTGGTAGCCCATCTCCACCAGGGCGTCGGCCAGGGCATGGGCGTTGTCGATGACCTGCTGTGCGTAGTTCACGAAGCTGTCTTCCATTGCCTCCGCAAAAGACACCGCCTTGGCGGCGATCACGTGCTCGAGCGGGCCGCCCTGCATACCTGGGAAGACCGCGCTGTTCATGATGGACGACATCTTGATGGGGTTGCCTTTTCGCGTGGTGCGCCCCCAGGGATTTTCGAAGTCCTGGCCCAGCATGATGATCCCGCCCCGCGGACCGCGCAGTGTCTTGTGTGTCGTCGAGGTCACGATGTGGCAGTGGGGGAGAGGATCATCGAGCAATTTGGCGGCGATCAGGCCGGCCGGATGTGCGATATCCGCCATCAGGAGGGCGCCCACCTCGTCGGCGATCTCGCGGAACCGTGCGTATTCCCAGTCGCGCGAGTAGGCAGAGGCGCCGCAGATGATCAGTTTGGGTCGTTCGGCGCGGGCGACCTCGGCCACCTGATCCATGTTGACCCGGCCTGTCTCACGGTCGACCCCGTAAAAGACGGGCCGGTAGACCTTGCCGGAATAGTTGACCGGTGAACCGTGGGTCAGGTGCCCGCCATGCGACAGGTCGAAACCCAGCATGGTATCGCCCGGTTCGAGCACGCCCAGGTACACGGCCGTATTGGCCTGCGCGCCCGAATGCGGCTGGACGTTGGCGTATTCGGCACCGAACAGTGTCTTCAGCCGGTCGATCGCCAGTTGTTCGATCTCGTCGACCACCTCGCACCCACCGTAGTAGCGTTTGCCGGGGTAGCCTTCTGCGTACTTGTTGGTCAGCACCGACCCCATGGCGCGGAGCACGGCCTTGCTGACAAAATTTTCCGAGGCAATGAGCTCGATGCCCTTGCGCTGCCGCTCCTCCTCCTTCTTGATGAGGTGCATGATCTGATCCTGGATCGCCAACATATGGTATCTGAAAATTTGCGGGTGCTAAAATACAGTTCTGCTCCCGGAAAATGCCGCTTTCGTCGAACGGCGACACGCAAACCCTTTACCATCCGTTACTTTAACAACGTGCTCATTGGATCAGGAGCGAATTGGCCGGGTTGTTGTTCAAAGCACGTGGGTGACAAAGCTGTACACCAACGGTTTACTCTGATTTGCAAAACGCGTATCTTGAAAAAATGCTCACGGGGTCACATACACGGTGGTTGGCACTGCTGGCGGGCTGCCTGATCTGTACTGCCATGCAGGGACAGTATCCGTGCGGGACCGGCATCACCCAGGTGCCGCCGGCGCTGCAGCATCTGTACACCAGTGAACCGGGCACCTTCCGCAGTCCGGTGGTCGATTCAGTCGGCGTTGCGCTGCACATCATTGACCCGGTCCAGTCGGCGATCCCTTCGCTGGAGGAGATCAGTACGGCGTTTGACCTGGTCAATCAGCACTTCGCGGGTGCCGGACTCCATTTTTTCATTTGCGATCTCAACATCATCGAGGGCAACCGCTCCAACACCCGGCAGGACCTGGTGCAACTCAACCGGACCTACTACGTCGATCACCGCATCAACGTATACCTGGTGGGCCGGCTTGTCGGGGACAGCGGGTTGTTCCTCTGCGGCGTCTCGACCTTCCCGTGGGAAGCCGAGCCTGAAGAGCGTTTCAATGCACTCAGCTTCGACTGCTTTGGTGACGGGCATACCCTGTCGCATGAACTGGGCCATTATTATGGTCTCTTGCATACGCACGATGTGAGCAACGGGGCGGAACTGGTTGATGGGTCCAACTGTGAGGTGGCTGGTGACCTCCTGTGCGACACGCCTGCCGATCCCGTGCTGGGATTTCATAACGTTTCCGAATGCCAGTATTCAGGTTCAGAACGTGACGCGGCGGGCACCCCCTACGAGCCCGACCCTACGCTCATCATGTCGTACACCCCGGCCATGTGTGCCTCACGCTTCACTGCGCAGCAGCTCTGGGTGATCCGCCAGTTTGCCGACGCAAGCAATACCGGGCTGGTCGCAGACTGCCAGGACCTGCCCGACTACCGTCTGTCTTCTTCCGTCAATGCCATGACGACCAATTTCTTCGCGACCCGGCCGATCCCGCTGACGATCTCCGGGCCGGTCAGTACCGAAGGGACCATTGATATTACTTACTGGATCTCTGCCGATCCCGGTACGCGCGGGCAGCAGTTGCGCCGGCGCACGATCGACCTGTCAGCAGAGCAATTGCCCCTCCAATACGACCTGGAGTTCCTGATTCCTCCCGGGCGGGACGATGGGCTGCACTACATGACCATCAAGCTCGACGCGGATCGCGCGTATGCCGAGAGCAACGAGTGGAACAACGAGATCGTGATCGAGATGACCCTGGTGGATGCCAGCCTCAACGACCTGGTCGTCTTTCCCAATCCGGCGGAGGATGAACTGTTCGTCTTCAGACGCTTTGCCGATGTCCCCGGGCAGGTTGATCTGGACATCTACACGCTCGACGGGCGCCTGGTGCGGCACACATCCTATGATGCACAATACGATCAGTTCTACATTCGGATGGACATCGACTTCCTGCCACCCGGGATGTATCACCTGGCGATGCAGAGTCCCGATGCGCTGGTAGCCCCGCCGCGCTCCTTTCTTTTTGTCAAGCGCTGATCAGGCGTGCAGGCGGCTTTCCTTGGGATAACAGAGATAGTACGTTTCGGAGATCGAGTCGCGCTCCAGGTTGAGCATTCTTGACAGCGGGACCACCCGGCCGTCCTTGAGCAGCATGAGGATCTCGTTGTCGGCCGTCTTGTAGGTCGGGATGGATTCATGGCCCGGGATCACCAGTTGCCTGGCCTCATCCTCAGACATATTCAGGACCTGCGCCGTCCGTCGCGTGATCTCGTCGATGTAGCCCTGGGGCAGGGGTTGCTCGTTGAGCTGGGTGTGAAAGAGGCGGCGCTCGAGGATATTCGTCGCCAGCAAGCTGATGACCCGGTCTTCAGTATTCGACAGCACTTTCAATGCGAACCCGACATCCACATCGTCGATCTCGGCAAATTTGTGGAGGATCTCCGACGGGTCATCCGACTCCGCGGGGTCCGGAAATGTCCTGACGAATTCATACAGATAGTTGGGCAGATGGTTGAGAGTGGCACCCTGCTGAGCCCGCACGCGTAGCAGGAGGAGCAGTTGCTTGAGCATCTGCTCGGCACCGATGACGGCCTTGTGCAGGTAGACCTGCCAGTACATCAGGCGACGGGCGACAATGAATTTCTCGATCGAGTAGATCCCCTTCTGTTCAATCACGATCTGATCGTCGACAACATTGAGCATCTTGATGATGCGGTCGTGCCCGATGTTGCCTTCCGCCACCCCGGTAAAGAAACTGTCGCGCTTGAGGTAATCCAGCCGGTCGAGGTCAAGCTGACTGGCAATCAGCTGGTGCAGGAAATCCTTGCGGTAGGTACCCTCAAAGATCGCAATCGCCATGTCCAGCGCACCGTCGAACTGACGGTTGAGCTCCTTGAGGAACAACCTGGTCAGGGACTCGTGTGACGCATTGATCAGGACGCCCTCGAGCGCATGGGAGTAGGGCCCATGCCCGATATCGTGGAGCAGGATGGCGATCATGGCAGCTTCCGCCTCGTCGGCAGTGATCTCTATCTCCTTTGACCGCAGGGTGGCGATGGCCGTCTGCATCAGGTGCATCGCGCCCAGGGCGTGGTGAAAGCGGGTGTGGAGTGCACCAGGATACACATAGTGCGTGAGTCCGACCTGCTTGATGCGGCGCAGGCGTTGGAAGTAGCGATGTTCGATCAGGTCGAAGATGAGTTCGGATGGAATGGAGATGAATCCATAGACCGGATCATTGAGGATTTTCTTTTTATTCAAAGGAATCGTGTTATTGCTGCGAGAAGTCTAATTTTGAAATCTGAATACTGCGGCAGGTAATTCACACCAGTGTGAAATATCCCGCTGAACGGGACCGTTGATGAGTACACATTCGGTACTCAAATTCCTGCTGCATACGACGAGAACAACGATGGATAAAATTAAAATTCTGTGGGCAGACGATGAAATCGACCTGCTGAAGCCCCAGCTCTACTTTCTTGAGAAAAAAGGTTACGAAGTCATCACCGTCAGCAATGGCCATGATGCCCTCGAGCAGTACGACGCCAACGGTGATATCGATGTGGTCTTCCTCGATGAATCAATGCCCGGGCTCACCGGACTCGAAACGCTCAGTCGCCTGAAAACGTCCAACCCGGCCGTGCCCGTGGTTATGATCACCAAGAACGAGGCGGAGAATATCATGGATGAGGCCCTGGGCTCCCAGATCGCCGACTACCTGATCAAGCCGGTCAACCCCAACCAGATCCTGCTGTCCCTCAAACGGATCATCGACAACAAGCGGCTGGTCCGGGAAAAAACGTCATCAGACTACCAGCAGGAGTTCCGCAATATCCTGATGGAGATCAACAGCGGGCTCGACCTGGAAGGCTGGATCAGGGTGTACCAGAGCATCGTACAATGGGAGATCCGGATCGACAGCTCCAACAGCGAGGAAATGCGCGAGATCCTCTCCATGCAGAAGCAGGAGGCCAACAAGGAATTCTCGCGGTTTGTCGAAAAGCACTACCAGCGGTGGATGGACAATCTGAGCAGCAAGGAACCGGTGATGTCGCCCCACCTCATCCCGCACCATGTGCTGCCCAATCTCAGTGATGAGACCCCGACCATCATGCTGCTGCTTGACAACCTGCGGTACGACCAGTGGAAGATCCTGGAACCGATCTTCAATGACCTGTACAAGGTGGAAAAAGAGGACACCTTCGTAAGCATATTGCCCACCTCGACACAGTACAGCCGCAACGCCATCTTCGCCGGGATGATGCCCTCCGATATCGCGAAGTATCACAGCAAGTACTGGCTGCACGATTTTGAGGAAGGTGGCAAGAATAACCATGAGGAGCAGTTGCTCGGTCACCTGCTCGACAAGCGCCTCCGCAACCCGATCAAATGGGAGTACCTCAAGATCACCAATGTGCAGAGCGCCCGCAAGATGGAGGACCAGGCGCTGAACTATCTCAACAACAACCTCACTGTCATCGTCTACAACTTCATCGACATGATGTCGCACGCCCGCACCGAGATGGAAGTGCTCAAGGAGCTGGCGGGTGACGAAACGGCCTATCGTTCGCTGACGCGCTCGTGGTTCCTGCACTCACCGCTGTGGAGCGCGCTGCGCCGGCTGGCGGAACGCGATGTGCAACTGATCGTGACGACCGACCATGGCACCATCCGGGTGGGACAACCGTCGCGCGTCGTCGGCGACAAGTCGACCACGACCAACCTGCGCTACAAGGCCGGCAAGAACCTGCAGTACGAGCGCAAGGACGTCCTGGAGGTCAAGGATCCGGAGAAAGCCGGTCTGCCGCGCCCGAATATCAGCTCGACCTACATCTTCGCGCTGGAAGACAAGTACTTCCTTTATCCCAACAACTACAACTACTACAACAACTACTACCGCGACACCTTCCAGCATGGCGGCGTGTCACTCGAGGAAATGATCTGCCCGGTCGTGCGCCTGCGCAACCGGTAGGATGGAATGTTTAAAGTTGAAGGTTGAAAGTTTAAGGTTTGGAGCAGGCAACCTTAAACCTTAAACTTTCTAACCTTCAACGTTGCACGCATCCTCACCCCGATTTACTTGTCTAATAGAGGGAGTCACTCGACAGACTGCCTTGTGCCCATGCTGAAAATGCCGGAACTTGCGCCACCACCAATGGCGCGTCCAGACAATGATCAGACCCTCTTTGCCCGTCTGCAGGCGGGTGACCAGACCGCACTGCGCGCCCTGTTTGACAGCTACTTTGACCGGCTTGCAGCCGTGGCCCGCAGGATCGTGCTGGACGATGCCCTGGCGCGTGATGTCGCACAGCAGGTCTACATTCAGTTGTGGGAGCGTCGCACGGCCATTTCCCTCACCACCGATCTGTATCCCTACCTGCGCAAGATGACGATCAATGCGGCCCTGGCGGAAGTGCGCACTACCGCGCGGCGGTCGCAATTACTTGCACGGCGGCCGGCGCAGGAGCAGGTCATGCGGGATGTTGAATCAGACTATCTGAATGGCGAGCTGCAGGAGCATCTCCTTGGTGAGATTGAGCGACTGCCCAACAGACCCCGCACGATCTTCAGGATGAGCCGGTTTGAGCATCTCACATACGACGAGATCGCCCATTCCCTCGGAATATCGGTCAAGACCGTCGAGGACCATATGAGCCGGGCACTCAGGGAGCTCCACGCAGCCGTCAGGCGCTATCTGCACCTTTTTTTTTGAAAAAATGATCGCCATGGACCAGGGTACGCACAGATTCATGACATCATACAGGTGACAATCACGATGATCGAACAGGAAACATACTGGACCGGGCTGATC
>JAWWBX010000102.1:0-12663 GCA_033720735.1 Saprospiraceae bacterium
CCTGACGCGAAATGAAGATCTATCACAATCCACGTTGTACCAAAAGCCGGCAGACCCTCGCTTTGCTGGAGGAAAAGGGTGTCGAGCCGGAGATCATTGAGTATTTGAAAGATATCCCTTCCCAGGCTGAACTGGGCCGCCTGCTCAAGGCGCTGGGCATCAAGGCGGAAGACCTGATCCGCAAGAATGAGCCGGTGTACAAAGAGAAATTCAAGGGCCAGCAGCTGAGCCAGGCGGAGTGGATCAAGGCCATGGTCACCTACCCGAAGCTGATCGAGCGCCCGATCGTGGTCAAAGGCAACAAAGCCGTCATCGGCCGGCCGCCGGAGAATGTCCTCGAACTCCTCTGACGTCATGGAAAGCCAGATCATCCGGCCGGACCCGGATCGTGAGTCGCTGACGGAGGAACGGTGTTCCATTCTGGAAATCCTCAACCACCCCGACCTGCCTGCCCTTTCACTCGCCAGCGCCCGCGTAGAGCCGGGTGTCAGGACCGCCAATCATGCGCTTGACTTTGACGAGGTGTATTATGTCCTGAGTGGTGAAGGCGTGATGTATTTCGATGGGGAACAGGCAGGTGCCGTCACGGCAGGCGACAGTGTGGTGATCCGCCGAGGTGTGGCCCAGTGTATTGAGAATACCGGATCGGAAGATCTCGTCTTCCTATGTATTTGCAATCCACGCTTTGTGGAAACCGGCTATCAAGCAAGAGAAGAGACCTGGCGTTGACGCCGGCACTCCGCGGGGAATGATTGCTGAGACTCCTTAAATTCCGCGCAATCATATCACCGAAGTCGCGGTCATGACATTTGGCGTATTGCCAGGCCTCTTCAAATTTCGATCGGGCCATAGAGGTCTCTTCACTTTTCCCGATCGATCAATACAGGCTTCATGAGGGGGTAGCCCTTCATTCATCGTCTTCAGAGCGAAAGTCTTCACTGTTACCACCACGCACTGTTGGGGTCCGTTATTTTGAACCGCGAGATCTCATAGCGTGTCCCATCCTTGACAGAAAAGACACAATGTGCATTCAGTCCTGCATCGTAGGTATAGTTGGCCTGGTCGATCTGTGGGGGTAATGGGGCAAAAATGACCAGCGCCATCCGGCGAACCCCTTTGAGTTCGATCCGGGTTTGCAATGGTGCCGACAGGAATCTGCGTGATCCGTCAGGCCATCCGATCGCCAGGTACACCTTGGGATTGCCATATGAAGCAAATCCCAACACGTCTGGTGCCTCGACAGGTTCGTTGATCGGTTCGGCAGGACTGACCTTTTCTTTGTAGAACTGCAAGATGACGGATCCCGTAATAGAAGTTTCCTCGATGCGGACTTGCCCCTTACCTGAAAAGTCTACTTCCCGGGCAATCGTTAATTGACTTTCGGGGCCATGTCCCACCTCATTGTGGAAGACATTTACCCAGTCTCTGGTCCAACTCATATCTTATTAAGATTCAAATGTTATTTGTAAGGAAGGCAGGGGTTACTCTCCTTCTCTCACATCAAATGTGTATCGGGTTTCCTACATTTCTCTTACTGAAAACCGACAGTCGACACACACCGTGGATGAATTGTCCGGATCGTTATTTGAAAACACGAAATCCGAAATAGACAGCGTCGAGCTGATCGCCACGAAAAAAATCATTTTCGACGCTGCGAATATGGAGCGCGATGTGATCGACGCAGCCTGTGTGAGGTCCCGCACGACGTAAGATGCCTTTTACGTACAAGTGCTTTAGATAGCCATTCGTGGCGACGTTGGTTGTGCGTCACATGACCGAAGTTGATGGCATCACGTTGGCATGTGCCCAGGCATCTTCAAATGCCCGTTGCGTCTCGCGAGCTTCATCCATTCTCCCCTGCTTTTCGAGAGCAATGCGCAGGCCGTTCAAAGCCCATCCGTTCTTCTTGTACCGTTCAAGGTCTTTTCGATAGACGGACTCCGCCCCGTCATACATGCCTGCTTGCAGCAGGACGTCTCCCAGCCGATGGCGTACCGAGAAGAACCAATCAGGGGGTTCAATGTATTTCAACTGATCCTCGATCTCAATGGCATCCTCAAACGCGGCGATCGCTCGTGCAAAATCGCCTTGATTGAGTGCAATTTGCCCTCGTACCGTGCTGCTGGCAATGCGCATCAAGTCGCCGATACTGTTCATATAGGTTTTGAGAGAATCAACTTCTGGCAACAATGCCATGAGTCTTTCCAGTTCAGATTGCGCGGCCTTGCTCTCCCCGAGGCTCGCATGGGCCATCGCGCGGGCATAGTGCCAGGTACTAGTGATCACTGGCATACCCTGCAGTGGCAGTGGTTCTTCAAGAATGTCATCCCACATGGCAAACTGCACCTGGATGTGCCACGGGATGGTCATAAAATGCTGGAGCATGCCAGCACGATCTTGGCCGTCCTCCAGGTCGACAATATTCTCGACCATGAACCGGCTCACTTCCAGGGCACCAGTATTGCCTTCCAAGCCAAGACAGGCGGCCAGGAAATGCCAGTTGTGCGGCCTGGCACCCAAGGCATACACGCCTGCCGCCTCACAGGCAACATGATATGCGCTGTCCATTTTGATCGAGCGAATATTCGCCAGAGCACCCTTGCGGTACTCGCCGATATTGATATACAAGTGCGATGGCATATGCAGAAGGTGTGCCTCGCCTGGAACACGTAGCGCGAGATTATCCGCCGCATACTCGGCTCTCTCAGGATCAGGGCCGGCCTCCATGGCATGGATATACATGTGTGTTGCGAAGGGGTGATGCTCGTCCATCGACAACGCCCTCTCGAGGACTTCGATGATCTGGGCCGTCCACTCATAGGACGTCCTGTCCGGCTTCCAGATGTCCCAGGGATGCAGGATCATCAACGCTTCGGCGGCCATCACAGTCAGGTCGACATCGTCAGGATATTCATGGTGCACTTCCAGGATCGACTCTGCATACGCCTCGTTGTACGGTTGCATGTCATCGACCTTTTCCTTTGGCAATCGCGGCACCATCGCCTTGATGACCGCCTGTTCCTTTGCGGTGGCAGAGTGCATGTTCAGTTGTGCCTGGTACAGCGCATCGCGTGCGGTTGAAAGCACATCCATATCCATCGGCCAGTTATAGGTGGGACCGAGAGAATAGGCCAACCCCCAATGGCACATGGCACATTCAGGATCTCGTCTGATCGCCTCCCGGAATGAGCGGGCAGCCTCGGCGTAATTGAATCCATAGGCCAGGACGAGACCCTGGTTGAAGTACATCTGCGCGATTTTGGACTTGGTCGTGATGGGATAGTCGTACACGTCGATCCCATCGAACAGAGGAACCAGCGAGCCGTCATTTCCTGGTAGAGTGGCAAGGCCTTCTTTGGCCGGTGTACAGAGGTTGATAGCGCGTTTCAGGTCGGAAAAGTCAGTGCCAGAGGTATACTTCCCGCTGCATGAAAAGAGCAGGATGCACAATGACCAGAGATACAGTGATTTCATTTTGACTGACAGTTTGGTTAGAGCAAGGTTAATACACTGATTTGACTGACGGGCCGCATTGTCCTTTAAGTTACTATGAGTTGTTGCCCGGTCCAAGCGGTTTTGACGAAAGGTCTTTATGCATGAACAAGTGGTTGCATGACGTAACAAATGGATGGTGCGCGAACCCGGTCCAACCAAATTCGCGATCTTTATCCCCATCAACCCATGGGATGAAAAAGTACAGATTCGACGCGGTCATCCTTCGGCGTGAGGGGATGAATGCGGGATACATTGTGTTTCCTTATGACGTGAAAGCAGAGTTCGGCATCATAGGTCGGGTGCCGGTCAAAGTAACGTTCGACGGGGTGCCCTACCGCGGCTCGCTGGTGCGCATGGGTACGGACTGCCATGTTATTGGCCTGACCAGGGCAATCCGGGAGCAGATCGGAAAGTCGTTTGGTGACCAGGTCCACGTGGTCCTGTGGCGCGATGATGCGCCACGCGTCGTCGAAGTTCCGGATGTCGTCAAACGGAGGCTCAGTTCCCATCCTGAAGCCGTAAGAGTATTTGACGGTCTCTCGTATACGCACCAGAAGGAGTACGTTCAATGGATCACTGAAGCAAAACGCGACGATACGCGGGCGCGCCGGCTCGACAAAATGGTCGAAATGCTGATGTCCGGCACTAAACACCCGTAGCGTGGGATCCGGACGCATTGCACTGGCCACGTGTGCCATCATCCCTGACCTGATCCCCTCTGAGCGGCAGCTCATTCCGTTACTGGCATCACGAGGCATCACGGCCATACCGGTCGTGTGGTCAGACAATTCTGTAGACTGGAAGATGTTTGACCTCATCGTCATCCGGTCGATCTGGGATTATCACCTCAGGTACCCGGCCTTTCTCAGGTGGCTCGATCTGCTGGAGCACAGTGGCATTCGCGTGCTCAATCCTGTTCCCACACTGCGTACCAACTCCCACAAGTCCTACCTGGACGATCTGCGCCACGGAGGTGTGACTGTCATCCGGACAGTCTATTTTTCTTCCGACGAGCGGCCAGACCTGGCCCGGATGATGGCCGCCAACCAGTGGAGGCAGGCCGTGATCAAGCCATGCGTTGCCGCATCTGCACATCTCACCTTCGTCCTGCCAGAACACATTGCTGAGGCACAGGCAGCCCTTGCATCCGGGATGTATCACAATGGAGGGATGCTGCAGCCCTTCGTCGATCAGGTGCAGGATCCGGGAGAGTGGTCACTGGTTTTTTTCAATGGCACGTACAGTCATGCGGTGCTCAAAACTGCAGCGTCAGGTGAGTTCCGGGTCCAGCATGAATATGGTGGGCATGTTCGTGCCAGCGACCCACCTGCGTCCATCATCGATCAGGCCGCGGACGTCATGGCAGCATTGCCGGCCCCGTTGCTGTATGCCAGGATCGACGGCGTGGAACATGACGGGTTGCTCATTCTGATGGAAGCTGAATTGATTGAGCCCGATCTCTTTCTCCTCACGCAGTCGCTCCGGGAGGTATTCGCTGATGCGATCGCCGCACACCTGTCTGGCCAGTCGTGAGACCACTTATGCACCGGGTGATACCACGTGTCGATTGACCGTCTTGCCGGCGAAGACCGGAAACTACCTTTTCGGAAGCATCAACTATCTGTAAATGCAGCGCAACGACACAAGATGGCTTCTGGTAGCGGTCTGTTCATGGGTGGTCATGGCAACTTCACTAGCCCAGCAGGCGGGAGACGTGATCATCACCGAAGTGATGTACGATCCGATGTTCATTCCAGACAGTGATGGGGAGTGGTTCGAGTTGTACAACACCACAATGCAGCCAATTGACCTGAATGGCTGGCGATTCTATGACAATGTGGATACGGTAGTGATCCAGGTGGCCGACTCACTCATCATCGCTCCCGGTGATTTTCTGGTCATTGGCAAGAATGACGACCCGAGTGAAAATGGAGGAGTGGTCGTCGACTATGTGTTCAGCGAGCCGTTTTCCCTCAATACGGTTGACGAGATCCTGCTGGCCTATGGATTGGTCGAGATCGATTCCATGTCTTACGACGGGGGATTCTCGGGATCAGGAGTGAGCATGGCGCTGGACTCCGCATTCTTTCACTGGAACCTGAACGACGATCACAATGCCTGGTGTGACGCTACCGTTCCCTATAGTTCGTCAAACAACGGCACGCCGGGCTCAATGAATGAGGGAGGATGTGGCTCGGGCGCGATATTCCTCGATTCAGACGGCGACGGCATTCTCAATACGATGGACAACTGTGCGTATGTGTTCAACCCGGATCAAATCGACACGGACAACGACGGACTGGGCGATGCATGCGACCTCGAGTGGGACAATGACGGACTGCACAACCTGATAGACCCGTTCCCGCTGGATCCGTTTGCGTGCGGCGATTCCGACGGTGACAGCTGCGATGATTGTGCGGTAGGGACCGATGGTTTTGGCCCGCTTCCCGACTGGCATCCTGAAGCCGACGGCCCTGATTCAGATGCTGACGGTATTTGCGACGCAGGGGAGTTTCCAGCCGTGGCCGGCACCATCATCATCACCGAGGTCATGTACGATCCCGATGCAGTGCCCGACGCGGATGGTGAGTGGTTTGAACTGTATAACACTACGGCACAACCCATAGATATCAATGGATGGAAGTTCTATGACAACATCGACACCGTCTATATCCAGCATCCGACACCGCTCCTGGTACCGCCATTTGGCTTCTTCGTGATCGGCAAGAATCCGGACACCAATGCGAACGGAGGTGTGGTGCTTGACTATGCTTTCTCGGAGCCATTCAGTTTACACAATTCTGGCGACGACATCTATCTGTCCAACGAGACTACCCTGGTCGACTTCATGGAGTACAGCTTCGGTGCGGGTGACCAGGGAATCAGCGCCAGTCTTGACAGCGACTACTTCCATCATGTCCTCAACGACGATGACAATACCTGGTGCGATGCTGTTGATCCCTATGGCGACGGAGACCTGGGCACACCCGGATCGGCAAATCCTGCCGGGTGTGGCTCACCTCCGTTCTTTGATGACTGGGATGAAGATGGCGTCCTCAACGAGGATGATAATTGCCCAAATGAAGCAAATACAGACCAGGCCGATCTGGACGGCGATGGGGTCGGTGACGCATGCGATCCAGACCTGGACAACGACGGGGCCGAAAATGCGAGTGACGACAACCCGACTCATCCCTTCATTTGTGATGATGCAGATGCGGATGGTTGCGACGACTGTGCCCAGGGAGACGGATTCGGACCGCTTGCGGACAACGACCCGGATAATGATGGGCCGGACACCGACGGGGACGGCATCTGCGACTCAGGAGATGCAGATATTGACAACGATGGGGTTGTGAATGGAGCGGATAGTAACCCTGCGGACCCCACTATCTGCCAGGACATCGACAATGATGGCTGTGATGATTGTGCGGTGGGCGTAGACGGATTTGGACCCCTCGCAGATTTCAACCCTGTGAATGATGGTCCTGATCTGGATGGAGATGGCATCTGTGACTCCGGGGATGCGGATATCGACAACGATGGGGTGCCCAACGCCACAGACACAGACCCGGTCAATCCTTCCGTTTGTGAAGATATTGATGCCGATGGATGTGATGACTGTGCAGTGGGAACGGATGGTTTTGGGCCGATGTCAGACAACGATCCCGCCAATGACGGGCCAGACGCCGACGGGGACGGCATCTGCGACCTGACCGATCTTGATCAGGACAATGACGGTATCGTTGACTCACTGGACAACTGTGTGTTGATCCCGAATGCGGACCAGCAGGATTTTGATCAGGATGGACTCGGTGACCCTTGTGACCCGGATGATGACAATGACGGTGCCCTGGACTATGAAGATCTGGATCCGTTCGATCCTGCGGTATGCCAGGACACGGACGGTGATGGTTGCGATGATTGCTCCTGCGATACGGATGATGATAATGACGGCGTCCCCGACACCCAGGACAATTGCCCGACGACAGCGAATCCAGGACAGGAAGACATGAATATGGACGGTGTGGGTGACTATTGCGAACCCGACTTCGACAATGACGGCGTGCTAAATGAAATGGATAATTGTGTCACGGTGGCCAACAGTGACCAGTCAGATCTTGACGGAGATGGCTGGGGTGATGCATGTGACAACTGTCCTGCTGTAGCAAATGCCGATCAGGCCAACGGAGATGTGGTCATTGTTGACTCAATTTCCATTCCACCATCCGGCTGGTTCTATTTTACCGCACCGGCACCCGACAGCCTGGGTGACGCGTGCGACAACTGTCCTTCGGTTCCCAACGATGCACAGGTGAACTCTGATGGAGATTCTCACGGTGACGCATGTGACAACTGCCCCACCACCAACAACGAGAGCCAGGACGATTCCGACACTGCAGGCTTTCCTTTGAGTTGGCCTGCGCCGGACGGAATTGGAGATGCTTGTGACAACTGCACCTCCAGCCCAAACCCGGGGCAGGAGGATTACGACGGGGACGGAGCAGGAGACAATTGCGATCCCGATGCCGACAATGACGGTGTTGACGATTTTACAAGTGGTTTTCCGACCAGCCAGAACGACAATTGCCTGTTGCTACCGAATGCAGATCAGATCGACACGGACATGGATGGTCGAGGTGATCCCTGCGATAACTGCCCGGGCATTGCCAACTCCAATCAAGCTGACATGGACAATGACGGTATCGGCGACCTGTGCGACAACGATGTCGATGGAGATGGCGTAAATGATGCTTCGGATAATTGCCCGACATCCTTCAATCCGGCCCAGGCTGATGTCGACCTGGACGGACATGGTGACGTCTGCGACAACTGTCCCCAAGCCTCAAATGCGAATCAGGCAGATAGCGACAATGACAGCCTGGGAGATGCATGTGACAACTGCCCCGTATTCACTAATCCGGATCAGAGCGATGTTGACAATGACGGCATCGGAGATATCTGCGATATCGATGCAGACAACGATGGTGTGGTAGCGCTTTACGACAACTGTATTCTCCATTTTAATCCAAGTCAACTGGACTTTGACGGAGATGGAATCGGCGATGTTTGTGACAACTGCCCAAATTTTTCAAATCAAGATCAGGCCGATACCGATCAAAACGGGATCGGAGATGCTTGCCAGCAGGGATTTTTTCAAGTCATAGCCCGGCGTCACTCACCAGTGGACCTATTGGAAATTGAGAATGGTGCCATATTCATGCGTGATGCGGGTATCATTTTCAAACTGGCCGATGGCAGTTGTGTTCAGCTCACGGTTGATACGGACGGATTCAATCCAGAGGTCGACCTGTTGATCGTCAACTGTCCTGAAGAATAGCCTTGTGGGGATACCCCGGATTCATCAAATCCTGGTTCAATGCGCCACAATGATCTGTGTATCTTCAATGTACCCTGGCGGAGTAGTGATGATCCGGATTAGTCTTGCTGCATGAAATGCTTCTATTGGTTATTCATCCCCCTGATCCTGGCATATGCAGGTGCGTTGGCTCAGCCAGCCATCAACTTCGAGCGTGCCATCATTCCACCCGGTACCGAGGTCCTGAACAACCATAGGGTAGCGAAAATGGCCAAGGACCCGCTGGGATTCATCTGGATTGCCACTGATCAGAATCTGTTTCGTTACGATGGCATCCAGTTGAGGGCGGTGCAATCCGGCGAGTTTGATGACATCGATGTCGATACTGTCAACAAGCAACTTGTCTTGCTGAGCCGGAATCGTCTGTATTTGTACTCCTATCTGAGCAACGATTGGTCGAGTTTGAGTTGGGAGGAGATCACCGGAGCAGCCCATGTCATGCTCAATGCGGTCCTCGAAAGTGATAGCACGCTCTGGGTAGCCCACAGCCGGGGTGTCTCCCGTGTCACCCACGGGCAACATGTGGACATCTTTCCCATCTTCAACCGGGACTCTTCTCTGGGCGGGATCCGCGATCTGGTCTTTGACCCGATCGACCCTGAGATCATCTGGCTTGCAGGAAGAGGAGGTCTCTTCGCATTTGACCAGGAAACCGGAAAAACGGAGTACTTCCGGTTTGCGCATGATGTGGCCATTCGGGAGGAGCGGCTCAACCTGTATTCGTGTCTGTATCTGCATGAGAACGGATTGCTCTTCGGGGGCACCTGGGGAGCCGGGATCAATGTTTTTGATATCGGGACACGCAGACCGCGCTATGAGATCATGCGACAGATCAACACCCAATTTCCCACGGATCGCACGGTTGAAATGATCATCCTCAACATCCTCCGCGATCCGGCGGATGGGGTGCTGTGGTTCAATTCCATTAACGGGTCAGTAAAATACAGTGTCACCGCTCAAACAGCACGGCGCGTACCCGAGCCCAGTTGGAACCGCGGTAATATCACCATCGAGAATGGCCCCAAGTTCATCGATGAAATGGGTCGGTACTGGCTGGGACACTCAAACGGTCTCCGCATGCTGGATCCTACCAAATGGCAGTTCGATATTCTTGACTGCCCGGTGATGACAGAACCACGGCACTACATTCCACGTAAAGCCATCCAGGAGAGCTCCGGCTCGCTCGTTGTCTGCGTCGATTTCAGCAACGGCCTTTACAAGTACGACGTTGGCCAACGCACCTGGCAGGTGTTTGCGCCTCCGGCATTCAGCGAGTCCTCATTTCGCAGCTGGGACATGATGACTGAAGGCGACACGACATGGGTACTCGCACACGATGCTGTCTACACACATCTGGACGGTCAGGATGGACTAGAGCCTTTCCCGTTCAAATATGAGAACGAGCCGTATCTCTTCCGGTCGTTCTGTCGTGACGATCAGGGGCGGTTCTGGATTGGCGGTGGTGAGGGTCTCTATCTTGCGAACCCTGCGGACTCCAGCCTGGTAAGCGTCAGGGATATTGCCTCCATGGAGCTTCCGGGCGAGATCCCGTTTGTCCGAAGGGTTTGCAAGGATAAATCAGGTCATATCTGGCTGATCGGTCCCGGGCCCCAGATGGTTGTGTATCATATGGCCAATGGTGTGCTGACTGACGTCTCTCCGGAATTTACCCGTCTGAAGTCGTTTTTCAGTGTCCTTGATACCCATCAAGACGACACCTGGACCTGGTTTGGCACCAACGCCGGGGTTTTCAGAGCCCGGTGGCAGGATCACGAGTTGATCGTGCAGCTGGCGAGCAATCGTTTCACATTCCGCCTGACTACCGACCACCGGGGTCAGCTGTGGTCCTCTGTGGGAAGGAATATCTACCAGTTGGACGCTGATGACGAGGTAGTAGTCCGCTACGGGCCTGAAGACGGTTTGCCCGATCCCGGCGTGTACGGATTCGAAGATCTCACCACATTACCCGACGGACGCATCCTGGTAAGTGCCCGTAAGCAGTTTGCCTTTGTCGATCCAGGCACGGCCCGCGTCCATCCGGAAATACCCGCTCCCTACCTGGCGCAGATTGAAGTCAATGGCGTCGCCATGCACCCCGACACAAATCCGGTGCACAAGCAGCCTGTGCAGCTGGGTCCCCAACAAAACACGATCACGTTCCATTTCTCGGCACAGGCGTATTCTACGCCCGAGTCTGTGCGCTTCCAGTACCGACTGAACGGGGTTGACAGGGAATGGGTGCAAACCAGTCGCAAATACAACTCGCCAACCTATGCTCATCTGGCTCCTGGCACGTATCAATTCGAAGTGCAGGCAGTCGGGCACAACGGGATCTGGAGTGAGCCGATCGGCCTGCAACTGACCATCGCGACGCCCTTCACCCAGCAGTGGTGGTTCCGGTTATCTGTTCTGATCATCCTGACCGGGTTGCTGGCGGTTATTGTCAGAATGCAGACCCTGCGCGCCAGACACCGACAACGTGTTCAGCAGCAGATCAGCGATCTCGAAAGGCAGGCATTGCAGGCCCAGATGAATCCGCATTTTGTCTTTAATGCCCTCAACTCCATCCAGCACCTCATTGCCCATGGCGAGCAGCGGAAGTCAATGATCTATCTCAATAAGTTTAGCAAACTGCTGCGTTCTGTCCTCGACAGTGCAGGGGTGGCAGATGTTGTGCTCAGCAAGGAGATCGAGAACATCGAGCACTACCTGGTCCTTGAGTCCCTGAGGTTTGAAGGTGAGTTCGCCTACGATATCCGGGTTGATCCGGAGCTGCTCGAGGACCACGTGCGCATCCCTGGTTTTGTCTTGCAGCCGATCATAGAAAATGCGATCCACCATGGCTTGTTGCACAAGGCAGGAAAAGGTGATCTCCTGGTCCACATCCGGGATTGTGGTGATTACCTTGAGTGTATCATCGAAGACAATGGCATTGGCCGAGTAGCAGCCGGGCGCCTGGTTCGCCAGCATGCATCTCAACGGATATCGCACGGACTGGAGATCACCCGCAAGCGACTGGCGCTTATCCACAAGCATCGCCTTGACGATGTCATGATCGTGGACGACCTGTATGATGCATCAGGGACTGCGACAGGCACGCGCGTGACCATCAAACTTCCCGTTCTCAATGAAACCAATTGAAATGATCAAAGCACTCGTCATCGATGATGAAAAGAAGAGCAGAGAATCTCTGGCCAAACTGATTGAGACCTTCTGCACCGGTATCAAGGTCACAGGTGATGCAGATGGTGTTGCCACCGGAGTAACGAAGATCCTGGAAGAACAACCTGATCTTGTCTTTCTCGATATCCGCATGCGCGACGGCACAGGCTTCGATCTGCTGCAGAAGCTGCCCCGAATCGACTTTCAGCTGATCTTTGTCACGGCATATGATGAATTTGCGCTCCGCGCTTTCAAATTCAATGCGGTGGACTATCTGCTTAAACCCATCGATGTGGAAGAACTGGAAGCGTCGGTGGAGCGGGCGAGAGCGAAGATCAGATCACGCACGCACCGCCTGACGGCCGACGTATTGGCAAACCTGACCGGATTCAATGCCCGGGAACCCCGCATTACGATTGCCACAGATGATACGATCGAATTTGTATTGGTCAGGGATATTATCCGCCTGGTCTCAGATGGCGGGTATACTGAGTTCCACACCGTTGGAGGAAGGAAGTTGATCGCCAGCCGGCACCTCAAAGTCTACGATGACTTGCTCGAGGAGTACGCCTTTATCCGTGTACATCACTCGCACCTGATCAATATCAATCACATCGAACGGTTCG
>JAWWBX010000103.1:0-12628 GCA_033720735.1 Saprospiraceae bacterium
AGAATTAGGAGTGTTCGATAGTGCAAGGTGTCACCATTTTTGGGGGCACCTTGTTTTTTCTCGACTCCCCCGCCGCGGTCGGGGTCGCTCGATATTACAAGTCGCCGGGTGCAGAAGCGACTCTTCATGAGTTTATGTGTTCAGGTGCTTGCCCTGTAGGCGCAGCGGAGTCGTATGGGGTTCGTGTGCTTGCCCTGTATTGCGGAGCGCAGCGGAGTCGTACAGGGCTAAGTGCGATGGATCTGCGAAATCTGTGCAATCCGCGAGAAACAAGAGCAATGCGGGAAATCTCCGATAGCTGGCTAGAAAAGTGACCTGAATCCGACACCGTGGTCATGTGTTCATGAGTAAACGAAGTGGGGTGGAGGGATTAAGGAGCTCAGTATGACGGATTTTGCGGAATCTGCGCAATCCGCGAGAGACAAGATGCATTCGACCATTGGCCAATACCTAAAAGCCAATCGCCAGCTAGAACAGTGACCCTTGCTCCGACTCCAGTTCTTCATACTTGACCTCCTCCTGGATTTCCGGCACATTCCCGATATACGCCTTGCCCCGGAGCCGCCCTACGGTGTAGGCAGTCATGGCCTCGTCGGGGTAGGGACCGATCATTTTGGTCACCTCTTCAGGGGGTAGTTCAGGCTCGAGCCAGGCCTGTTCGAGGTCAGGGGGCACGATAAAGGGCATCCGCGGCGTCTCGCTCGCCTTGGGTTGGTTGTGGATGTACGTCATCATGGAGTTGGGGTCGGTGGTAATAATGGCCACTGTCAGGCGTTCTTCACCATCCCGCTTCCAGTATTCCCAGATACCGCCGATCGCAAATGGCGCGTCGTCCTTCATTTTGATGAAGAAAGGGTACGATTTTCCTTTGTGCCAATGGTGATCGTAAAATCCGTCGACCAGCACGAGGCACCGCCGGCGCTTGGCCGCCTCCTTGAATGACGGTTTCTTGAACAGGGTGTTGTCACGCGCATTCAGCGTGCTGTTGTGGATCCTGGCGGCATGTGCCAGGTCCTTGACCCAGAAGGGGATGAGCCCCCAGGCAAACATCCTGATCTCATCGGGATGCTTGTGAGTGATCACCGGTACCTCCAGGTGGTCGAAACCATTGGTATGATAGACCGGGGTCACCTGCAGTTCACCGTATGAGACGCCAAAGCGCTGCTCATACTTCTCGATCTTCTTGGTGAAATATGCGATGTCGTAGCACATGGGATTCAGGGATTCAAGGATTCAATGATTCGAGATTGCCTCTGCAGGCAGGGATTCAAGGTATTATGAATTGACGGAATTGCGGAACTGCCATTGCATAACTGACTCCATCACTGCCAATTGCCGACTGCCGACTGTGACGTGCTGCCGACCCTCACAGCGGTGTTTTGTGTCAATGGCCGTGAAAAGCTGTATCTTATATGGGTCTCTTTCCCAGCCACACGATAATTTACAATTATGGTTGCATTGCGCAGACTGTTCGTTCTGTCGTGGGCACTTTTGTTGCCACTTCTGATCAATGCGCAGGATGTCGTGATCTCTGAGGTTCTCTACAATCCGTCATCCGGCAACGAACGGGTCAAGCTCACCAATACCACTGGTGCGTCTGTGAATGTCACCAATTGGTGGTTTTGTGCCCGGATCAGCTACCGACAGTTGAGCAGTGCCACGGTGACCGTCGTGAATGGATCACTGAATATTCCAGCTGCGGGCAGCGTCACGCTGGAGTTTACGACGCCTTATCTCAACAACATTTCCTCGGACCTTGGTCTGTATACCAACTCCAGTTTCGGGAGCTGTGGCAGCATGGTCGATTTTGTGCAGTGGGGAGGTAGCTTTGATTTCCCCGCCGGCCGTGAGAATGTCGCTGTCGAAGCGTGTCTTTGGGAGGACGAGACGTTTGCGCCGACAGCTGCTGCCGGAGAGGCCTTGTTTTTCGATGGGGCCAATTCCGGAGGGTCGTGCAGCAATTGCGGCAACAACGGGGCTACTGTGATGACCCTCGTGGCAGATCTGTTCAATGACCAGACCACGCTCCCGGTACAACTCGTCAGGTTCGAGGTGCGCCGCACGTCCAATATGCATTTACTGGAATGGTCTACCTCTGAAGAGCGCAACACCTTGGGTTTTACCATCGAGCGGAGCCCCGATGCCCGTCATTTTGCGGAAATCGCCACCGTGCCGGCGGCGGGTAATTCTGATGGAATCCGTCACTACCGGTATGAGGAGCGGGCGCTGGCATGGAACAACACGTATTATCGCTTGCGCTTTGACGACCAGGACGGTTCGTCGGGGTACTCTCCGTTGAGGATGGTGGCGGGAGAATCCGGGAGCTCCCTGGTGACCGTGGAACTACTGCGCAATCCCGCACGTAGCGGACAGATCGATCTCAGGGTCGACAACGCCCGGCCCGGTATCGCTCTCTCGATCGGGCTAATGGATGCGACCGGTCGGCCTGTGCGAGTCACTGAACTGTTGCCTGATCTCGGCTCTTCCACCGCCTGTCTGGACGTCGGCGCGTTACCACCTGGCTGGTATGTCGTAGCAATCCAAACACCAAACGAGTCGCTTCCGGCCATACCTGTCATTCTGCAGTAGAGGGTCAGATCTTTTGCAACCAAACGCGCAGTGCTTTACCGCTTTGCCGATGCGACAATTTGCCACGCCGATGGCCTCACCCTTCGCAACCACGGTCACAGAGAGCACTACGAAGTCCGGATATCTGAGTACTTCTTGTTGCGCGAAACACGGAACTCAAAACACAAAACACTATGCGCGTAGCGCATCACCGATACTCACTCCGGACAGCCATTGATGCGCGCCAGGAACAAATTGTTGATTTCGGCGTGAAAGCCCGGATTGAGCTGCACGTAATTCCCGGCCTGGTAGGTCACATCGGTACCAATCCCACCGGTGATCACCCGGGTGGACAGAACGGAGGACGAGGCAGAGTAGACCTGGATACCGGTGGTATGCGGTGGGCTGGGATCGGTAGACGGGGTCAGGCTGATGGCAATCGGGCAGGTGGTGTAATGCTCTGATCTCCACATACCGCGCCCATAAGTTCCTGCGTAGATGTAACTGCCGGTGGCCCGCAGATCCAGGATCCGCGACTTGGGAAACCCGTTGGCAAACCAGATCCAGTCACTCATGTTGTCGTTGCGGTAATAGACCCCGATGTCAGTCCCGACGTAAATACCATTGCTAGAGCCGGGATGGTAGGCAATGCAATGCACCGGTACATTGGGGAGGCTCCCTGAGATATTGGTCCAGGAACCGCCACCCGTAATGGATACAAATACCTTGTCGCCGTCATTGTAACCACGTAGCGTGACCCAGATGCGATTGACGTTATCCGGATCAACGACCATGCCCCCGATCTCAACTCCCGAGATCGGCAGATTGCCGGTGACGTCGGTCCAGGATGGCGTTGTTGCATGAATATTTGTGGTCCGCCGCACTTCAAAGCGGTCTGAGCAGTACATGTAGTTCGGATTGTTTACGCCCTGGGTGATCGCGCGGATGGTTTCTGTCTGGCTGCCCACCGGCGTGAAATTGGGGTCCGTGATGGTCCAGGTGCTCCCCCGGTCATACGACACGCCGATATCCCTGAAGGCACAATACAGGGTGTCAAAATTGGTCGGGTGCATGGTCCATGAGGCGTCCCAGGGAGTGGTATGGCCGGGCGGGTTGATCAGGAAGACACCGACGCCCACATCCTCGCGGATCCGCTGATTCTGGTCGCAATAGTACAGGACGTTGGGATCAGAAGGGTCGAACATGCACTCAAATCCGTCCCCTCCCCAAATGTGGTCGCCGACGGCATCCCCTATGTTCCAGGTATTGGTCCCATTGTCCTGCGTGCCGCCCATGATCTGAGTGCCCAGGACGTCGATCTCGGTAAACTGCATGATCTTGAGCCCGTCAGTGATGTTGGTGAAGGAGGCTCCGTTGTTGGTGGACTTGGAAATACCCCCGTCCGAACCTACATACAATGTAGGTCCGTGATACGTAAGTGCATGAATATCAGCGTGTACACTGGGAAGTCCGGTGCCATTGGCGATCTTGGTGAATGAGGCTCCTGCATTTGTTGATTCCCAGATACTCACGGTACCGAGCAAGACGTGATCAGGATCACCAGGTACTACCGCCAGGGTCATATTGTACGAACACTGGGAACTGGCAATGCCGGTCGAATCGATGGATTGGAGGCTGAAACTCTGAGCATTATCATCGGACATGTAAAGTTCGTACGTGCCCATCTGCGACGGAGCATTCTTGCCAAAGAGTACGTAAACCCGGTCAGGGTCGTCAGGTGTGACCGCGACCGCGAGACGGTTCCAGTTTTCCTGAGACAGACCGATATCGTTGTTGTTCAGGATGTCTGAGTCCACATCGAAATAGCTGGCAGCCCCATCGATCCATGCCTTCCAGACTTTGCTCTGGCCGGTGACGTAAAAGGTGTCGGGATGTCCCGGAACAAATTCCATATCCCGCAAGCTGAAGTTGAGTGAATAGTCGTCGTCGTGGGTGTTCCAGCCATCGTCCGTGTAGTAGAGACCAGATGTTGTGACGGCAAACATGATATCGGGATCATCGGGTTTCATCATCAGCTTGTAACCGTAGATCACATCGGAGCGATCCCATTGCAGGCTGGTAGGATGCCAGTCGTAGCCCCCGTTGTACGATTTGAAAACCCCCATTGAGGGAGCATCGCGGCCGTCACCATCGCCGGTCAGCATATACATGATATTAGGTGTGGTCGGATGGATGACGATCCCTGAGACACCGAGATTGATGAAGCCGTCGGTCAGGTTCGTCCAGGATGTACCTCCATTGTAGGTCACCCACAGCCCTCCAACTGGCGAGCCGACAAAAATGGTATTCGCATTGGTGGGATGGACCGCAATGCAGTTGATCCTGCCGCTGGCGGGATGTGGGGGTGAAAAGTCGCCCGGGGTCAGGTCCTCCCATTCCCCATGTGTGACCCGGTACTGCGGGTCCGGGAGCGTGCTTTGCAATTGCGTGTATTTGCGCAGCGCCTGCCAGGTACGGGCGGTGTTGTTCTGGATGCGCCCATCACCGTCGAGATAGGGGCTGACCGCCAGTTCCCAGCGTTTGAAGAATTTCAGATCGCGGTCGGTGATGAGGCCTTGTTCATATTCGGCAATGATCTGCGCCTTGATCGCTGCGAAATCATTGCCGTACGTGCTTTGCAGTTCCAGATGGCGCTGCGCTATCACGAACACAGGGAGCGATAGCAGGACAAACAGGACAAGGATACGCATGTCGGTATGGTGCTTTGATGCCATTATTTACGAGATGTTTCAAGTTGGGAGATGCGCTCTTCCTGCTCATGCAGGCGTTTCTCCTGCTGCAGGATGTAGAGGGTCAGTTCCTCCACTTTCTCAAGAAGGACACGGTTCATTTCGCCGACATCAATACCATTGGCCTCCTGGACCTCGGCGGCTGATGGCACCCCCGGCAGGTGGCCAGTGCGGGCAATGTGTGCCTCCACTTCTGCAAGGGTGGGCAGGGCATAATTTTCTTCGAAAACATAATCGGGCCAGTCCTGGCTGAGTTGCACACGCACCTCTTCGCCGATGATCTTGCCATCGACCGAGAGTTTGTAGTTGGTGTTGGGCACAATGCCGATACCGACCCGCCCGTCACGGGCGATCAGGGCATTCCCGCCTTCGTAGATAAAGAGGTATTCGTCGTCCGGGTCATAACCGATGGAACCCTTGAAATTCCCCGCAGCCTGAAATGTGACGGTACTGTTGCTGGTGGTGGCAGCACTGTGATCCAGCACGAGATCCGGCGCGCCATTGTCCGATTCAAATAGCACATTGTAGCTTGAATTGGCCCGGTAGACATGCAGCGCATGCAGGGGGTCATTGATCCCGATACCGACGCGCCCGTTGGGCAGGACGGCCATGACATCCGAGTCGTCACCACCCAGAATCAACTTGGAGACACCGCCCTTGGCGTAGATCCTGGCAGTGCCCGCTCCGACCCCTCCAGTGGCCAGCCCCATCACGAGCCGGTGCGTGCTGTTGCCAATCTTGAAATCGCCCTCCGTATTGGCCAGGTCCCAGTTGTTGCCGCTGATGACATGCAGCCGTGCGTCCGGATCGGTCGTGCCGATGCCCACGTCACCGTCATTTTCCACAGTAAATCGATCACCCGCGTTGTTGATACGCCAGTCTCCGGACGCGCCGTCGTAGTAGTGCCACATTTTTCCCAGATTGTCAATCGCGTATCCGTAGAATGGCTTGCTGTCGGCGTGGCCGTTGGTCTCAATGTACATGCCGCCATAGGCTGCTGACGCGACCGGGTAGCGCACACCGAAGCGCTCCGACCCGATGGTCGAGGTACGGCCCACGAGCACCGCGCCGTCGTTGTAGTAAATGCGATTGCTGATCTGTGACCAATGACTGTCGCCGCCACCAAATTCGGTCCACTGCGTACCATCGAATCCTTCGAAGACACCGGCATCATAGCGCATGGTACCCGCGACCGCAGTCGTGGTGTCGCTGCCGATCGTGATCTTTCCGTCCACGTGCAGCACCTGCGTCGGTGCGCTCGTCCCGATGCCCACATGATTGTTGTTGAAGTCCATGACGAGCCCCTCCTCGGCGACAGCCTTGGTCAGATTCAGCTGGTTGGTGAACACAGAATAGAACATGGCACCGCGAAAGCCCGACCCCTCGTAAAACCGGATGCCCGTGGGGAGGGACGGGTGTGTGGAGCGCAGGTCGAAAAAGACATTATCTCCCTGCAGGCGAAGATTGCCGTCCTGGACATGGAGCAGATCGGCCGGAGCCGTGGTGCCGATGCCGACATGACCGCCATACGCCAGGGTGAGCCGGGCGAGATTCTGGGTGCTCAAATGAAGATCCCCGATCAGGTCATTGTCCAGCCAGAGATCACTGCCGTCTACCCGCAGTGCCCCGGCCTGTGTGGCACCCTGAAACAACTTGATCGTGGGTGCTGACGCGTGCTCCAGGCGTATGTCCCCGTTCTTGACATGCAGCAGATCTTCGGGAGCGAAATTCCCGATGCCGACATTACCGGAATTAGTAATGCTCAGGCGGGATATTTCCTGTGTCCTGAAATGAATGGTGCCGGGACGTTTGTTCGACATCCAGAAGTTCAGGCCGTTAAACTCCAGCACGCCCGCTTCGGTCGTACCCTGGTAAAGTTTGAATTTTGGAAATCCGCTGTGCTCGACACGGAGATCGCCCCCTTTGATATGGAGCAGGTCGGCGGGGGTGGTCGTGCCGATCCCGATCTGGTTTTGGGCCAGCCCGAGCGCGGCGCAGGAGAGCAAGGTAATGCAGAGTAGGAGGCGTTGCATCGCAGATGATGGTTTGTGGTGAAACAAATCGTTGAACTCGAAGGCCAAATTAGCGCCGGTCGATCAGGCCCGAAGCCCAAGTACGTATTCGGTGGACTTGGTTGGAAATTTGGTTGGACGTGTCGCGCTGGCCGTCAGGTAAACAGGAGTGGATGTGGCTCGTACAGTCTACTGGTAGATCAGTTTCATCAGCGCTTCCTTTCGCGCGCGTGCGACCTGGATGATCGACCCGTCCTGCAGCACCACATTGCCGCCGGATCCTTTGATATACCGCTTGAGGTAGTTCAGGTTGACCAGGTACGACTGGTGCGTTCGGAAGAAGGAGGGATTGCTGAGAAGTGCGGTGGTGTCCTTGAGGGTCTTGGAGATCACGTGTTGTTCATCATTCACGCAATGGATGGTGGTATAATTACCTTCTGCCGAGCAATACAGGATATCGCTCACGTTGACAAATTGCAGTCCGTCGACCGAAGGAATGGCAAGTTTTTGGAACCCTTTTTCACCACTCCGGATATTGGTGAGGAGCACTTCGAGCTGCTCGGATGACTGGCGTGCTTCCAGGCGTTGACGTGCCTTGTCGACGGCACGGACCAGTTCCTCCTCATCTACGGGCTTGAGCAGATAGTCCATGGCACTGACCTTGATGGCGTTCATTGCGTACTGATCGTACGCCGTGACAAAGATGACTTCGAGGTGTTTCTCTTCCAGTTCCTCAAGCATTTGAAACCCATTCTTGCCGGGCATTTCAATATCAAGGAACAACAGGTCCGGATCGCGTTCTTTGATGGCCTGAAGGCCTTCATCAGCACTGCGGCAGTGACCGACCTGTTCGACAGACGGGCAGTAGCGCTCGAGCAAAATACCCAACGCTTCCAGCGAATCAATTTCATCATCAATTAACAGGGCTCTCATCGGATTGCGTTTCATTTACGGGTTCATCATTGTTGAATATCAGGGGAATACTGATCGTGACGCGGGTGCCGGTAGCGGCTCCGGAGCGGTCATACAGATCCTGCACATTGGCGTGGGCATCAATGCCCAGGGTGCTTTTGATCAGGGCAATGCGGTCGTGGGTAATCTTCATGCCAAAAGACTCTTTTTTGTAGGGTCGGTCCTGTGCGAGGGCGGTCGCCGCCTTGCGTCCGATCCCGTTGTCGGTGATGGCGATCTTCATATTTCGTCCATGTTTCCCGATGTGGATCTGCAAGGTGCGTTCACCTTCCTTCAACATCAACCCGTGCCAGATGGCATTCTCCACGTAAGGCTGGATTAGCAGGGGCGGTACCAGCACCCTGGCCGGGTCGATATCGTCGGCAACGCTGATGTTGTAGCTGAAGGCCGAGCGGAAGCGGCGCGCTTCGATCTCAATATAGAGACGCAGTGCCTGCAGCTCATTGTTCAGCGTGATCAGGGTGCTCTCGCTGTTGCGCAGGATGGCACGCATCAGCTGTGAGAATTTTGTCAGGTATTTGCTTGCTGCTTCGGTATCCTCCTTGAGGATGTAGTTCTTGACCGAGTTGAGGCTGTTGAACATGAAATGCGGGTTCATCTGTGCGCGGAGTGCCTTCATCTCGTTTTCCGCGAGCCGTTTTGAAAAGTCCTGCTTGATCCGCTCTTCGCGCTGGATGTAGGTGACCCGCAGATGATACACGCTCCCGAAGATCCCAAGGATCAGCACCCCCAGGCTGCCCAGGACCAGGGGGTGGTTGAGAAGAGGCCGCTGGATTGCGATTTCCAGGTCAGTATGTCCGGGCACCCACGCGCCGCCATCCACCCGCGCTGCGAATGAGAAGGTGTAATTTCCCGGACTGAGATCGGTGTATCGCATCGTTCTGGAGTCATCGCTGAGGACCCACTGATCATCGTGACCACTCAGCATGAAGCGATAGGCAATGTCACCGGGAGGATCAAGCACCGGCCAGGACACGGTGAAGTTGAGGTCGTTCTCGCGCTTGTTGAGCAGGAGTTGTGACGTACACACGGGTGATTCAGGTAGTACTGCAGGCTGGTCATTGACCGAGATTCCGGTCAGGATCGGACGGGCGGAAGTTTGCCACGTGGATGCGATGGTCTGATTGCGGCCGATGTTGAGTCCCGTAGACCCGGCAACGATCAGCGTACTGTCCCTGCTCACCCATACCTGGAAATAATAGTTGCTGGCCCTGATGCCACCTTCTTTCACCCGGTCGGTAGGGAAGGAGGACCAGGTCTTGCTGCGGACATCGAACGTGCCGGTTCCGTGGCGTGAGGCATACAGCAGGGCATTTGCGTCTTGCACGGCGATGTCGTAGATGACCGATGCCTGTTGGTTTACGTCCGGTTCGTTGTAGCTGGTCCAGGTCCTGGTGCGGGTATTGAAATGGGCGAGGCCTCCGGACCATGTAGCCGCCCACAGGTCTTCGTCACCCAGGAACGTCAGATCCATTAATAAATAATTGCGCGAGTCGAGGCCTAAATCACGGCTGCCCACCGGCATGTCATGGATCTCAAACACCTCGTCACGTACATGGAATGAAACCAGCCCGGCACGGGTGCCGATCCATAGCAGATCCGGGTTGCGCGGGTCGAACTTCAGGTCGCGCATCGTATTCACAAAATCGGGATCATTGAACCCGACATCTTCGACCAGTTGCTCGATGGGCACCAGGAAGTGCTCAAACGTCATCGTTTCCGGGTCGCATTTGATCAGGCCAGGCCGGCTGCACATCCACACCGTTCCATCATCGCTCTGGATCATGCCCCAAATGCGGGGGCTCGGCACGCGGCCACCGAGTGAAACAGGCAGGTAGCGCCGGAAGATATTTTTAACCGGATCATAGACACAAAATCCCATATTCCGCGTCCCGATCCAGATCTGATCGTTCTGGTCTGCCATGAGTGAATTGACAATGGACTCTGTGATGGTGGTCGTGTCAGGAATGCGTGGACTGAATCCGGTGACCTCATTGCCGTCGAACATAAAGAGTCCCTTGTCTGTCGCCAGCCAGATGCGTCCGAGGCGGTCCTGCTGGATCTCGGATGTCAGAAAATGCTCCGGCAGGCCATCCCGGTAGTCGAGCACCCTGAAGGACATGTCCGGCACCTGGGCCAGAATGGGTGTCAACGTGCACAACAGGAGACAGCACGGTACCAGACAAAGACGTGCGTGCCGGTGAATTGAAAACATGCCCCGGCAAAATACCCGAATCCCGCGGTTTAACGCCCGTCAAAATGTGCTGTCTGCGCTCTGGGTTATGTATTCCGCCGATTCCGGCATGAATGTGGCAGGTTGGCCAGGATCTGGGGTGCAACGAGTACCCGAAACGCGGCACGCCAGATCTCCGGAGATGCTAGTTCTGAAACTGCAGGATCGCCCGTTCCGAGATCTTGCCCGCCGCCTCCATTTGTTCGGTGATCACCTCGTTGGCACCAAGCCGGGTGAGCGCTTCCGTTTCGGCAGGGAATCTTGAGCGCACAATGATGTGCGCATGATGGTTGGTTTTGCGTACCTGAGCGGTGATCTCTTCGGCGGTACACGCGTCATGCACGGCGATCACCACCGTTTTGGCCTTGTCTACTGCTGCCCGCAAAAGGACGTCCTGAACACGGGCGTCGCCACCATAGATGGGTTCGCCATCCTCGCGGGCATGCTCCACGCGTTTCTCGTCCTTTTCGATGATCGCGTACGGCACATGCTGCTGCGCCAGCTGTTTGGAAAGCATCTGCCCGTTGACCCCGTAACCGATGATCACCAGGTGCTGCGCTTTGTGGGAGACCTTGCTTTCCTGCCCTTTGGGCAGTACGTTGATGCGATGCAGCATGCGCAGGACACCCGGAATGCCGATGATGCGCAACGCCAGTTTAGGCGCACTATTGATGATAAACGGGGACACTGCCATCGAGAAAATCGATACCGCCAGGAACACCTGGTACTGCTCAAACGTAAGCAGGGCATTGTCGTTGCCCGTCTCGGAGAGGATAAACGCAAATTCACCCACCTGGCACAGGGACAGGCCAGCGATCAGGGCATTGCGCAGTGAGAGCTTCAACCACAGGGCCAGTCCGGTGACGATGACGGTCTTGGTCACCAGCACGGCCAGGACGACCGCCAGGATGATCAACAGATTGGACGCGAAGAACGACAGGTTGAGCAGCATGCCGATCGACACAAAGAAAATGCTGGTGAAGATCTTTTTGAGCGGCAGGATATTGCTCAGCGCGTCGTAGGAGAATTCAGACTCCGAGATGATCAGTCCGGCCAGGAAGGCACCCAGGGCGAGCTTCAGACCCAACTCGTACGTCACGAAGGCCGTCGCAAAGCAGATCACGAGGATGGATACGAGGAACAATTCCTGGTTGCGGGTATGCACAATGCTCCGCAGGATGCGCGGGACGAGTGTCCGGGCGAGGTAAATGATCACTGCCACCAGTGCCACACCGATCGCCAGGTTGCCGAGGGCCGCAAGTCCGCCCCCCTGCGTCCCTGCCAGATAAGGCACCACCAGCATCATGGGGATGATGATGATGTCCTGGAAGATCAGGATCGACAAGGCCGCCTGACCATGTCGTGTGTCCATGAGGCCGTGTTCCTGCAACATGTGCAGGACGATCGCGGTGCTGCTGAGTGAAAAGAGAAAACCCACAAAGAGCGCCTGCTGCCACGCCAGACCGATGGCCATCCCGATGAGACAGACGAGCACAATCGTGAGCAGCACCTGCAGTCCGCCGCCGACCAGGATCAGCCGCTTGGTCCGCAGGAGCTTTTCGAGCGAGAACTCCATGCCGATGGTAAAGAGCAACAACAACACGCCGATCTCGGCCATCGTCTCCACCTCCTCGGTGGCCGTCACCAGCCCCAGCCCGTAGGGTCCGGCGATCAGTCCGGACAGCAGCAGGCCGACGATCGTCGGTACTTTCAGCTTGCTGCTGATATACAACACGACCGCCGCGATGGCGAAGATGACCGTGATCTCGAAGAGGAGTTCCATTGGGTTCTAAGATAGACTTTCGAAGTTTTAAGACTTCGAAAGTCTTAATGCGCAGACAGGTGAAAAAGTTGAGACAACCGGAAGATGGAGCGGAAGCTGTAATAGTCTTACCTTTGCCTTTCCCACAGGAGGAGTGCCGGAGTGGTCGAACGGGCCGCACTCGAAATGCGGTGTACTGGCAACGGTACCGGGGGTTCTAATCCCTCCTCCTCCGCGTTCGCTCGCCGTTGTTCCGCGCAACGCGAGGAACGAAAGCGAGCTATTGGTTCCTACAAAACCAAGCCCATGTACTGCGTGTATGTCATCCGGA
>JAWWBX010000104.1:0-12615 GCA_033720735.1 Saprospiraceae bacterium
CCCGGGAAAATGGCCAACCTGGTAGTGAGTACCAAGCCCATTTTCCACGAAGACGCGCAGGTGCGCTATGTACTCGTCGAGGGCGCCCTGCATGAATACGAAGTGAAAAAGGAGAAGAAGAAATCGAGCGACGGCGGCGAAGGCAGCCCTGCGACTGCGAACATCGTGGGCTTGTGGAGCTACGAAGTCGAGATACCAGGCCAAACCCAGACGGGTACCCTTACCATTTCAGGGTCGGACGGCGACTACAGTGGTGAGATCAAGAGCGACGAAGATGACGAGGTCAGCGATATCAACGGGATCGTGCTCGAGGGCAATCGCCTCTCGTTTACCATGGATATGGACGGAGGCGGTCAAACCATGACCCTGGAATTTGAATTGGAGGTCGACGGAGATTCCTACGAAGGTGAAGTGTCAGTGGGCGAATTCGGGACGTTCCCGATCTCCGGCAGCAAGATTCCCGAATAACTCAAGTCAAAAACTGAAGACAATGCAACGTTTTTTCATATATCTCTGCACGATGCTGGTGCCGGTGGTGGCAGTCGCCCAGGAGACCGGCAGTATTCTCATCAAGAACGGTACAGTCCTGACCGTGACCAACGGCGTGCTGGCCGAGACTGACGTGCTCATCGAAAACGGCAAGATCAGCCGCATCGGCAAAAACCTGCGGGCACGTGACGTGCGCACGGTGGACGCCACCGGTATGTTCGTCATGCCGGGTATCATCGACGCACATTCACACATCGGCATCCAGGCCACCAATGAAGCGACCAATCCCAATACGGGAGAGGTGTTTATCGGCGATGCTCTGAGTCCCTTTGAGATCTCGATCTACCGGGCACTCGCTGGTGGCGTGACCGCCTCCCACGCGATGCATGGCTCGGCCAATGCCATCGGTGGCCAGTGTGAAACCATCAAGCACCGCTGGGGCGAAACCGATCCGTTTGCGTATGCGATGGAAGGTGCGCCCCGCACGATCAAATTTGCCCTCGGTGAAAATCCGATGCGCGTCCACGGAGAAGGCCGCGGTATTCCGCCACGCACCCGGATGGGCGTCGAACAAGTATTCCGCGAAGCGTTCTCGAAGGCCCGGAAGTACCAGGCAGAATGGAACGCCTACAACAAACGCAAGGCGACGGACCCACATGCAGTGCCTCCCGACTACAACCTGCGCATGGAAACGATGGTCGATATTCTCGAGGGCGAGATCATCATCCACTGCCACTCCTACCGCGCTGATGAGATCCTGATGCTGATGGATGTCCTCAAGGATTTTGGGGTCAACCGCATCTGCTTTCAGCACGTCAATGAAGGCTTCAAGATCGCACCGGAACTCGCGGCATTTGGTGCCAGCGCTTCCGTGTTTGCCGACTGGTGGGCTTACAAATTTGAGGTCTATTACTCCACTGCCTACAACGCGGCCATCCTGACACGCAATGGCGTCGTAACGTCCATCAATTCGGACTCGGGCGAACTGATCCGGCATCTCTACCATGAGGCCGGCAAGACCCAGAAGTATGGTGGTCTCACCGACGATGAGGCGCTTGCTCTCATCACCATCAACCCGGCCAAACAACTCGGCGTGGAGGATCGCATCGGTTCGATTGAAGTCGGCAAGGAAGGAGATATCGCCATCTTCAACGCCCACCCGCTGTCGATCTATGCGATCCCGCAAATGACCATCGTCGATGGCATTGTGCGCTTCGACATCAATGACGACATGGACGATATGCGGATCGACGTCAACCCGGAAGAACAATTCCCGGCGTTCTACGAGAATCTGGATCACGACCACAACTGCATGCAGGATACCGAGTTCTTCCTCGAACACAATCACCAGCACTAAATCAGAAGACAATGCGAATTCAACATATTTTCATCGTACTCTTCGCCTGCCTGACCACGGCAACGGCACAGCAGGTGGAGAAGTCCACTTCGGGCACTTTTGCCCTGACCAACGCGACCATCGAGACGGTGACCAACGGAACGGTCCAGGGTACCGTGGTCATACAGAACGGCCGGATCGCTGCCGTCGGCGCCAATGCCCGGATCCCGTCAGGTGCCCAGACGATTGACTGCAACGGAATGACGGTCTATCCGGGAATGATTGATGGAGGCACGACCCTGGGCCTGACCGAGGTAGGCAGTATCTCACTGACCCAGGATTATGACGAGATCGGAGATGTCACACCGCATGTCAGCGCGCTGACCGCTGTCAATCCCAACTCAGTCCTGATCCCGGTCACCCGTGTCAGTGGCGTCACAACCGTCCTGACCAAGCCAACCGGCGGATTGTTTCCGGGTACCGCATCGGTCATCGACCTGCACGGCTACACTCCGGAGCAAATGGCAACCGGGTACGAATGTATCATCATGAATTTTCCGTCTTCCGGCCGCCGCGGCCGCTGGGATCGGCGCAGTGATGAAGACATTAAAAAGGCCGAAGAAAAAGCCCTGAAAAAGCTGAACGATGTCTGGGAGCAGGCCCGCCTGTATGAGCGCATTGCCCGTGAAGGTGGCAAAGCCGCACTCGACTACAATCCCCGGATGGAAGCACTGATACCAGCCGTCAGGGGCGAGATGGCTGTGCACATTGAGGTCAATCGCGACAAGGATATCCTGAGTGCCCTCAAATGGATCGCCGACAATGAGGTCAACGCCGTGTTGACCGGTGTGTCCGAGGGATGGCGTGTCGCTGACTCCATCGCTGCAGCTGGCGTACCCGTCATCACCGGCCCCGTGTTGCGGACACCGGGCAGGGCATCAGACCGCTACGACATCGCTTACCGCAATGCCGGGCTCATGCAGCAGGCCGGCGTACAGGTGGCGATCCGCTCCAATGATTCAGAAAATGTGCGCAACCTGCCTTATAACGCCGGATTTGCGGCTGCCTATGGCATGGGGCGCATGGAGGCACTGAAGGCCGTGACCATCGTGCCGGCACAGATCATGGGCCTGGGCGCGACACACGGATCGATCGAGGTGGGCAAGGTGGCCAACCTGTTTGTTGCCGACGGCGATATCTTCGAAACCAAGACGCATGTGCACCACCTGTTTATCAACGGATGGAAGGTGCCGCTGGAAAGCAGACACACGCTGCTCTACGATGAGTTTCTGGAGCGCCGTCCCGGCTTGAAGAAATAAGGTAGGCACAGTTTTTGTTAACCCCCCGGTGTACATATTGGGGGATATGTGCTAACCTTTTGAAATGGGTGTGCTATCGTTACGATGGCACACTTTTTTTTTATCCCGCCGAATCCAGAAAGTCCTTGACCCATTCATATGTGACCGACTTCGGTCGCTCGAGCGGCATGCCCAATGCGCGTGACCAGCACAGGGAAGCCAGCACTCCCAGAGCGCGGGACACGCCAAACAGCACGGTGTAATACTTGTACTGCGTGAGCCCGTAATACACGAGGACCGCCCCGCTGTGCGCGTCGACGTTGGGCCAGGGATTCTTCACTTTACCCAGACCCTGCAGGATCGGTGGTACGATCTCGAACAGCTTCCAGACGATCTTGATGGTCGGGTCACTGTCGATGTATTCTTCGGAAAAGCGCTTCTGAGCCATAAACCGCGGATCAGGGCGCCGCAACACGGCGTGCCCATAACCCGGAATCACCTTGCCCGCGTCGAGTGTTTCCTGGATATACTTGCGAATCTGCTCGTCCGACGGCTGGCTGGTGCCGAGGGCTTCGATCATTTCGAAGATCCACTTGATCACCTCCTGATTGGCCAGGCCGTGCAACGGCCCCGCCAGGGCATTCATGCCCGCCGCGAATGATTGGTAGGCGTCGCTCAGGGTCGAGCCCACGAGATGGACGGTATGTGCAGACGCATTACCACCTTCGTGGTCCGCGTGGATGGTCATGTAAAGGCGCATGAAACTCTTGAAGTCCTCGTTGTCAGAGACGCCCAGCATATGGGCAAAATTGCCCGCCCAATCCAGACTGTCATTTGGCTCGATGTGCTCGCCGTTAAAGTAGGAGCGGCGGTAGATATAGGCCGCAATGCGCGGCAGGCAGGCGATGAGGTTCATGGCATCCTCATAGGTAGGATCCCAATAGTCATTCTTGCTCATCCCCTCGGCGTAGCGCTGCACAAACGTGCTGTTGCTTTGCAGGCAAGAGATCGCAATATTGAACTGGGTCATCGGATGGGTATCGATCGGCAGGCTGTCCAGCACCTGGTAGGTATGCGGCGGGATGTTTCGACGGCGTTCCCACTCGTCACTCAACCAGTCCACTTCCTCCTGGGTGGGGATCTCTCCCAACAGCATCAGCCAGAACAGACCCTCCGGCAGTGGCTCTTTGTCGCCAGCGCGTTTCGGGAGTTTCTCCTTGAGATCCGGGATCGAATGTCCGCGAAAGCGGATCCCTTCGACGGGATCGAGCTGTGACGTCTCCCAGATCATACTCTTGACCCCGCGCATGCCGCCAAACACCTGACTCAGGTGTACTTCATCGACTTTGCGGGTGCCGTGGGCTTTCAGGGTGGCGCGCATTTCATTGCGCAACTCCAGGGATCTAATATAAAAGGCCTCTTTTAACTTGTCCATGTGTTGTCATATGTTCGTAAAGGGATATCATTTCAAATTGGCACTTGCCACTCGTCCGCCCTGTGGATCACGTGATGTCCCTGGATCTGGATCTCGCTGCTGAAACGGTGAGAACGGATGGATTGGCTCCTGTTGCCAGGGTTGTCTGTGCCGGACATGTATTATACGCTATTCGGGGGAAATTGTTCGTCATATGCAGGGGATAAAATTCACATAATTTAGCGGGATCATGCTGCTGATCGGTGATATCATGGTTAGTGAGGCGCTCGTCGAGGATGAGTTTGTCTGTCACCTCGAAAAATGCCAGGGCGCGTGCTGCTGGAAAGGGGACTATGGTGCACCGCTCGAGCCGGCTGAGATGGTCTTGCTCGAGCAACTCGCACCTCAGCTCAGGTCGTGGCTGGAGCCGTCATCGCAACAGTTTCTCGACTCCCAGGGCCCCTTTACCTACTACGCCGAACAGAAAAAGTACGGGACCACCCTGCGAGATGACGGGGCCTGCGTGTTTATGCGCCGCAACGAGAATGGAATTGCGGAATGCGCCATCGAACGCGCCCATGAGGCCGGTGAGATAACATTTCGCAAACCGATCTCCTGCCACCTGTATCCCGTCCGTGTGACCCGCATCGAAGCAGTCCGTTTTGAGGCACTCAATTACGACCAATGGAGCATCTGTGCGCCCGCCTGCGCACACGGCGAAGCCCTGCAGGTACCCTTGTATCGTTTCGTGCGGGAGGCGCTGATCCGCCGCTATGGGGAGGCGTTTTACAACGAACTCGACGCCGTGGCCCGCGATCTGCGTTCAGAAGCGCCGGCCGGCACAAATCCCTCCTGACCTCATCCCACAGACTCAATTAACGGTTGGTGACGTTTGAATATTTGAACGAAGGGCTTACCTTTGCAGACGCTTTTCCTGACTACGCTTGACAGCAACTTAATGCATTGAAAATCAGGAAAGTAACAATTCAAATAAGAAATCATTTAGATGGCATTAATCGGCACAATTCGGAAAAATAGCTGGATTCTCGTGGTCATGGTCGGCCTGGGACTCGGAGGCTTTATCCTGATGGATGTGTCCTCAGCAGGGGGCCCGGGAGGCAACAACCAGTTTACCGTTGGCGAAGTGAATGGGGATCCCATCGACTGGATCGAGTTTCAGCGCGCAGAACAGGCCCTGTATCAGAACTCAGCCATTGACGTGTACAATCGCCGGGATTACCTGTGGAACTACTTCATCGAGGAGGCATTGGTACGGAAGGAAGCCGAACTCAATGGCTTGACGGTGGGCGAAACCGAAATGCAGGAACTGCAGTTTGGCGCCAATCTCAGCCCGGTGGTCCGACGCAACTTTTCCGACCCTACCACCCAGCAAGTCAACCGTCAATCGCTGAATGAATTCAAAGCGGCGGCGGATGCCGGCACCCTCGCTCCTCAGTTCCAGCTGATCTGGGACTTCCAGCAGGAAGAGATCGTCAAGGAGCGCCTGCAATCAAAGCTGATGGCGATGGTGCAAAAAGCGATCTATACGCCCACCTGGATGGCTGAAGAGTATCAGAAGGACGTCGGTGCTTCCATCGATTTCAAGTATGTGCTGATCCCGTTCGACGCTGTGGACGATAGTGAGATCACCGTCACCGAAGCGGACTATAGCAAGTATATCAATGAAAACCGCGCGCTCTACGAGCGTAGAGAAGAATCACGCGATGCCAAGTACGTCGTGTTCGACGTACTGCCTACCCCCGAAGATTCGGCCGACTTGCGCAAGAAGATCGCAGACCTGGTTGAACCGTTTGCCGACGCCGAGAATGATTCCCTTTTTGCTGAAAACAACTTCGGGACTTACGATGTGGTGTATTACAAGCAAGCGGATCTGCCGGAAGCTTTGGCAGACACGCTGTTTGATCTGGAACCTGGTACCGTGTACGGACCCTACATCGATAACGGGGCGTACAAGGCGGCCAAAGTGATCGACAAGAAAGTGATCGCAGACTCAGTACGGGCGCGACACATTCTGATCTCCGTCACTGCACAGGAACAGGTGATGGGCGCCATGGCCAGGGCCGACAGCATCATGAACCTGATCGAGACCGGAGCAGAGCCATTCGACTCTCTCGCCATGAAGCTGAGCAACGACGGTGGATCAGCCGTCAACGGCGGCGATCTGGGATTTGTGGCTCCAGGAACCTTTGTCAAACCGATGAATGACCTGATCTTCTACCAGGATACGGAAGAAGGTGAGGTCTACCGGGTGAACACCCAGTTTGGCATCCATCTCGTCGAAGTCATGGAACGCAAGTTTGACGGGAACGAACCAAGTATTCAATATGCCACGATCGAAGAGGCGATCGTCCCGAGTGAAGCGACCCAGGACTACATGTATGATGATGTGCTGGAGTTTGCCGGGCTCAACCGGACTGTCTCTGCCCTCACTGCCTCGGTAGAGGCAGATGACGACCTCGTGCTTGAAGAGGCACGTGATCTTGCCCGCAACGCATTCTCCTTTGGCAACCTGGGCACCGGCAATACCTCCCGCGACATTATCCGCTGGATGTTTGATCCTGAAACAAAAGTCGGGGCTGTCGCTCCTGAGGTCTTCATTTTTGAAGATCCGGTCAACTACTTCAATGCCAGGTATGTGGTGGTCGGCCTTGATGCCGTACATCCCAAGGGCCTCGCCAAGCCGCCCAGCGTCATGCATCTGATTGAAGGCCCGGTCAAGAACCGCAAGAAAGGTGAGAAGATCGTTTCCCAGATCAACAGCACCACCCTGACAGGGGTAGCACAGCAGTTCGATGTCGAGATCGACAGTGTCGAAAACGTGCATCTGGGTATCGAATTTATGCGGAATATCGGCAATGAGCCCAAGGTGCTCGGAACGGCTTACGGGTTGCCCCAGGGTCAGGTGTCGGCACCCATTATTGGAGAGAACGGGGTGTATGTCATCGAGGTCGTGCGCAAAGCCGACGCTCCGGTGGCACAAAATATCCCTGACCTGCGGAGACAGGCCATTTCCACATTCCTGCAGGCCATGCAGTTTGAAATGATGCCTGCCTTGCGCGAGCACGCCAAGATCAAGGACAACCGCTACACCTACTTCTAGCGCCGGACCAAGGCGGGCAATGCACGCCCGCGAGACTGCGTTGAAGTGCTATGAAACCAGCGATTCTGATCATCGGCACCATCCTGCTCCTGGCAGGGTGCTCTCAGCACGAGACAGTCGAAGAAGAGGCATTCGGACTGCTCGAGCGCTACCAGGTACATCGCAAGACCGGCCTGAAAGACGGTGATTTCAGGAAGTTCCAACTCGACGGCACTCTCATCGAGCACGCGCGCTACCGCGATGGCAAATTGCATGGTGAGCGCATCATTTACTATCCGAGTGGCAGCCAGGAGATCGTCGAACAATACGTCGATGGCGTACTTGACGGCACCTTTCGCTCCTATTACGATGGCGACCTGCTGGAAATGGAGGGTCCGTATGTCGCCGGCGTGATGGTCGGCGAATGGCGACGATATTATAAGAACGGGCAGCTCATGGAGGTGGTCACGTTTGCCGACAACGAGGAGAATGGGCCATTTGTTGAGTATCACGAAAATGGCAATCTGAAAGCTGAAGGACAGTACTACAATGGCGACAATGAGCACGGATTGCTAAAATTGTATGATGAACAAGGCGTGCTTGCCCGGAGAATGGAATGCGACAGCGGCATTTGCCATACGATCTGGTTGCGTCCGGACCTGCAGACAACTTCGGATGAGTAGGTTGCTGTGGCTGGTTCTGGTAGTTCTGTTGTCCGTGAACCTGACAGCCCAGCCCGGTGGAGCACACACTTACACCTTCCTCAAACTTCCTCCCTCTTCCCGGATCACGGCACTCGGCGGCGCGCTGATCACAGTCCGTGACGCCGACGTCGCGCTGGCCGTACAGAATCCCGCGGCGTTAAATGCCTCGGCACATCGCGGCATTTCGTTTCAGCACAATTTTCATTTTGACGGGATCTATAACGGTTACGCCAGCTACGGGCATCATCTGGAGGCATCGGGCATCACTTTGCACGGGGGCATTCAGTTTATGCAATACGGATCGTTTGACCTGGCTGATGAGTTGGGCAACGTTTTGGGGACGTTCAATGCGAATGAACTGGCACTCACTGTCGGAGCCTCGCGGGAGATTGGCGGACGCATGTCGGTCGGGGGCAATCTGCGCTTCATCCAATCCAACCTTGAGTCGTACCAGTCATCGGCACTGGCGGCCGACATCGGCGGCATGGTCTGGAATGATGAAAAGCAATTGAGTGCCGCACTGGTCGTGCGTAACGTTGGCGTGATGCTCTCGTCCTACAGTGACGATGTCAAGGAGGATCTGCCCATCGATATCCAGCTGGGTGTTTCCAAGCGCCTGCAACATCTTCCCTTCCGTCTGTCGATCACAGCCCATTCGCTGAACCGATGGAACCTGTATTACGACAGCCCGCTCGATGATACACAGACCTCGCTGATCGGGAATGACCCGGTCGAGAAAAGCCAGTTTAGCCGGGAACTGGACAACTTTTTCCGGCACTTCATTTTCAGCGGAGAGTTTCTGCTCGGGCAGGAGGAAAATCTGAAACTGCGTTTCGGCTATCACCACCAACGCCGGAAGGAGCTGTCACTCGCAAGTCTGCGCAGCTTCGCCGGATTTTCACTGGGCTTTGGCCTGCAGATCAAGCAGTTCACGATCGATTACGGCTTCGGTGCGTACCACATTGCCGGCAGCACACAGCACGTAGGTATCTCTACCAATCTGGGTCGGTTTGGCAAGGGGATCCTGGATTGACACGCCTTATTGCCCTGCTTCTGCTTGTGGAACCGCACGTTCTGCTCTCTCGCCGTTTTCAAGGACCGCCACCCGGTCTGCAAGGGCCTGGCATTGTGCCAAAAGTGTGTTGATCACCGCCTGTTGTTCCTGCACCGCCTTGACGAGCGGAACGACAAACTCACCGTAGCGCAGGCCGTAGTAGTCCTTGTCATTCTTTGGGGCGTCCACCCCGCTGAAATCATAGCCGATCGCCTGTGCTGCAGCCTCCACTTCCTGTGCGATGAACCCGGTATAGCGAATGTTCTCCTTGTCGTATCCGTGGACCTGGTGTGAAGAATCGCGTACGTTGTAATGCTCAGCCCACCAATCGTCGATTGCGTGCAGATCCACCTGGTACGTGACCGGTCGAAGGACAGAAATGAACTCCAGGCCACTGACATCTTCCCGCACGACACGTTTGAACCGGCCATCGCTGAGATGGGTCCATGGTTCATATCCGCCAATGCTGAGCACCGAAGGATTGCCGATCCGTACCTGGTCGTCCGCGGTACAATGTGCATTATATCCAATAACGGTCGAGCGGTCGTATGCATGACCCAGGCTGAAGGCCAGATACCCTACAGCTGTATTGTGCGTCCCTGTCTCATTCTCTTCCAGTGCCCTGTCTCCGATAGCTGTATTGTACGACCCCGTTGTATTGTTGAGTAGTGTTGACTTGCCAGTACCTGTATTACTGACCCCCGTTGTATTGCTCGTGAGTGATGATGAGCCGACTGCGGTAGATCCGCCTCCAGTAGTGCAGGACTGTAGTGCATTCGCTCCCAAGGCTGTGTTGCCACCCGCGGTGCTATTATTCAACGCCAAGTACCCTACTGCGGTGTTGTTGATCCCGGTAGTATTGTCGTACAAGGCCTCGTATCCAATTGCCGTGTTGTTATTCCCAAAAGTATTCAAATAAAGCGCCCGATGGCCAGTCGCCGTATTGAACTGTCCGAACGTGTTGCTTTTGAGGGATTCATTGCCCATGGCCGTGTTATAATCTCCTGAGGTATTGTTCTCCAAGGCCATGTATCCCGTCGCAGTATTCCAATTTCCAGAACTGTTGTTCATGAGGGCCCGTAGCCCTGTAGCTGTGTTTCCAGCGCCGGTGGTATTGCTATACAAGGCTTTTCTTCCAATGGCTGTATTGGAATTTCCGTGTGTATTGCTATACAAGGATTCGTATCCCTGGGCGGTGTTGTTAGCTCCGGACTCATTGCTGTATAGTGCGTGGTACCCGGTGGCGGTATTGTACGAGCCTGTTGTATTGCTGTACAAAGCCTTATATCCATTCGCAGTGTTCCTTTCGCCAGCGTTATTGACAAACAAAGCATAGTATCCGGTGGCGGTATTCGAGCTTGCCGTAGTGTTGTTTGCCAGTGCATGTGACCCGATTGCTGTGTTTGAACTACCGGTAGTATTAAATTTCAGGGCATGGGATCCCGTAGCCGTATTGTCCAACCCGGTAGTGTTGGCCCAAAGGGCTATGTTCCCTGTCGCAGTATTATGCGACCCTGTCGTATTTGCGTTCAGCGCTGCACTGCCCACTGCTGTATTGGCCTCTCCGCTGGTATTGAACTCCAGTGCGGCCCTGCCTGTCGCGGTATTCCAGTATCCCGTTGTATTGCTGTGCAGGGCCCGGTATCCGTTAGCGGTATTGGCATACCCTGTTGTATTGCCTTTCATCGCCTGCTCTCCGATAGCGGTATTCCAATATCCTGTAGTATTGCTGTACAGCGCCTGGTACCCCATGGCTGTGTTGGAGCTTCCCGTGTTGCTATATAATGCATGATGTCCATAAGCCGTGTTATAGTTTCCGATACTATTGCTGAAAAGTGCTTTGAATCCACCTGCAGTATTGGCACTGCCCGATGTGTTGTTTCTCAAAGCCTCCACACCAACGGCGGTGTTTTCATTCCCTGTGGTATTGCTATACAAAGTCCAGTGTCCATTGGCGATATTGGAATGACCCGTTGTATTGCTCAGCAATGCAAACATTCCAATAGCATTGTTCTTCGATCCTGTGGAATTAGAATAAAGGGCCGCGTGCCCATGCGCCGTATTGGAAACGCCTGTGGTATTACTGTACAGGGACTGGTACCCCACAGCGGTATTGGAATTGCCACTGGTATTGCTATACAGGGATTCAAACCCATTGGCTGTATTGCCTCCTCCGGTGTTGCTATACAGCGCGCGGGCTCCGGTTGCAGTGTTCCAGTTTCCTGTTGTATTGCTGAACAGTGCCTCCCACCCGACAGCGGTGTTAGAGTTCCCTGTCGTATTATTTGTCAATGCGTAAGCACCATCAGCAGTATTGGAATTGCCAATAGTATTGGCATTCAGCGCAAATGCCCCGGCAGCGCTGTTTCCAAAACCCGTTGAATTGGCCGCCAGTGTTTGGGCTCCATTCGCCGTATTGGTATAGCCTATGGTATTAGCCGACAATGCCTCGAACCCATGCGCTGAATTCAGCGCTCCCGAGGTGTTTAGGGACAATGCCGAGGTGCCACTCGCTGTATTCTCCGATCCGGTCGTATTGCTCCAGAGCGCCGAATAGCCGGTGGCCGTATTCGAGTTCCCGGCTGAATTGGCAAAGAGCGCCCGGTATCCTGTGGCTGTATTCCAGTCTCCTGTCGTATTTCCATTCAATGCCTGTGCCCCATGAGCGGTGTTCCTGCTGCCGGTGGTGTTGTAGCGCAGGGACTGGTAGCCAAAGGCCGTGTTGTCACTTTCGTTCGTGTTGTCGTACAGCGCCTGGTAGCCAAAGGCACTGTTTCGGTGCCCCCAATAATTATTACTTAGTGCTCCATAACCCAGCGCAGCATTAGATGAGCCCCCTTCATTGCCCAGACCGCTGTACTCCCCTATAAAGACATTATTGTTGTTCGTCCCATCATCCAAATTGCCCGCTGCTGTTCCAATGAAGACTGATCCACCTGAGTTCATCGGCACCAGGCTCTTCCCTTCCATCACCCATCGCTCGGTACCAGCCAGGTCAAACCGGATGATGTCCTCATCGGTGCTCTCCTCCACCTGGACCTTCGTATCTGTGTCTGCATCCATGATGGCCGCAGAGATCCCTCCGGATGCCATGACATCCACCCACACGGTTCCGGTATAGCAGAAGAGTTTGTCAAGGTCCGAGTCATACACCAATAGTCCGGTGGCGGGACTGCCAATAGCCAAGCGCTGGCCTGTAGACAGGCGCGGCAACAGGAAC
>JAWWBX010000105.1:0-12608 GCA_033720735.1 Saprospiraceae bacterium
ATTGCGGTGGATGATTTTGGACAGTTCTGGTTACCAACACAACGAGGTCTGTCTGTTTTCGATCCCGAACACAAGACATTCACCAATTACTTTGAAAAGGACGGCTTTCAGCCTTCCAGCAGGTATTACAGGGAGATCAAGACATCCGACGGCCACATCTGGATCGGTGGACATAATGGCCTCAACCGCATCGATCCGGTGGCATTGATGGTGAAAAATTCCACCATCCCCGACGTGTGGATCACCGGGATGACGATCATGGATTCTTCGTACTCCACTCCTGATGGACAGATCTTCGAAAAAGCAGTCTCGTTCACCGATGAGATCACCCTCAAATACTGGCAAAAGGACTTCGGATTCCAGTTTGTCGCACTGCACTACCTCGAGCCTGAAGACAACCAGTACTCCTGGATGCTGGAAAACTACGACCGGGACTGGACCGCTCCATCCAAAACCCGGACAGCCTCGTACACCAACCTTTCCCCCGGCACCTACTCGTTCCGGGTCAGGGGCTCCAACGCCGACGGCATCTGGAATGAGGAAGGTGATTTCATCACCATCATCATCAGCCCGCCCTGGTGGGCAACTTGGTGGTTCCGGGGGATGATGTTCCTGTTGCTGGCCGGCGGTGTGGGCAAATATGTGCGTGACCGCACCAACAAAACCAGACGTGAAAGAGAGCGCCTCGAGGCAGAAGTGCAGAAGCGCACCCAGACGATCCGGGAGCAGGCGGACCAGCTCCAGGTACAGGCCGATCAGCTGAAGGAACTCGACGAGGTCAAGACCCGGGTCTACACCAATATCACCCATGAGTTCCGGACGCCGCTCACGGTCATCTCTGGTATGACCGAGATGATTGAAGGGCACGAGCAGGCCAAACGGCTCATCCGCGCCAACGCCGACCAGTTACTCAATCTCGTCAACCAACTCCTTGAGTTGCGCAAGCTCCGGTCCGGCAAACTCGAACTCCATCCTGTCCAGGCGGATATCGTTCCGTACATGACGTACATCATCGAGTCATTCAGGTCAATGGCGGAGAGGAAGAGGTTGGATCTTCGGTTTGAAAGCAACGTCGAGGTGTTGGAGATGGACTACGACCCTGAAAAAGTGCTGCGTATCGTCTCCAATTTGTTGTCCAACGCAGTCAAGTTTACACCGGAAGGCGGTGAGATCGTCTTGAGGGTTGCATCGGTTAACGCTTCGGATCAACCGAAGGTGTCTATCGCTATAGAAGACTCTGGCATTGGCATACCTCCTGAATTGGTCAACACCATTTTTGAACGGTTTTACCAGGTCGAACAGGGAACAACCCGCATGGGCGAAGGCACAGGTATCGGTCTCTCCCTGTGTAAAGAGCTTGTTGACCTGATGCAGGGCGAGATCAGGGTAACCAGCACGCCAGAACGGGGCAGTACGTTTGAAGTACTTCTGCCGGTGACCCGCAATGCCGTTAAACAAGACATGGGCTCCATCAGAGGCCTCCAAACCAAACTCTCATTGATGGGGTCCGAACTGCAACCCACTGCTATTCCGGAAACAGATGCTGTACCGGCGCCCGATGAAGAGCAGCCGGTGGTGCTCATCGTTGAGGACAATGCGGACGTCGTTCAATTTATTCATGCCTGTGTTGATCCGCTCTACCAGGTCCATGTCGCCAGGGACGGCGAGGAAGGTGTGACCAAAGCCTTCGAACTGGTACCCGACATCGTCATCAGTGATGTGATGATGCCGGTCAAAGACGGATTCTCGCTATGTGATGACCTCAAAAATGATCCGCGCACCAGCCACATTCCTATCGTGCTGTTGACAGCCCTGGCTGAGGTCAAGTCCAGGATCGCCGGTCTCAAACGGGGTGCTGATGCCTACATTGCCAAACCCTTCCACAAGGAAGAGCTGCTGGCGCGCATGGAGAATCTCCTGGAGATCCGCAGGTCACTGAAAAAGCGTTACGCATCCATGCAACTGGCGCCGACCCGCGACGCGGGCGTGCAGATCGAAGATGCCTTCATGTTGAAGCTCCGGCATGTTATTGAAGAACACCTGGACAACCCTGCGTTCAGTGTTGAGCGACTCAGCAAGTTGATGGGTGTCAGCCGGGCGCAACTCCACCGCAAGCTGGTTGCCCTGAGCGGGCTCTCGGCCACCATGACCATTCGCCAGGCGCGCCTGAGCAAGGCCAGGACCCTGCTCCTTCGGCCCGACCTGAATATCTCCGAAGTAGCCTACGAAGTCGGATTTGCCGATCCCGATTATTTCTCCCGGGTGTTTCACAAAGAGGTGGGGATGACGCCCTCTGATTTTGTCAGGGAGAAGAGACTTTCGAATTCCTGAGAACTTCGAAATCTCGCCCCCACTACCCAAAAGTCACTACCTTCCCACACAATTCAACGATCCCGGAATTGGCACTCGGGAAGCCTTCATCGTCATACTTCATACAACATTACTTATGAGCACTTCTGTCCTCAGATTCGCCGTCTTGCTTGCGATCTGCTGTTTGCTTCTCCCGGCTTGCGGAGACCAGAGTTCCTCACAAACCGATGCCTTGTACGTTCAGGGTATCGATCAATCCGCCATCGACTCCGTCCATCAGGACATCCTGGATGGCGACTATGGGCTGATCGACCATTTCCTGCTCATCCGCAATGGTGAGACGGTGGCCGACTACCATTACGATCAGGATTATCAGACGATCGCAAAGGAGCATGACACCACCAACCACCAGTACAATTACGATCATCCGGCCTGGCATCCTTACTATCAGAACACCAATCTGCACAGCTTGCAGTCCGTCAGCAAAAGTATCACCTCGCTTCTGCTGGGAATTGCTGTCGACGAGGGGCTGATCAGTGACGTGGATGCACCTGTCCTTCCATTCTTCAGGGATTATGCTATAGATACCACGGACGCGAGAAAGAAGGCGATGACCATCGAAGACCTGCTGACCATGCAAGCCGGGTTGCAGTGGGACGAAAGTTCTTCCTATGCCGATGATTCAAACAATGATTGCATCATCATGGAGCTGAGTGATAACTGGATCCGCTACGTCCTGAACAAACCAATGGACACCATGCCAGGAACGGCATTTGTCTACAACAGCGGCGCCACGGTACTGCTGGGGAAGATCGTAGGCGTCGCAACCGGAAAGCGCATCGACGAGTGGGCCGAGGAGAAGTTGTTTGGTCCGCTGGGCATTACCGAATACTACTGGAAGGTCACGCCCCGCGGAGAAATTGATACCGAAGGCGGGCTCTACCTGTCGGTCCACGACCTGGCGAAGATCGGTGCCCTGGTGTTGCAGGATGGCCAATGGGGAGGGCAACAGGTGGTTTCCCGGGAATGGCTGGCAGCCTCATTCCAGCCAGCTGTGCGATTTGACGAGAAGCGGGGCTACGGCTACCAGTGGTGGCTGCCGAGTCTTGAGAACGGTGAAGCAAAGATCATCGCCGGAAACGGATACGGTGGCCAGTACCTCATGCTCGTCCCTGACCACGAGATGGTCGTTGTATTCAATGGATGGAACATTCACGAGCGGCCCGAAAAATCCAGTTGGGCCGTCCTGCAGGACCGGATCCTGCCGAATATCAGGATGTCTGCCGACTGATCGCTCCCACCGCTGGTGGGCCTAAAGCTGCAAAGAGTCCCCTGAGAAGCGAGTTGCGCGTGCCAACTGCTCAAAATGTATGCGGTTGGCTCATCTGCCGGCGTACCGGCATCGGCCCGGAACTACCTTCGGTACATCATTAACGCATCTGTCATGAAGTACCTCAAACTCCTCCTTAACACAATGATCTGCCTGTCGCTGGCACAACCCCTATCCGGACAGCGCGTCATGGTAGAAAAATATGACCCGGCCAGTGACACCTCTTATACGCTGGGTGTGGCGAGTCAGGACATGCGCAGCCTCGACATCAAGAATACTTATGCCGGTAGCAACGTTGCATACGGGCAGCACATCCTGATGACCGGCAGTGGAGATGGTGGGCATTATGCCAGCTATCAGGAGATCAACAGCCAGGGTGCGGGCGATAAATTCGGTTCCTATCACAAGATCATCGACAGCACGGCCTGGGAATCTTACGGATCGTACAACCACCTGTCAGGTCCGGGGCTGGCGAAGCAATACGGCACCTTTAACTATCTGTCAGGCGGTGGACAACAAACCCGGACGGGTACCTTCAATGACATCCTCAGCAGTGCCACCTACAACTACGGTACGATCAACCGGATGCGTGGCGGAGGGCTCAATCGGATCGGCTCTGAACAGCACATCACAAGTAATGAGACGGGCACACTTACCGGGTCCCGCAATGTGATCGATGGCGACGGGGGCGGCACGCATTATGGCACCTACAATCTGGTCAGCACCACCGGCGCCGGGACGCGCTGCGCGGGTTGGTTCAGTGCGTATGGTGGGAACAACAACTACGCCGCAATTTTCTATTCCGGCGATGTGATGATGCGCTCCCCCAGTTCTGACGTTATCAACTTTTACTCAGATTACGACCTGGCGCGGATCGGAATCGGTACGGATGCGCCTTCAACACGACTCGAAGTGGTGGACGACTTGTTCAACGGTGCCATCGTCGCGATCGTCAACGAAAGCACAAACAGCCTTTCCGACGGCATGTCCATTCAGGCTGGTCCGGTCACGAATCCCGGTGCCACAACGCAATACATCATGTTTCGCGACGGAAATGGCACGTTGCTGGCTTCCATCACCGGCAATGGATCAGGCGGAGTCAACTACAATACCACGTCGGACTTTCGCCTGAAGCAGGATATCCGACCATATACGACAGGCCTCGACCTGGTACAAAGTATGCAACCCAGGATCTATGAGCGGATATCGAAACCCGGGGAGGCTGAAATAGGATTCATTGCTCAGGAACTCCAGAAAGTGTTACCCCAGGCCGTCTCCGGTTCGCCCGACAGTCCGGTCGACGAACCGATGATGGTAGATTATTCGAAGATCACGCCGGTACTTGTATCTGCCGTTCAGCAATTATCAGAGGAACTTGCGGTGCAGCGTGAACTGAATGATCAATTGCTCCAACGGGTGGCAGCCCTGGAACAACAGGCGGCTACCAAAGCAAACTGAAGCAGCCGGAGCCGGAGCCGGGCAGCAGAGTGTATGGCATCCGGTGATCAGTCCAAGGCACCTGTGAGGTGCACATGGCTACCGCTGCACAACAACGCGCCTGGTCAAGGACCCGAGATCGGTTTCCGCCACGACCATGTACAGGCCTTCGGGATACTTCTGGAGGTCAATGCTTAGTCGGCTTGCCTCTGTTGGTGCTAGTTCATCAAGCACCCGTCCCTGCATGTCGACCACCCGCAATGACATCACCGCGCTGATATCGCCACCAAACGCGACCATCAGGATATCCCGGGCCGGATTTGGATAGACCTCAAAGTCTCCGCCCTGCGTCAACGGCTGACGGTAGACCGTCGGCTGCGGTTTACAATTGGACGAGCCAGGTGCGCCCAGATAACCGCCCTGCGCCAGCAGCCCGGGCACATCAGCGGGATCCACGCAATACAACTTGTAATCCCTGGGGTTGCCAGACGGACCGGGCACGGTCACATTGACCCCGCCGCGGCACAGCCATTCCTTGGGAAACTCGTAGCCCGCACCGGGGTAGAAGGCGCAGTCAGGGAGACCGTCACCATTCAGATCGATATTGTCGTCTACGCCATAACATACGTCACAAGCATCACCGACCGCATCGCAATCGTCATCACCGATGAAACGTACTTGCGCATGGCACGTGTCGGTATTACCGGCCGCATCGGACACGGTCAGCACTACGATCTCTGCCAGGGATTCATGCTGGCACGGGATGAATGATGGTTCGACACTCAGGGATGCAATTCCGCAGTAATCAAAACTGCCTGCATCGACATCCTCGGCGCTGACAAAGTAATTGCCCTGGTTGTTGGGGTAGAGCACGAGGTCGCGGCACGCGGCTTCGGGTGCCAGATCCTGCCCGAAGAAGTAACACAGCGCATGATCGAAGGACTTCTGGCCAATCTTTTGGCCAATCACTCGTCCGGGGATATCGTCCGCAGGAGGATGGATACCGCCCCAAATCCGTGACAGGCTCGTTTGATCGCTGGCGTCAAAATACGTCGCCCATTGGAGCGTCACATCCACGCTGGGGCCGTCTTCAAAGACGAGAAATTCATTTTGAGGTGCTTCGAACACGCCCATTCCGCCAGGGAAGAAGGCGTCACCCGTCATCAGGGTCATGATCAACGCTGCTGCACGCGAGTACGTAGAGTGCCCGGAGACAAACCCGGCGAAGGGTGGTGTTACGAATGAGGGCCGTTGATACGGCCACCAGTTCTCCGCCAGGATCCAGCCTACTCCGGCCACCGTATTGGCGGGATTCCCGATGTAGTCAGGCCCGCGCCAGGCATACAATTTGATCTTGCCGACGTTGACGTTGTTCGGTCCTGCCAGCGGATCACCCGGTTGGACCAGTTCGACAAATCCAGGATGCAACGGGATCCCTCCCACGTGGTAGTTTGGCAGATTGGGGTCGGAGCTTTGGCCCAGGTCGGCCATCATGCGGATGGCTGAGATCGGCCGGATGTAATCATACCAACCCTTGATGCCCCAGGCCGAGATCGCGACGTCATGCATGGTGGCGCCCATCAGGAAGTAGGCCTTGCAGTCCCACTCTAACTCGTCAAGGATCGGCCCTTCACCCATAAACCGCTTTTCAAACAAGGGGTGATCATTCACGTAGTTCAGGATCGTAAACCAGTGACCTGGCGGCGTTTCCGAATCGGGTCCGTCGGCCCAGAATTCCGCGAGCACACGGGCATAGTCACCGCGCGGCACGATGTTCGGAGCATACGGCAAGCCTGTATGCGGATTGATTTCGTGTCCTGGTCCAATATCCCCACCATCGTAAAGATTGTAGAAGTCGGGATGCTCAGAGTAAGTTTCGGGATAATCAGACACCGGCACATTGCCAAAGGATGCCGGCGAGATGTCGATCATCACCCCGTCCGTCGGATCGAGGTGGGAAGACCAGATGGCCACCATGGTATGTCCCCATTGATACTCCGCGGTCTGATCACCACCATTATCAATATCGATGTACGGTGGGTCACCCGGGTCGCAATAGACCCAGTAGTCATGCCCCTGCCGCGTATAAATCGTCAGATCGTCTTCCGTGAGCGAAAACGGATCAACCAGGCCCCATTCCGGGCTCAGGAACGACGGAGTGTTGAGGGGATAGACATTCCCTGCCTGGTCAATAAAAACATCCAGTGTCAGCGGTTGCCAATGGTTGGGATATACGATACTCGGATTGCCCGGCACGATGGGCACCAGGGTCGGGTTGAAAGGCGTATAGTAGAGATTGGCGTAGTCGTTGATATCGTTGGCGCCATCCTGCTGGCCATAAGCGACCAAACACTCACCGAGATAGTTGCCCAACGCCCGCGGGTCTCCCGTCGAGTAGTCAGTGGACGTGAAGCCGGGATCATACCCCAGTTCAGCCATTTTGGCGTCCATCGCATTGTATGTCTGTACCAATCCAGGCGAATTGCGAAACCGGTAGCGCAGCAAACGGTACAGCGCATAGCTCATCGTCGCTTCCTGTGCAGCCTGAACGTTGGCGGGTGGCGCGATGCCGTCGAATGGACAGGTATAATTATCCAGCGTTTGTCCCAGCAGGTACGTATCACCGTCGGCGTAAACAGCCCAGGCATCCCACATCGCGATGGCGTGATGGAACAGATTCCGTGCATGCACCGTAGGCCTGGCAAGGTCCGAACGGATGGCGTCAAGCAATACTTCATTCCACTGTCTCGCAACGGAATGTTGGCTCTGCAGTGACCCCGCAGAAATGATCAGGGTCAGAATTCCCAGGGTGATCGCTTTTTTCATTGGTTTCTGATGATTCAGCATTCAAGGGTTCAAGGGCAACGACCGGGGATATGGCTGACACATGCCTGTCAATCGCTACACCAGCAAGAACTAATCCAAAATCCTCGAACAGATCATGCTCCACGCAACAGGCCAGATGCGCCGTATCCCTTCTGAAATGGACGCACAACTTAACAATTCTGACGATATCAGGCAATGGAAGTCCAATCGATGTCGCTGGTCATGTGTACGCCACAATTTTCGCGAAATTGATATTTTATCGCCAAACATCGTTATGCAGCTGTTAGAAGTGCCTGTGTCCTTCCAGCTCTGGATCCTGCTCGATGTGGTGATCGCAGCCATCCTCGGCGGTATCCTGGGCTACGAAAGGGAGCAAAAACAAAAGCCCGCGGGCTTCCGTACCAATATGTTCATCGCGGGAGGTGCAGCACTGTTACTGTCGCTGGGCAGGTTTATCGCCAATTCCATGGAGCTGGAACTCGATCCGCAGGCAATCGGGGTAGACCCAACGCGTATCATCCATGCCATCATCGTTGGTGTGAGTTTTATCGGCGCAGGCACCATCCTGAAGAGTTCCCGCAAGGACACGGTGCGCTATCTGACCACCGCCGCCATGATCCTGTTCTCGGCCGGAGCCGGCATCAGCGTGGCCCTCAAACTCTATGTGGTCGCCGTGGGGGTGACGGCCATCGGATTGATCATCAATACCCTGATCCATCGCCTTTACCAGAATAATCCGCTCGAGGACCACGGCTAATCCCAAAGCAGCTTTACAAATACCGTGGCATGATGGTCGATCCGGAGCACGTCCGTCAACTGCTCCAACTCCTCTTCCATGACATTCACCCGCCAGGCGGTACGGGCACCCGTTTGTTGCAGCAGCCGCGAGATGTGCAGGCGCGCATGCCCACCTGCGACTTCGCGTAATTGCAGGACGACACCATTGTCTTCCATCGAGAGTGAGGACTGCACCAGGAGCAGATTGGGTAAATCCAGATCGATCATCGATCGTGAGACCAGTTCTGTATTGGCGGAACCGAAGGCAGGCAGGATCACCCGGGGGACCAGCGGCACGCGCGCCTGCCACCCGGTGCGTGTGGCGAAACGATCGGAATGGTCCGCAGATGAGGTCAGGGCATATCGCCAGCGCAATTCCCCCTGCTGGCTCGCCTTGAAGTTGGTGACCCAGTAATTGTTCAACACCCACGAATAGATATGATTGGTCTGCGGTTGCAGGCGGTAGTAGTAGCGCCCGATATTGATATCGCCGAAATGCACGAGTGGGATGTCGGGGCTCGTCATGACGATTTGAGCACCCTCCTGCCGCACGGCAGCAAAACTCTGGATCGCATGCCAGTCGGCAGCACTGCCGCCCAGCTGATCGATACCCGGCCGCACGATGCCGCCCTGGGCTTCATAGGCTAGCCCGCCTTGCTGCAGGCCGAACGGGAACGCGACATACACTGCCTCGGGGGTCTCCACAGGTAATTTGAACAAGGTATAGTGCAGTTCAAGACGCTTTTCGTGCGTGAACAAACGGATCTCGATCTCAACACCCCGGTTGTCAGCACAACCCGGCAGGTCACCGTGTAAGATGACACTTTGATAGATGGCACCCTCCGTTCGTTGCACCACCCGAATATTGGACAGCGTGGTGCGGCTCAGATCAAGGGGGCGGTAGATGGTGTCGCGATTGGTATTGGTGAGGCGCTCCAGATCATGCCGGTTGGCAAGCTGCTCGTAGATCACCTGGCCCAGGGTCAGGGAATCACGTGGATCGAGTAATGCCAGGTCCAGCTCTTTGTCAAACCAGCGGGTGATCACCCCGCGCTCCGGTGCGATTTCCAGGTGGTAGTATGTATTATCCAATAATACTTGTCGGGGCAGCTCCGGTGGCGCTTCTCCCACCTTGATCTGCAGTGTCTGAAATCCCATGGGCGGAACGTCGCGCACCCAGAGCTGATAGTACGCCCCTTCCTGTCGGCGCCGGTCCAGTTGTGCCGGGACAACGCGACCTTGCGGGTCGGTAATGGTAAAGTTCGTTCCTGCCGGAATGACCTCATACTGGATAAAGACCTCCACCAAGCCTGACCTCGGCCAGTTCAAGGTGTTGAACACCGCAAGGGTCGGACGGTCATTGTCCGGCAACGCCGGCTCCAGGAATGCCAGCGCCTTCTCCTGGAGCATGTGCGTTTGCTTGGCCGCCTCCCAGGCATAGGCCGATTTCATGCCCCATTGATTGATCGTGTTCTGAGCCAGCGGATCGGAGATACTTTCGGCAGCTCCGTGGGTGTGCTCATCGTAAAACAAAAGCTGATCATACACGGCGTCCACATCCCGGATGATACTCTCTGGCAATCGGCTTCCAAGCAGACGGGCCATGGCAAACAAGCCATTGGTCGCAGCGATTTGCGCATGAGTGTTACGGACAACTTTGGTCTCATTGGCCGCCGAGGCCACACCGTCGGTCCACCAATCGGGCCAGGCCACCGCGTGCACAGGTATGTCCTCTCCGTGTTGTTCGTCCAGAAAGATCATGAAGTCGCGCGCAAGGGCACTGCGCAGACGTGGCCAGGCATAGCGCTCATTCCATGCCTTGATGATATCGCAAACCTTGGTGGATGGCGGCGAATTGTCGGTGATATACCCCGAGAATTGGAGCGAGACCTTGTTGTAAGGATAGTCTCGGGCCTCCAGGCTGGTCAGGTAGGCGGAGAGATTGGACCGGAAGACATCCTGCTGCCCGGTCGTCAAACTTAGCGCGTTGCCGTGTTGATAGTGTTCACTCCGGTATGCCAGCATGCGGTTGCCTGCCGGGGATTGCCACCAAAAGGCCGTGGGTTTGTTGAACGGCTTGCGCGCACGATGGGCATGGATTCCCATGGTCAGATACTTTACGTCGGTGTCGCTGTAGTAGTCGACAAGGCACCAGGCGATCCCGTTGACGTCGTTTTGCATCGCGGTGGTCACATCGATGCCTTTGTTCTTCAGCGCGCGCAGGAGTTTGGTCTGGGCTGCGAGGGCCGGTTCGTCAATGATCTCCGAATAGTTGAGAAACATGCCGGTGGCTTCGATCCGCCCTTCCCTGATGCGCCGGAGCAGGCGGTCGATCTGCGTCTGCGGACGGCTGCGCAGGTATTCGCGCACCGACCAGGATGTTTCGCAGGTCCACCGGAACTGCGCGTCGTCGGGGTAGTGATCGGTCTGGTCACAGAAATCCAGGGCGTTGTCGATGTAGCGCAGGTGCTCCGGCAGGATCTCGGTCTGAGGCCGGGTATAGCCGATGTCGGTATGGGTGTGTTGGACGAGCAGGATCTCCCACTCCCGCACCGGAGCCAGCGTAAAGGCATACCGCTCCGCTGGCCGTGAGCCAATCACCACTTCGGCGACGAATGCAGTAGAATCATTGACCTGAGGCAGTAACAGCTCCACCTTGTTGAATCCTGCTTTCAGGACCGAACTCGCCTCTCTTCCATTTACCCGGATTTGCACCGGTTCATCCTGACCGATGTGCACGAAGTCGGCGCTGATCGCATGCCACAGCCGGCTGGCGTCCCGGACCACGACCTTGTTCTGGTAGATGCCGACGCCCTCGGTCACCGTCGACTTGAAGGTCATAAACCATGCGTTGTTGTCTTCGGGGTCGGCAGATACGGAGAAGACCGGTGACTTGCCCGGACTGATGGCCGACGCCGGCAGGGTAAGAATGGCAAAGCCCATTTGGTCAGCGTACTTGTCGAGCATGGTGACGTTCAGCTGTAGTTGCGCGCCCTGCGCCCCTCTGAACGTCCGGATCCCGAGATTGCTCGTCCGGTCACTTTCAAACGTGATCCAGGCCCTGTCGTTGACCTGCAGGTGAAAGCGTACAGGATCATCATGCACATCCATGCCAAACAACCAGATCCAGGTCACGAAATCGTCGTCGTAGTCGACCGGGACGGCCTCCGCCCGCCAGACGATCGGGTCGAAATCTGCGCGACCCCGCAGCAACAGGGACGCTGTGACATCCGGCAGTGGCGAATGATAGGTGAAGTGCTTGCCGCTGACTTCCGTGAGATAGCCCTGTAAGTAATCAGATTGATTGGTTTGCCCTGCTAGGTTCAAGGTCAGGATTAGCCAGAGCGTGGTATGCAGCAATCTCGCATTCATCATCCCAACTTACAGGATTACCAGACAAATCGGTAGTGCGCACCAACAGTCGCTATTGCTCAGGTCGGGTGACCCCTTGCTCCAGCAGATGCGTTTCGTAGAACGCGACAAACCTGGCGGCATCGTCCGGATACTCCCCAAAGTCCATAAAGCGTTCAGCGGTGACCGAATGGATGTGCTCGTAAGCCAGATCACGCAGCGGGCGGCCATAGCGGGCACGTGCCAGATGATCAAAGGCCTTATGCAGAGGATGGGTCTCATCCTCACTCAACTGCCGGAAGCGGCTCATGATCAGCCCATCGTGCAGGGAGTAAAGTTGGACCATGGTCGGCGGATACGGGCATCCCGAGCACAACGTGTCACCTTTTTCCCCGGTCTTCACATAGCGGGCAAATCCGGACCGGGCAGTTTGCACCTCGGTGTTGTTCCACACATCGGTGAACGACGTTTCGCCCGGGATCATGGTGCCAAAGTCGTCCTCATCGCGCGTGGCCATGCAGCAAGGCATCAGACTACCGCCGGCAGTAATGGCAGAATAACCATAGTGCCATCCGCA
>JAWWBX010000106.1:0-12509 GCA_033720735.1 Saprospiraceae bacterium
CGGTCAGATTGGCCCAGATGGTGGAAACGTGTGCAAAGCCCGTAAGCAACACGGTCGGGACATGTATGAAGGGCAGGATCGTTCCTGACAGGCGTCGTACAAGCCCGAAGAACTCGGCATACGAGGCGTTGCATCCGCCGAGGATATATCGCTCGCCCGGGACACCACGATGCATAGCGAGGATGTGCCCCTCAACCACATCGTCGATATAGCTCCAGTTGGCACTGATCTTTCCATGTCCCGGCAGAAAGAATGGGCGGCCATTGAGGTAGTTCCTGATGACCGCAGTAATCGGATTGCCAGGCGAGTTCAATCCGGGACCATAGATCTTGGTGGGATTGACGATCACGACATCCAGCCCATCCCGGACAAACTGCGGTACAAGCCCTTCGGCCCGGGCCTTGGATTGCAGGTAGGCTGTTGCAAGCGGTTTGAGCGGAACGGAGCGCTCATTCAATGGCTCTCCATCTGCGGACGCGCCGAGCACGCCTGCAGTTGAGGTCAGAACGACCTTTTGCATTGAATCGGTTTTCAGAGCCGCTGACAGGATGTTTCTGGTCCCTTCAAAGTTGACAGCATTGAATATCCCGGAGCCGCCGTCCCATAAGCGTGCGTAAGCCGCGGTATGGTATACGCCCTCGCAAGTTCCCATTGCATCTTCCAGGAACTGTTGGCATGACAGGTCCCCGAAGCACAACCGGATATTCGGATGCTCCAGATAGTGCTTCTTTTGCGGACTTCTGATCAACGCATGCACTACGGTGCCATTTCGTGCCAGTCGTAAGGCAAGACGGTTGCCGATGTAGCCCGTGGCTCCGGTGATGAAGACCCTGTTCATAACAGTTCAAGGCGCATCTGCGGATTGGCACGCAGTGAAAAAAAGGAACTGCTGGATGCCAAACACAGGTGAATGAAAAAAGCTGCCCAGATCGTACCAGTCTGGAGCGTGGCGAGACAGAGGACGACCCCAAAAACGATGGAGCCCAGTGTTTCGGTCGATCCCTTGGGCAGGTGTGCCAGGCTGTAGACCGCAATGTTCAGGGCAATCGCTCCCGCATTACCCAGGAGCGGCAGTGTGCCAAACAACAGAATGCCGCGAAACAGGACCTCGTAGCCGAGTAAATAAAAGGCCAAGCCAACATGCTCCATAAGCAGAATGGACCAGGTCCAGGTGGCGTTGCGTGTTTCCGGTTGATGTTTAAGGCTTTGCTTCTTCCGGGCGGCCTGGATGGTGAGTAGTAGGATCGGGACACATGTACAGGCGACCCAGATCAAGGCAGGGTGTTGCAGCCGGGATACAAAACCAACCGCCAACGTGCTGAGCGGCGTCAGCAGGTACAGCGCGGAGAAGGGGAGCAGGCCCAGGAGCCCGAAGCCAGCAAGGCGACGGACAAGGATGTGCCTGGCATTGTCGACAATACCTCCGGTACGCAGCCCTTTCTGTGTGATCAACCAGTAGGCCAGATACCCGCCGTGTGCACAGAGCAGGGTGAGGATGAATTGGTGCTCGTGAGATATCATGTCGGTCATGATTGCAGCGTCGTGATGCTTGGTTGAATGACAAGGCCGTGGATCGTTGGATGGTGTCTGGCAAGTGCGTGCTCCACTTTCCTGACAGCCTCCTGCACACGTGTCGAACTGTTGATCAACCTGACCAGGATGTGATTGATCCACCGTGCCCAAGACGGCAAAGAGCTGAATCGCTGGACATCCAGGGAAAGCAGGATCAATGGATCAGTTGATCCATGATAAATGATATGCGCGTCTGTCTCGTCAACGAGAAGACCGTGACCTTCTTCAAGTCGATGGCAAATCCCGTCTGAAGCGATAAAGCCTGTTCCTGCCTTTGGCGTGGCCAGCGGGAGGTAGTAGCTGAGTAGTCCTTTAAACATCCGAACAGAATGCACCCGACCATGCTCCTGGCCGATCATCACCAATCGAGCAGTCGTGATCATGGGGATCATTTCCAATAGCTGCATCGTATCGCGGAACCAGGATGTTGCAATGCCCTCCCAAACGCGATAAGACTTAATGGGGATCACGGCTGATCTTGCGGAAGAATGGCCTGATTTCGGAAGACCGTCCTTGTCTAGCTCTGACAGAAATGTCTGTGTTTCGTCTCTGATCGTCTTCCAGTAGTTCTCAAGAATCGTCGCTTCCGGAAAGTCGGCGCCAGTCATGTTCTGTGCAGCCATCCGGCTGCTCCTGCTCACCAGTTTGGTAAACCATACGTAAAGCAAGGCTGGTCTGAACAGGTAGGCGATCCAGGAGATGATCAGTCCGAGTATTTGCAGTGAGAGGAGCATGATGCTGACTTGGCGTTTTTCTGCGATGACTATTGATCCAAAGATGCCCGACAACCCTTCTGTGCGTTCTGGACGCATCTTCATTTTGACCGGACAGTTGTTTTGTTGCAGAGTTTGTCAAGCACTAATGTTCTGATCGCAAGGCCTTCATGCATCCAGATGCTGTCAGCACGATTGATCACTGCTCATCTGCACAGGTGGTGGGCATTACAGAAGACCGGGTACAGGTAATGAGTCCGGATGATGCCATCCAGAATGCTTATCTTGACAGGGCAGGGGGTATCCTTTCACCATCAAATATCACGCACTATGAACAGGCACGTTCTCTTCGCATTCATCGCGGCACTACTCCTGAATTTCTTTGGCGGCTGGGTGGTCTGGGGCATCGCCCTGATGGACCTCTACCAGTCGAACTCAACCGAAGCAGTACTGGCACTCCAGAAGGAGGAAATGGAGTGGGTGTCCATGATCTTCGCGCAAATTGGCTGGGCAGCTCTGCTGGTCTGGGTGCTCGTCAAGACGGGAAGTAACACCGCGCGCAAAGGGGCCATGACCGCGGCCATCCTGGGCGGGTTGATCTCGTTCAGCATGGACTTGTTCTTCCATGCTTCGATGGACTGGTACGCCAACGTGTACATTATCGTCATTGACATCGTCGTCAACATCGTGTTTGCTGCCCTTGTCGGAGCGCTGGTCGGATGGATCCTTGGTAAAGGGAGTACAGCAGCTGCCTGATGGCCGTAGATCCCGGGTGAGCGATGCGGGTGGGCGCTGATGCCTCGATACGCCTCTCCGACTGTCCTCATTAATCTGCAGACTGATCAATTTCCTGCGCGGTGCACGCATCTACCTGTGCATTACGCGTGGGCTGGGGATACCTTTGTCATAACAAAACGCCATACGCTGAAGAAGCAGCCTGACCAGATCAAAAAAAGAAACCATCATGCATCGCATCAGTCTGCAAACCCTCAAATGCAAAATTGACCGAGGCGACCGCTTTGTCCTGGTGAGCGCTCTCAATCCCGGTCAATTCAACCGCATGCACATCCCCGGCTCCATCAATGTGCACGACCGTTCGGACCTGAAGGCCTACCTCAGACCTGACGACGAGATCATCGTGTATTGTACTGAGGCCGGATGCCCTCGCAGCATTGTGCTGGGTCAGTTCCTGTCATCGAGCGGATTTCGTCATGTGCAGCGGTTTGACGGAGGTCTCCGATCGTGGGTGGAAGCCGGGCTGCCGACTTCGCAAGATGTCGCCTGGAATATCGTGCCGATGCAGGCGCGACGGCAGCTCAGGAAGGCACAGTAGCTTACTTGACCTGGATCTGGCCGGCCGGACCGATATCAAACCACAGCCCCTCCGGCCAGAGGACCGGGTTATTGGGGTTCAGAATATCGCAAAACAGCCCGAAACCCGGCATCCCGAAATAGACAAAGGAATGATGGCGGTCGGATGCAGCATTGGCACCCTCACCGTTGTCCTCCACGGCCAGGTAAAAGATCCACCCGGGCTCGATCGGCAATCCCAGCGGGTTGTCACCAAGGTCGACGGACAAGATCTCACCGCCCACGGTGGCGCGATTTCCACTGACTGTCACACAGGCCATGTCCAGCTCAACGTCAAGATAGATCGGTCCGGTGATATGCCCCTGCCCGTGTACACCACCGGGATTCTCCATGGCCATCAGGGTGATGGTGTGGCCGCCGTTGGTCAGGTAATGGCCTGAGGCAGAACTGTTCGGGTTGCGCAGCGCGATCTCTTGCGCATCGTCAGCCACGGGCACCGATACCGATGCCAGGCCGTCGACCTTACCGTGAAGGTTGCCGCGCAGGAGGATCTGTTCGGGTTGCGGTGTGTGGGAGTCAGGAACACAACTTGCCCAAACCAATGCGAAAAACACGGTAAGAGCAAGTGACAGGCGTGAAATATTCATCGTCACTCAATTTCTGGATGCAATGCGAGGAGAGACCACCCTGACGATGCAAATATCGTGCTAGAAAGTACGTGCGGTGTGCTTGCGCCCCCGGGTCAAAATCGGTAGGCCGCTTTGCGCAGATCCTTGACACTCCGGAATGGTGTGGGCGGTTTCAGCTTGTCACCCAGAAAACGGTAGATCTTCATGCGGATCTCCTGCGCCGTTTTCGAATCGATCCGGTCGAAGGAATGACCGCCCGGGATGTCTTCATAGATCTCGTACTCAAAGTCCTTGCCTTCCGCTTTCAGGGATTTGATGAGGTGTTCGACTTCCAGTACGTTGACATCGCCGTCGTTGGTGTTGGTGTGGATCAGCAGGGGTGTCTGCAGTTTGTGTGCCTGCCAGGCCGGTGACCGGCGGCGGTACTCCTCGACATCCTCATAGGCCGTCTTGCCGATATGGTAGTCGACCGAGTAGAGGTCGCGGTAGCCCTGCGTCTTGTAACCCATGCGGGCGATGAGGTCGCTCACGGGCACTCCGGCGTAGGCGACCTGATAGGCCTCGGGATGATCAAAGATGTTGAACAAGGTGATCAGCCCGCCGTGGCTCCAGCCGAGGATGCCAACCCGCTTGGCGTCGACGATTTCGTAGTTCTCGACCATGTAGTTGCGCGAGGCAAAGACATCCTCAGTCTCCAGCCCGCCGTAATCGATCGATTCGTAGAAGCCGCGTCCGTAGCCTGTGCTGCCACGGTATTCAGCTGCCACGACGATGTACTGCTGGGCCATGAGTTCGCGAATGATATGCGTGTAGTACGTATTGAAGTTGCTGTGCACGCCGCCATGTGGAAGGACCAGGAGCGGGTACTTCTTTGCCGGGTCCACGGTTTTCGGGACAAACACATACGCCTGGAAGCGGAAAGGATTGCCATATCCCTGGCGGGTTTTGTTCCTTTCCACCCGGTCGGCCTTGGGCGGGCCGGTGAGATAGACCTTGTCGATGTACGCGATATCACCGATGCGGTCGTGCATCAGTACGTCGTCGATCGATTTTTGCAGACGGTCAAAACTGTGCCGCAAGTTTGAGATCTGACGCTGGAGCCGTTCGATCTCCGCATTCTGATCCTGAGATTGCACAATACCAATTGAGACACACAGTACTGCCCCGAGGAGAAAGCATTGTTTCATACAGATGGTCATTGTCGGCGGTTTGAAGTTTAAGGTTCAAAGTTGGGAGTTGCATTTGTCGGCCACCTTACCTGAACCTCAAACTTCAAACCTTAAACCTTTAACATCTAGTCTTCGTCTTCTTCGTCATCGTCATCATCATCGTCGTCCGGCAGGCTGGAGTTGTAGATATCGCGAATACAGATCCATTTGCCGTCGCGGCGTTCGAAGACAGAAATGTACTTGCCGGTTTCCCGCTCGGTGCCATCGGGGCCGGTTCGAAGTGTCTTTCCGACTTCAACGGCAAGATCTCCGTCGGCGAACAGGTCAACGACCTCAAAGCGTGTCGTCACCCCACTCGTGGTGTCCTCTGCCATATTGGCCCGGATGTCGGCCAAAATCGCTGCTTTGCCCACGAGAGGCGGCTGGTCGGGACCCAGGCTCACGGCGTCATCGGCGTAATAGGCGACGACCGCCTCGGCGTCCCGGGCGTTCTGTGCTTTGGCATAGGCGTCTTCCATGGCCTGGATCTCGGCGCGGAGGGCGTCCATGTCGATGGTTTCTTCCTGCTCAAGGTCGCCCATTTCGCACGCGGCGAATGCGGCCACCAGGGTGATCATTGCCAGAAAAAGGAGGTTCTTCATCATGATTTAAATTGAATGGTGATGCAATGCGAAAAGGTACGAAAATAAGGTGATGGCGCTCATGCCAAATGCTTCGCAACGGTATGAAATCGCTAACTTGGGGAAAGGATGCCGGACGGCATGCATGCTATGGTCCGTTGCGTCTGCATGAATTGTGATACACCCCTTGCTGCTTTCGGTTTTGTTGTGCATTTGCGCACTTTTGGGCGTGCGCGATCCGGTGGAATCGATCTCTCCCCCGACATCCCCGGAAATGATCACAAGCCCCGCTTCCCCGTCGGTGTGCAATTGCACGATCACCCAGGGCGACAATACCTACCCGATCTCCGCACTCATCGGCAATGAGTCAGCGGCGTCGTTTTACAGCTACAACAACCCGGCAGTTTCCAGTGCGAATACCGGCCTCGAACTTGCCGACGGACTGATCATTTTCCTGTACGAAGATGCGACTACGGGTATTATCAGCCTTTTCCTCATCGCTGATATCGCCAACAGCGGCTCTGGAGGCGAGATGTCGTTCGAGATCAACTGTCTGCCGCCGGGCGCTGTCGTCGTCGTGCAGGACGACGCCGGCGAATTTGTCGGGGCGCCCCCACTGATCACCGGCAACTGGAGCTGGCAGGGGTGTTGCACTGATGGCGGAGCTATCCAGGGGGTAGGATGCATGGGTACCCTGAACCTGGATCTCCTGGTCTCGAACGGACTGGACAGCATCGTCTGGCTGACTGGCGACATCAACAACCCCGACCAGATCCTCCTCGAGATGACCGGGGAGGCCATCACCATTGATTGTGGCGGCGGGATCTGCTGCCCGGTCGGGCTCGACACGGAGGTGTTGGTTACAGATGCCACATGTCCGGATACGCCCGACGGAAGTATTTCCCTGACACCACAGGATGGCGTGCCGATGTACTCCTACACCTGGCTGGGCGGTGAGACAACTTCTCAGATCAGCGGGTTGCTGCCGGGCAGTTATTTCGTAACGGTCACGGACTCCCAGGGATGCACCGAAGAGATCCAGATCACCGTGGGGGTCTCACCCGGTCCGCCTCCGGCCAACCCGGCCCAGATCTCCCTCTGCGCAGAAACCACGACCGGCATTTTCGACCTGACCTCGGTCGAGTCGGTTGTGAACGGGAATGCGGGCAACACAGTGCATTGGTTTCTCGACAGTCTGATGGGCAGCCCGATCGGTTCGCCCGCGACGTTCTCATCAACGTCAACGACGATCTACGCGTTTGTTGACAATGGTGATTGCCTCTCCGCACCGGTGGCCGTGACCCTGGAAGTGCTCGTCATGCCCGTGGCGAATACGACGACCCTGGCACTTTGCGAGGAAACACTGGGCATGGCTACGTTCGACCTGACATCACTGGAGGCGGCAGTCAGCGGAGGCGCAGGGGCGGTGGCATGGTATTCGGACGGTGGTTTGCTGAACGCGATCTCCGTCCCGTCGGCATTTGTCTCCGGGACCACAACCGTTTTTGCGGTGGTCAATGATGGCTTCTGCGACTCTGCACCGGTGATGGTGCAGCTGACCGTCAACCTGAAGCCCCTGGGAAGTATGACCGAGATCACAATGTGCGGCAACGCGTTTGGCGAAGCAACATTCGATCTGACCTCGGTCGATCTCGCCGTCAGCGGCGGCAGCGGGACGGTCGAATGGTACTGGGATGACGAGTTCACCCTGCCGGTTGCCGACCCGACCGCGTTGTTTACGACCAGTATTACGGTATTTGCTGCGGTGTTCGATGGCACCTGTTATTCCGACCCCGTACCTGTCCTGCTCACGGTGGATGTGGCATCGGAACCCATTCCGCTGATCATCGAGGTGTGCGACGAAGGGGGAGGAGAGGCCTTGTTCAATCTCGGGGATTATGAGATCCAGGTGAGCGGCGGCCAGGGCACTGTGGAATGGTACCTTGATATGGACCTGGATATGCCGGTGCCTGATCCGGGCGCCTTCTCATCCGGGACCGATACCATCTATGCGACCGTCGACAACGGACTGTGTGTCTCGCTGCCGGCCCCCATCCAGCTGATCATTATTCCCATGCCCACTGGCACACCCACCATGCTCGAGACCTGTGCCGACAGCACCGGCGAGGCCACATTCGATCTGACCGGCGTGGAGAATGTCGTCAGCGGCGGGAATGGCATGGTCCATTGGTTCCAGGATTTGCAGGGCGAGAACGCGGTACCCGATCCGACAGAATTTCTCACTTCGGGCACTACGGTGTACGCGCAGATCGCGGATGGGGACTGCCTGTCCGGGCTCATCCCGGTTGACCTCGTGATCGTGAACACAGTGACTGCCACAGAGGTCACCATCTCGGCTTGCAGCGAGCAAGACTCGGCTATTTTTGATCTCAGTGCATCTGCAAGCCTGGTGAGTGGCGGGAGTGGTACTGTACAATGGTTCTCTGACTCTTTGGGTACCCAGGCCATTGTGCAGCCTGGTGCATTCAGTTCTGCGGATGGGGTGGTCTATGCGATGGTCATCGCCGGTGTCTGTGCCTCGGAGATCGTGCCGGTACAGCTCGAAGTTCTTCCTGCCCCGGATATTTTGAACGGGCTTGCGGTTGACGCGTGCGGCGATGCAGCGGGCCTCGTTACGATCGATCTGAGCTCATTCGAGAATGGCCTGTTCACTGGACCGGGATTTGTACTGTGGTTTTCTGACGAGCAGTTAATGGATACCCTGACCGGCACCACAGTCACAACGGGAAGTGCAACGTTTTATGCGGTTGTTTCAAACGGAGCATGTGTTTCTGAAGCGGCTCAGGTGGTCATCGGAGTGATGTCGGCACCGGTGGCAATAACACAGGTGCTTGAATATTGTGTTGCGCCGGGTTCTGAAACGGTGGATCTGACGGTACATGACCAGGCAATTGGAGGAGGGTTAGATGCCCTCTGGTATGCGGATTCAACAGGGCAACAGGTGATCTCCACTCCCGAAAATTACACGCTCACACCGGGCACAGATACCCTTTGGGTCGTCGTGTTCGGTGGGTGCCCCTCGGAAATTACACCAGTCATCCTGGATGTGCTTGACGCCCCTGAGGCGGTTGATCAGAATCTCCAGCTCTGCGCTGATTCAACCGGTTTCTCAGCGCTCGATCTGACAGCGTACGATCTGCTGGTCGGCGGACCGTCTGACACCATCACCTGGTTTGCCGATCCCGTTCTGTTCAACCAGATCTCCCGGCCGGATTCGTTCGTGACGGCGGATACGGTCATCTACGCGACGGTAACCAATGGGTTCTGTACCCCGGATACGGCCAAAGTGACCATCCAGGTTGTGGATGATCTGCAGGCCAATCCCGTGGGGATCGTGATCTGCGTGATCGACACCAGCGTCGCGTCGGTTGATCTCACCGCCTACGCCTCTGACATCAGTGGTGGCAGCGGACAGGTACTTTGGTTTCGCGATCAAACGGGGATGGACACGATTCAGGATCCACAGGCACTGCCCACGAGCGGCGAGGTGGTCTTTGCCCAGGTGGTGTCCGATGGTTGCGTTTCGGACATCGTGCCGGTCGAGGTCACTGTTCGGAGCATCTGGACACCTGAACCAACTTGTGCCATTGCTGCGATCGACTCGATACTCATCAACTGGCCTGATTCTGCCGATGGCTATTTCGTTGATTACTCTGTGAACGGGCAAATCGTCGCAGAAGGCATCCCGGCGACGGACGGATCTTTCGGTGTTGGCGGTCTGCAGCAGGGGGATACGGTGGAAGTCTCGATCACCGCTATTTTCGCCGGGTGCTTTACGCAGCTCACCACTGGAATTCTCTGCATCACCGATGTCTGTCCGGTGCAGAACCTGACGCTTGACGGACTGGAGCCTGAGCTCTGCGACGACGTCGCCTATCTGCTCATCAAACCTTCACCGTCCGGAGGGCAACTATCGGGAGAAGGGATCTCCGGTGACACGCTCTTTCCAGGCCAGGTGTCCGGGGGTGCAACGGTGATCCGTTACACGTGGGAGGATCCGGCGACGGGATGCGTCTATGAGATCTCGGAAGTTGTCTCGGTTGATACGCCACTGCTCCCGCCGCAACTGACTTGCAACTCTGCGAGCATCTCATCAGTGGAGTTTGCCTGGGAAGGTTCGGCGCCATTCCAATATGTTTATACGATCAACAATGGACCTCTGTCCGGCAACATCGAGACCACAGATACCGGTACGATGGTTGACGGACTGGCGGAAGGGGACTCGGTGACCTTCCTGATCTGGTCTGCAGGGCCCTTGCCGTGTGGGAACAGTGATACGGTAATGGTGGCATGCGTCGCAAAAACCTGTCCGCCGGCCACAATCGATTTCATTGATCCGGGCGTCGTGTGCTCGGATGCCGCGCCCTTGCAACTACAAGCTGACATCACGGGACTCCCCGGTGAGATGACTATCAACTGGAGTGGCCCTGGTATCTTCGATTTGACGGGTATGTTCGACCCGGCGCTGGTGGCAGCCGGTGATCATCTCGTGACCTTGCAAGTGCAGGCGGATGGCTGTGTGTATGACACGAGTTTCAGTGTGCGGGTGCGGGCGACTCCTGTTGCGCTGTTTGAAGTGCCAGAAGTCCATTGTCTCGACCAGCCCATGCCGATGACCTTCACAGGTATGGCGTCTGACTCCGCCATGCTGCATTGGGAACTGGGTGGTGCGGTGGTGAGCGGTGGAAACTGGCCCAGAGCGTTCACACTCGAGTGGCCCGGTCCCGGGGAGCATGAGGTGTCGCTGTGGCTCGAAGACAACGGCTGTGTTTCGGATACATTGCGTACGATGGTCATCATCGAGTCACCACTCGAATCACCGCAAGTCGTGTGTGTCGATGAGGACTTCCACCAGATCGTGGTTGCATGGGATGCCGTGCCCGGTGCAGAAACCTACCTGGTGAGCAGCACCGCGGGTTTGACCAGTATTTCTGGGACCAGCGCGGTGATTTCCCAGTTGCCGGATAACACTACCATTGAGATCACCGTGACGGCGGTCGGCCCGGAAAGCTGCGGGGCTGTTGCCACTTCATTGAGCTGTGAGACACGTGAGATCATTCCACCACGGGTCTATGTTCCGAATGTCTTTTCACCCAACGGAGACGGAGTGAATGATATGTTCTTTGTCCAGGCCAATGACGAAGTCGGCGAGGTGGTCTCTTTGCGCGTGTACGACCGGTGGGGAGAACTCATGTTTGCCAGAAAGTCGATACCTGTCAACATTCCAGAAACGGGCTGGGATGGCACCTTTGCGGGTGAAGCTGTGCCACCCGGGGTGTATGTCTACCGCGTCGAGGTACAGACAGTTACGGGTGAGACGATAGTCCTGACCGGGGATGTGACGGTCATGAAATAGTCATAAGTCCTCCGTCACTTATTTATGAATCAGCAATTAGCAATCAACAATCAACCGACTTCACCTGGCAAGGCTACGTCTGTAAAGTGCCCCGCAATAAATGAGTCAATATTCAATCCATCAATCAATCCCCATCCCACTCTGCGCGCACCAGCGGGATATTCTCATCGATCCAGGCCTGGGCCTGGCGGAGCAGCGTCCACGAGTTGTCTGACTGGATGGGCGGACCGAAACGCACCTTGATCTCCACGCCCCGCTTACCAAATTCCTTGAGGAAGTGCATGGCAAAGTTGTCGGTATGGTCCCAGTACTGCCCTTTGTCCTTGTACTCGAGCACGAATGGTACTACCCGGAAACCGCCCTGGGCTGCCTGTTCGAAGGAGCCTTTCTGAAAGGTGGCGGTGAGCGGTTGGACGTTGGTCCGGCCTTCGGGGAAGATGAGGACGCTGTTGCCTTTCTTCATCTCGTTGAGCAGTGCCACTTTGGTCGCCTGCCGTGATTCCCGGCTCGACTTGTCCACGAAAATGATGCCGGTCATATCGCTGCCCTTGCCGACGATCGGCCAGTTGCGCACCTCCGCTCGTGAGACCGGAAACGCCTTGATGCGGGCCATGACAAAGATCGGGTCGAGCGAAGAGCGGTGATTGCCGACATAGAGACACGCTTCGTTTTCGGGGATGTCTCCTTCAAACGTGATCTTGAAATTGAGCACCCGGGCAGTGCCCTCAGCCCAGCTGCGACGCAGTTCGAGCCCGCGCTCGAGCGTGAGTTTTCCCAGTCGCGTCAGGATGACGACGCGCAGCAAAGCCCAGAAAGAATGCACGGCAAATTTGGAGATGCGCCAGGCGCCGCGGAGTTTAGTCCAGAACATCGTGGTTTTCGTCATTGACGGCGCAAGATACGATTCATGTGCTCACGTGTTCAGGTGTTCATGTGCGCAAGTGTTCAAGTGCCTGCCCTGAATGCGGAGCGCAGCGGAGTCGTTCAGGGGCTCGCCCTGAATGCGGAGTGCAACGAAGTCGTTCAGGGTTCATGTGCGCAAGTGTTCAAGTGCTCGCCCTGAATGCGGAGCGCAGCGGAGTCGTTCAGGGTTCAAGTGCCTGCCCTGAATGCGGAGC
>JAWWBX010000107.1:0-12441 GCA_033720735.1 Saprospiraceae bacterium
ATGAGTATTGCAAAAGGCAAGCATTCCGCACTCAACGACGAGCTGCGCATTCTGCCGGCCAAGGATCTGATGCGCTTGTTCCCGATCGTCTTTTGCACTCCGGCAGATCTGCGCGACTACGGATACTACAGTGACATGCTGTGCGTGGTCGATGAAAGCGGGGTCGACTTCAGGGTGTACGCCGCCCAGACCAACAAATGCGTGTTGATCACGGAGCGTATGCCGCGTCAAATGGACCCGGAGATGTCCAAGTTCCATTTTGCCGGCCTCAGCGTGCAGTCCATGGAACGGCCATTCATCTGGAACGACCTTCCTGCCACGGGAAAATTGCAGCAATTGCAATCACTCGCCAGCCAGTTTGCACCGTTCATGCGTGACCTCAAGATCTACAATACACGCCGCCTCCAGTTGCTTTCATTCCTTGGCGAGACGTGCGATCAATATGTGCTCGGGCGCCTCAACTGGCCCTACAAGGAAATGGCGGAGAATGGCATGCCCACGCCACAATTTATTACTGAAGCGCTGCTCGACGTACGTAAACCGGTGGTTTTGCTGGTCCGGGATGAAATGCTCGGGTACGCACTGCAGGAGGCTTTATTGTGGCAGTATCAAACGATAGACCGGATCGCGCAATGCGCAATTCCGGTGCACAACGTCTGGAGCGTCGAAATCAAGGATCACGGTATTGCAGCCCTTGATGAAACGATTGCAGCCCTGCGCTCATACGCGGCATCTGCGCCATCCTCTGGCACTGCGCAGGAATCCACTAACTTGGCCGATGATGATCGATCTCGAGCTCCTGAAGTACAAGGACCGGTTGCGCCTGCGGAATCGAGACCAGAAACCTCAGGTCTTCGATCCAATACGCAGGAAGTGGGTGGCATACCTGCCTGAGGAGACTGTCCGCCAGCTGTTTATCCATTATTGCATCGATTCGGGGCTTTGTCCGGCCGGACGCATCAGTGTCGAGCGCGAACTGGAGGTACTGGGCATGCGCCGACGCTACGATCTCGTCCTGTTTGATACCTCAGGCCTGCCGTGGATGCTGGTGGAATGCAAGGCGCCGTCAGTCGTGCTCTCCCAGACGGCCATGGAACAGATCGCCCGCTACAACCTCACCCTGACCGTACCGTATCTGCTCGTGACCAATGGCTGGTCGGCCTTCTGTTATGCGATCGATTTTCAGGCAAAATCGTGGCGCCCGCTCGACCGACTTCCCGATCAGACGCCAACCGACGGTGTCAGGTAGATCTCCTGGATCAATTGACGCAACAGCTCACCTTCCTGGCGACTGCGGTTGTCAACACCCTTGGCATGCAGGTCGTATTTGCGCAGAATTCCAATGATCCGTTCGAGGTCCTCAACGGTATACTTGCGCGCCGCCTCGCGATACTCCCGGAGGAAGTAGTTGGAGCGCAAGCCGAGCGCGGTGCCCAACTCCCGATCATTAGCACCGGCCATGGACCGGGCAATCAGCACCTTGGTGAAGTAGCTGAACAGGTTGGCAACAACCAGGATAAGCGGGTTGGACTTGGCATTGGCCACGAAGTGTTGCACGATGCGTTCGATCTTTACGACATCGCGCATGCCGAGGGCCTTCTGCAGCTCAAAGACATTGAAATCCCGTGAGATACCGATGTTGTCGAAGACGTCGCCTTCCGTGATCACCGCCTGGTCACCCAGCTGGAGCATCAGTTTATCCAGCTCGTTGGAGATCTTGGACAGATCATTGCCGAGATACTCTACGAGGGCGAGGCTGGCGACCGGATCGATCTGTTTCTGATGGCGCGCGACAAACGATTCGATCCACGCCGGCACCTGATTGTCGTACAGGCGTTTGGACTCGAACACCACCGCGTGCTTTTTGGCGGTCTTGAACAAGGTTTTGCGCCCGTCGAGTGTTTTGTGCATGTGGCAGATCACCAGGATGGTACTCTTGGCCGGATGGGCGAGGTACGGCTCCAGGTTGGCCAGGTCGCGCATCGACTGCGCCTCCTTCAGAATAATCACCCGCCGTTGGGCCATCATGGGATATTGGCGGGCATTGTCGGTGATCGTCCTGCTGTCAACCTCCTTTCCATAACAGATGATCTGATTGAAGACCCGTTCAGACTCGCTCAGGGCATGCTCGGTGATGTAACTGGCGATCTGATCAATGAAGTACGTCTCCTGGCCATGCAACAGGTAGACCGGAGCATAGTTGCCCGCTTTCAGGTCTTTCATGATCGTATCAAACGTCACCACCGGCATTGCAGCAAGTATAGGCAAAAAGCCTCATGTGTGCGCGGGCAGCCGCTGTCAATTGCTGCAGCATGCACAGCTGAGCAACACGTTGAAGCAGAGATGGCACAGTGTCGATGCGCGTCCATGCTGCTTGATCCACCAATGCACCCGGCAAACCGTGGCGTGACCAGTTCGACCGCCTGGCGATACTTGTCTGATCACTGTTATCTTTGCGCGCATGCAACAGCGACCGCTCATTCTGGTGACTAACGACGACGGTATGTTTGCACCGGGCATCAAAGCATTGGTGTCCGTTGCCAGCGAACTGGGCGAAGTCGTGGTCGTCGCACCCGACTCACCGCAATCAGGCAAAGGACATGCCGTGACCCTGACCGAACCCATCCGGCACAATCAGGTCGATGTGTTTTCCGATATCCCGGCCTACGAATGTTCAGGCACACCCGTCGACTGCGTCAAATTGGCCAAACATGTCATCCTTCCCAACCGGCAGATCGATCTGTGTGTGTCTGGGATCAATCACGGGAGTAACGCATCAGTCAACATCCTGTACAGCGGGACGATGTCGGCAGCCATGGAGGCCTCACTCGAGGGTATTCAGTCAATTGGATTCAGCCTGCTTGATTTTTCCTATGACGCGGATTTTACGGCCGCAAAGGTCTATGCAAGCGCCATCATCAGGCAGGCCCTCAATGGTGGCATGGGTGTATGCTCACTGCTCAACGTCAATATACCGGCCGTGCCACAGTCGCAGATCAAAGGGATGCGCGTTTGCCGTCAGGCCAAGGGCCGGTGGGTCGAAGAGTTCATGGAGGGCCAGGATCCCCGCGGTGAAAAATACTATTGGCTGAAGGGCGAGTTTGTCGTCCAGGACTCCGGGACGGATCATGATATCTGGGCGCTGGAAAACGGCTATGTCTCCATCGTCCCGTCCAATCATGATCTGACTCATTACGAAGCCTTTGCCTCGCTCGAAGCTCTCAACTCCCCTGCCCTATGACGCTACCCCGCCGAGATCGACCAGGTCATTTGCTGGACCGCAATCATTTTGGTTTTGGTCTGTTGATGGGCACGCTGGTACCCGTAGCCGGGTATGGCATCCTGCTGACGATCTACGACTTCCTGGAACAAAACCTGCTGGCCTCCGATGTTGGCTTTGCGCCAGACTTTCGCACCAGGACGCTGATGCTGATCGGGATCTGCCTGAATCTCATCCCCTTTCACATCTATCAGCGCCGGCGGGCGGATCACACCATGCGCGGGATGGTCTTGCCTACAGTCCTCTACATGGGGGCCTGGTTCTGGTTTTACGGACGCCACCTGGTCGGGCTGTAGAGACGCCCAATGAATCTTTAGTTTTGAGCAAACCGAATCCATCACCGTGCGCTACTTCATCATAGCCGGCGAAGCGTCGGGCGACCTGCATGGCGCGGGCCTGGTGAAAGCCCTGCGTCAGATCGATCCCGAGGCAGACATCAGGGCATGGGGCGGGGAGCGCATGGAAGGGGCGGGGGCAAAGATCCTGAAACACTACCGCGCACTGGCGTTCATGGGATTTATCGAAGTCGTGCGTAACCTTCCGGCCATCCTGCGCAACTTCCGCCAGGTGAAACGGGAGATCACTGCGTTCAAACCTCATACGCTGATCCTGATCGATTACCCGGGATTCAACCTGCGGATGGCACGCTGGGCAGCGACCCAGGGGCTCCGTGTCGACTACTACATTTCTCCACAGCTATGGGCCTGGAAGGAAAGCCGGGTCGAGATCGTACGCAAATACGTCGACGCGATGTATGTGATCCTGCCCTTTGAACGCCCCTTTTACCAGCGTCACGGTATTGAGGTCACCTATGTGGGGCATCCCCTGCTGGAGGCCATCGATGCGTTTCAGGCCAAGGCAGGACCGGCCCGCCGCAACGACTCCATTGCCTTGCTTCCGGGCAGTCGCAAACAGGAGATCCGCCATGCCCTGCCTGTCATGCTCGACACCGCCGAACGATTTCCACGGTATCATTTCGTCATTGCCGGCGCACCCCACGTCAATCCGGACATCTACGGGAAGCTCCTCGCGTCCCGGCAACTGCCGAATACCGAACTGCGGATCGGTGATACTTACGCGATCCTGCATGCCGCTCACGCAGCGGTGACCACTTCTGGTACGGCAACCCTTGAAACGGCTTTGTTTGGTGTGCCCCAGGTCGTGTGCTACAAGGGCAATGCTCTTTCCTTTCAAATTGCCCGGCGACTGGTGAAAGTGCCATTTATCTCGCTCGTCAACCTGGTCGCAGGTGTTCCGGTCGTAGACGAACTCATCCAGGAGCATTTTACCGCCGAGCGCGTGACACAATCTCTCGACCGCATCCTGGATGGACCGGTGCGTGAGGAGGTACTCCGGCAGTACGCCACCCTCCGAGGTCGTCTGGACGAAGGAGGGGCATCGCAGCGCGTGGCTGGTGCAATTGTCAAAGCACTAACTTCGAACGATGGGGCTGTTTGACCGCAAGACGAAACGCACGCACGCGCTGCAGGAATATGCTGATCGCAACGGGCATGCCTTTCAGTGGAAGGACGAATTTGGGCTCGTCAAGTATTTTGGTGACCTGAAGTTGTTCCAGCGCGGTCACAGCCGTCGTGCGCGAAACATCCGGCGTATGGCCAAGGATCAGTATGGGGAGTATGGACACTTTGATTACAGCTATGTGATCAGCACCGGCAACAGCCACCAGGTCTTCCGCCAGACGGTATACTACCGCATCGACAAATCCCTGCTTCTGCCGCAATTCCATATGTTTCCCGAGCGGTGGTACCACCAGGTTGGTAAATGGTTTGGCATGCAGGACATCAACTTCATGGCGTACCCCAAGTTTTCGAAAGCTTACCTGCTACAGGGAGAGCAAGAGGGTTTCGTCCGCGACCTGTTTGAAGATCGCAGCCTCATCCGGCATTTCAAGATCCACCGCAACTGGTCGATCGAAGCAGTCGGTTATTACTTCGTGATGTATCACAACAGGAAACTGCAACGCGTGCCCGATCTGTCCAAGTTCGTACGAACCGGCAATACTTTGCACCGGCTGCTCACCGAACGGTCGGCAGCGTTACAAACCCGAAGCCAGGATTTTAACTTGTCTGAATAGGACGACAGGAACCGAGCTACTTTTCGTCTTCTGCGGCTGCCAGCACTTTTTGACGTACGGTTTCCGGCAGTGCACCGTCCTTGATGATCTGCTTGACCTCGTCCAAAGTCAGCAGTTTGGCTTGCTCGGAAGTGATCCGGTTGCCATCAATCTTGGGGATCGAAATGCTCTTGCGTCCTTTGCGGATAAAGGGCCCCCAGCGACCATTCTCCAAAGCGATCTTTTCGTCCTCCCACCGCTGGATGTAGCGATTCTTTTCCTTCTCCTCCTTGACAGCGATCAACTCGTGGGCCTGCTCAAGGGAGATCGTTGCCGGATCGATCTTGCGCGGGATATTGACAAACATGCCGTCCCACTTCAGGAATGGCCCGAAGCGTCCTTTTCCCTTGGTGATCGGTTTCCCCTTGTATTCGCCGATCGGTTTGTTCTCCTCTTCCTTGGCCTTGATCAGGTTGATGGCGTGCTCAAGGGAGACCTCGTGGGGATCCGTCGTGCGTCCCAGCGAAATAAACTCGCCGTTGTGTTTGACATACGGGCCATAGCGGCCAACCGCCACCACGACCTCCTCGCCCTTGTACTCCCCGAGCGTCTTGGGAAGTTCGAACAGCTTTTTCGCTTCTTCCAGCGTGATGGTCTCCAGTGATTGTCCCGGACGCAGACTGGCAAATTTCGGCTTGCCCTCCTCTCCGACTTCCTCCTTCGTGCCGATCTGCACAACGGGGCCGAAGCGCGTCATCTGGGTGAGGATGGTATGGCCGGTTTCCTCATCAACACCCAATTCCCGCCGGCCACGTGCGCGTCCGGCATTTTCGAGTGTCTCCTCGACATCCTCGATAAACGGGTCGTAGAACTCCGAGATCATGGCATTCCATTCCAACGCCCCATCGGCGATGGTATCAAACTGCTTCTCGATCTCAGCGGTAAAGTTGTAGTTCATGATCTCCTCAAAATGCTCAGAAAGGAAATCGGTCACCAGCATTCCCATGTCGGTCGGAAAGAGCCGGTTGGAGGTAGCTCCCGTGATCTCGGTTTGTTCTTCGGTGGTGACCTCGCCGTCCCGCAGAGTGATCACCCGGTAGGTGCGCTCAACACCGGGCCGGCTTTCCTTGACCACATATCCACGCCCAGGTTCCATGATCTTGGTAATGGTGGGCGCATAGGTCGAGGGACGCCCGATACCCAATTCTTCGAGCTTTTTCACGAGCATAGCCTCCGTGTAGCGTGCCGGAGGGCGGGTAAATTTCTCGGCGCCTTCAAGCATCAGGAGGTCGAGTACCTGGCCTGTCTGCAGGGGCGGCAGTATACCGGAGGTCTCCTCACCGTTCTCATCATCCTTGCCTTCCATATAGACTTTGAGAAACCCGTCAAACTTGAGCACTTCGCCGGTGGCCTCGAGGGTGTCGTTCGGCAGCGTGGAGATGCCAATACTCGCCTTGGTGCGTTCAAGTTCGGCGTCCGCCATCTGTGAGGCGATCGTGCGTTTCCAGATCAGCTCGTACAAGCGCTGCATTTCCTTGTCATCACTGACGTGCGTACGGTTGATATAGGTCGGGCGGATAGCCTCGTGTGCCTCCTGCGCCCCGGCTTTCTTCTTGTTGTACTGGCGGGTCTTGACGTAGCGTGCGCCGAAACTCTCTTCGATCTCCTTGGCAATACTCCCCACCGCCAGCGCACTCAGGTTGGTGCTGTCAGTACGCATGTAGGTGATGTGTCCCCGTTCATAGAGCTTTTGGGCCACACTCATTGTCCGCTTGACATTAAAGCCCAGCTTGCGGCTGGCTTCCTGTTGCAGCGTAGAGGTAATGAACGGTGCCGACGGGCGTCGCCGCACCGGTTTGGTGACAATATCACCCACGGTAAATACCGCCCCGTTGCAGGCCTCAATAAATTGTCGAGCTTCTTCGAGGCCTTCGATACGCCGGCCAAGCTCGGCCTTGAATGATTTTTTGCCGTCGTTGTCTTCCACCTCAAACTCGGCCGTGACCTTGAAATAGGGGGTCGGCGTGAAGTTCTGGATCTCACGCTCGCGCTCGACGATCAGTTTCACCGCCACAGACTGTACGCGGCCCGCCGACAGCTTGCCCTTCACCTTGCGCCACAGGACTTCTGAGAGCTTGAATCCCACCAGCCGGTCCAGAATACGGCGCGCTTGTTGCGCGTTGACCAGACTCACATCGACGGTGCGCGGGGATTGCACCGCACGTTCGATGGCCGGTTTGGTGATCTCACGGAAGACAATGCGCTTGGTTGTCTTTTCATCCAGTCCCAACACCTGACAGAGGTGCCAGCTGATCGCTTCACCCTCACGGTCCTCGTCCGTTGCCAGCCATACCTGGTCTGATTTGCGCACCCAGTCCTTGAGCTCTTTGACCACCTTTTTCTTGTCGGGCGTCACCACGTATTTAGGCGTAAAGCCATTCTCAACGTCAACACCCATCCCCTCCTTGTCAAGATCGCGGATGTGGCCATAGCTTGATTTCACTGAAAAATCCTGCCCCAGATAACGCTCAATGGTCTTGGCCTTGGCCGGCGACTCGACAATCAAAAGGTTTTTGGTCATATACGTGGTACTTTTAATCTGATACGGGATCAGACGGCGACTGCAAATGTATAAATTTTGAAACAGGCTCCGGAAAGAGGGGATGCAAGGTCTGTGCCAAGCCTCCGGGCCTACTGATTCTTCTTGCGCACGCGCTTCTCTTCACTGATCACCTCCTTGCGGGCTTCCCGCTGCGCGCGCTCGGCATCGCGCAGCGCACGATAACCGGCAATCTGGGTGTCGACCTCCAGCGGCACTCCGTTCAGGTGCCGGTGCAGGCTGACCAGCAACACCCTCGCCATGTCATCCGGGTGCTCCAGACCGCGTTCCCTGAGGTAATGTGACATGCGTGAGCCCTCATAGAACCCCCAGTTGTGGATCATCCAGCGGCCCAGACTGAAATGCAACTTTTCACGCGCAACGTCCTCTGGCAGTTGCCGGAATTTCTCCATGTCGGCCGGGCTCGTCAATCGCTTGATCTCTGCAAACGCATCTCCCAGATTCTCAGGGATGTACACCCCGTCGATTTCTTCCATTGTGATGCGTACGGCGTACGCACTGTCGAACTGTACCTCTGCAGACCTGATCGATTCAGTCTGTGCCCAACCGGTGGTCCCGAAAGCCACCAGGATCAAAGTGATGAAGAGTTTCGTGCTCATGGCTACTGCAAAACTAACCAAAACACCCCCGCCTTTAGTATTCACTCTGCAGGATTATCCGGTCCTTTGCCCGATGAAACTGTCGATCGTCGAAATCGTCCTGATGCAAATCATAGGATATGCGCTCCTGTGGCTTTGGGATGATTACGTCGCTTCTTACCTGACGATCGTAGTGCCCGTACTGATCCTGGTCATCCTGCTCATCTCGCTGATCGTCGAATGGATCGAGCCCTCGCGTATTCCCCGGCGATATTTTGTCATAATGGGTATTTCGGTACTGGTGCCGATAGTAACAGGAGCAGTCTTTTACCTGATCAACGGGGGGCAACTGGAGTGGCTGGAGGGATTCTGATCACCTCAGTAATCCTTGAAATACCGGCGCGCACTCCGGTGGAACGTTTCCTGGACCGGCGCACCATCGATAAAATCACCTGGTGCCGATTCTGTGAGCGCGTCGCGATACAGCTCCTGTTCCCAGCGCGGGTTGTTGATCTCTCCCTCAGCCGTGGAATGCAACAACTGGAAGTGATTGCTCAGCGATGGATCGTAAAAGAGGAATTTCACATCGCTCTGGTTGGTCACCGGAAAGGCATAGTAGATCCAGATCTCATAGGGAGGTGCGCTGGGTTCATCTTCGACCGCGACCATGTCGTCGGGGGCACCGTACTTCAGATAAATGTGTCCGCGGTCCGTCTCGAAGCCATGACCCAATCCGGAGTGATACATCAGGTCGACGGCAGCTACAACATCCATGTACTCGCGATAGGCCCCTTCCGGATCCTGTGCATCTGTTTCGAGCCAAAACTGATGAATGAAGCGGCGCTGATTGTCCAGAGCACCTTTGCGAATGAGATAGTTCAGGACTTCCACGTCATCTGGCGCAACCTTGGGAGCCAATGACTTGAGTGCATACCGTACCGAATCTGCGTCCATTGACAATACGAAACTCTGGTCGTAGAGCTGCGGCATGCTCTCGACAAACAACTGATCAGCTTCGGGATTACTGCGCACGAAAAGATGCGAGGCGCTGCTCAATGGATGATGGTCGCGCGTAAACGCCTCCACGCGGATTACATACTCGCCCGAACTCAGACGACTGATGTCAATCGTCTGCAAAAGGGGGATGACCGGAGCAGGTTGCATGCGTTTGTGGCTCTTCAGCAAAAAATCATCTGGTGCGGAAGCACTGGCAATCGCATAGCGCACATAAAAGTCTTCGCCGCTCAACTGCTCGGTGCCATACAGTTCATTATACAGGATCAGGCGATCGAGGCCTTTGTGATAAAAATCATACGGAAGAGCAATGCAGTGCACCCCATTCTTGACCCAAATATCCTGTTCGGTTGCCGGGGCGGCACTGGCCAACAGCTGAATGTCGGACTGCGCAATCCCCGCCGTCGGCGCCACGATCTCAAAGGACCGAGTGATGGTCAGATTGTTGGTCGTGTCCTGGTTGTCGACAAACTCCACGGTGAGCGAGTGCCGTCCGGGAGACAGATAGTGCCGCTTGAGATCCATGAAATCACCATGCCCATCGCCAACCCCTGAGAGGAGATTGTACTTATCACCCGCTACTACGACCGAATCACGATAGATCAGGTAGGTGCATTGAATACTGGCCTGCCCCAGCGAATCAGCGGTGACGCTGCTGCCGAGGATATAGAAAAAGATCTCGGCAAACGGCTTGCCCTGGGCCGTAAACCTTGAAATAGAGACCGACGATTCCAACGCGGTCAATTGTGCTGTCAACAGCACTGAAAGAGAGAGCAGGCATCCCTTTCGAAATATTCGGCTCATTCTTCTGACATTACTCTTTTGAGCTTGAATGCAAAGTCCCGCTGGTGCAACCGGGTACGCAGCAACATGGAATCAACGCCATAAGCGTCGATCCGGTATTCGGCCGCCAACTCTCCCGCATGATGGATGCGCATCGCTTCAAAGGTGAATGCGCCGGTATCTTCCTGCCCAGAAATGTTGGTCATCATCGTTCCGTCGTTGCGAAAATCGAAGATCGCACCGTTGATCGTCTCGGTACTCCGGCCTTCTCGTTCTGCGGCTGTCACTTCCCATGTCCCGATCAGGTCATCCACGACCACCTCGCGGTCTTCACCGCATGCGGCCCATCCCGCCAGGACTGCTACACATACAACGTATATGGTCCATCTCATGTATGCCAGTGTTTGACACAAAGTTACAAAACCTGTTATCCGCCCTGCGCACGGGTGAGCGTCAGTTCGGTGATCTCCGGCAGGATGCCTACCCGACCGGGATACCCCAGATAGCCCAGGCCGCGGTTGACGTACAGATACTGCGCTCCCTGCTGATACAGGCCTGCCCATTGCTTATAAACGTATTGGACCGGGCTCCATTTTATCAGCCCGGGAATTTCGATCCCAAACTGAAATCCGTGGGTATGTCCCGACAGAGTAAGATCGACCTGTGGATACGCCCTGATGATCTCGTCGCGCCAGTGCGAGGGATCATGCGAGAGCAGGATGGTCACATCTACCTCCGGCATCCCGGCTGTTGCCCTGGGCATATCACCATATTTGTGAAACCGCGGGTGGGCAGAATAATTCTCAACCCCGATCACACCAACCGCAGCATCTTCTTTGCGCACCACGGCATGCTCATTGCGCAGCAACTGCCAGCCCAGACGCGCATGCTGCTCTATCAGCCGTTGAAAATTAGCTTGCTTGGCCGCCTGGGACGGCCATGGCCGGTAGTCGCCGTAATCATGGTTCCCCAGCACAGAAAACACCCCATAGCGCGCCCGGATGCCTGAAAAGATGGGAATAATGGCATCGGCCTCATCGGCAGTCGTGTTGACCAGGTCACCGGTAAACACGACCAGGTCAGGATCCAGACGATTGATGATTTTCACGCTTTTCCGGACCGGATCCAGGGTCAGAAAGCTCCCGGCGTGGATATCCGAGATTTGCACAATCCGAAATCCATCCAACGCTGCCGGCAAGCCCGGGATCGTCACGCGATGCCGGTGCACCTTGTACCGGTACGGATTGCGCACCATGCCATACGTCAGGAAAACCAGCGGCAGAATACCGAGGCCCAGACCCAACTCACTCATAAACCGGGAGCGACCCGAGGCTATCCAATTGTCTCCTGAAAGTGCGTAATAGGCGGCCTGCACTACACGTCGCACGTCGTCTGCCAGCATGACCAGGGCCACCAGCAACTTCGAAAAATAGACAATCACGATCAGGGTGCGTACGATGACCCGCATCTGCTCAGGCCATCGATTGGCGCCCCCCCGGCCGGCACTCCACAGGTATGCGATCGCCAGCACCGGAATACTCCAGTAAACGACATACACAGCCACCCGGGCAGCGGAAGGCGTTTCCGCGAGGACGATCCTGACCGCCTGGAAGGCATACCAGTCAACCGCCAGCAGCAACAGTATCGCAATGATGAAGCGCGCGATCATATCATTCCTCATGTAACGTCAGGCAAGAGAAATTGTTAACCGTTCCTCCGACAGACAGCCCGACCCCGCTTGCTCCCTATCTTGTCCGAATGAAACACATTCTCATCACTGGCGTCTCGACCGGCATTGGACGGCATGCTGCCGATCATTTTGCCTCAAATGGATGGAAGGTTTTCGGATCGGTCAGGTCCCTTGATGACGTGGCCGGCCTTGTCACGCAGCATGGCTCCCGTTTCGTTCCCGTCGTCATGGATGTGACGCAGCCAGACCAGGTCGATCAGGCCGCCCGGCAGGTGGCCGGGATCCTCGCGGGTTCCAAACTGGACGTCCTGGTCAATAATGCCGGCATCGCCACGTTTGGTCCTCTCATCCATGTCCCGCTTGAGGTGTTCGACTATCAATTGCGTGTCAATGTACATGGTG
>JAWWBX010000108.1:0-12285 GCA_033720735.1 Saprospiraceae bacterium
AGGTCTTGTAATTCATGACAATTGGATGCATAAAGTTAGTGACACATGGGTTGCTGTTCGGTCGCTTCCCAAAAACTGAAACCGACCGGCACGTCGAACTGCATGCCCCGCATGATCAGCAACACTGCAAAGACCACAAGGAAGACAGGAACGAGTTGTCGCAACCGATTGCGTAGGTTGATGTTGGCAATCGTGCCGGCTACGGAGGCAACCAGCAACAACGGCACCGTGCCGAGCCCGAAAAGGGCCATGTAGCCCATCCCGAGTGCTGGGGAACCCGTGGACACGGCCCCGACGATGGCCACGTAGACCAACCCGCAGGGGAGGAGCCCGTTGAGCATACCGACCATGACGAGCGAACTACCAGAAGGTCTGTGCAACAACCGACCGAGTGCTGATTTTAGCGTAAACAACCAGCGATCGACCACCGGTATCGACATCACCCGATTAGTGGTTGCGCGAAACGAAAAGATGGCTGCGATGAGCAGCAGAACGCCCGCACCGATCGAAAAACCTTGTTGCAGTCCGGCGAGAAAGAGTCCCCGGCCAAGGAGTCCGATCAGTCCACCCAGCAGGGCATAGGTCAGGATCCGGCCCAGGTGATAACGCAGGATGTTTAGCCCGGTGGCCCAGCGCGTGGTTCCCTGGTACGGCATGGCCATCGCGATCGGCCCGCACATGCCAACACAATGCAGGCTCCCCAACAGTCCAATTGTAAATGCCGTCCAGAGTAACATGGTCGTCGGTTAGAAGTACAGTTCGTGTTCCTTATAGAATTGCCGTTCGCCGGCCTGCCAGGCCACTTTCACTTTCCAGCGGCCAGGGAGGAGTTGCTTTGTGTCAACCGTGAGCAGGCCATTCTGATCCGGGTTGGCCGGGATCTTGAAATCACGTGAAGTATCATTTGGCCGGTAGAACCAAACCTCACCGCTGATCTCACCCGGGATGTCCGGAAATTGCAGTTGTACAGCCTCACGTCCTTTCTGCGCGATCTGGAGATCGGTCACCAGCGCCTGGCTGTTGGCCACGCGATTGATGTGCTCCTGATAGCGGATGTCTTCCTCGTAGTAATTGTCCACCACCAGGCTGTGGTCCACCTGGCGCGACTTGATCACGAAGAGGATCATAGTGAGCATAAACAGGCCATAAAACAGTGCAATGCCGGTTCCCCAATTCCATTTCATGGTATCTGATGTTGAGTGTTCAATTTGAATCAGCTTATTTCATTGGTCCCAGAAAATTGGTCTTCGCCTTGTCGATCAGTTCTCCATTTGCCCAGACTTCCACGGTGACTTTCGTCTTGTGGCTTTCCAACAGTTCTTTGTTCATTTCGATAAAGAAGGCGCCTTCCGCAAAAGCCTGCTTGCGAGCAGGCGGTACGGTACTGCCCACCAACCTGATCCTGCCACCTTCAGCTGCCAGCCGGAACTCGATGTTCTCGATATCTTTCGTGGTCTTGTTGATGACCTGGTAGTTGTACAAATTGCTGACGTAGGTGTCGTCGACATTCTGGTAGAGCATGCCCGGCGTGCGGAGGATCACCGTCTCGACATCGGTCCGGGTGGCAAACAGGATGCCTTGTACAATGACGAGTACTGCCAACACTACCGAATAGCCAATGGATCTCGGCGTAAGGATCTTGCGCACACCCTGTTTGATCCCCGTGTAGGAGTCGTAGCGAATAAGGCCGCGCGGGCGGTTGACCTTGTCCATGATGCTGTCGCAGGCGTCGATGCAGGCGGTGCAGTTGACACACTCCAGCTGGGTCCCATTGCGGATATCGATGCCAGTCGGGCACACGCGTACACACAGTCCGCAATCAATACAATCACCAAGCGGCGGCGTATCGGGATCCACCTTTTTCTTGATCTTGCCCCGGGGTTCACCGCGGACAAAGTCATAGTGCACCACCACAGAATCCGGAACGAGCAGTACGCCCTGCATCCGGCCGTACGGGCAGACCGCGACACACACCTGCTCCCGAAACCACGAGAAAACGAGGTAGAAAACGGCGGAGAACGCCAGCATCGCGATAAACCCACCCAGGTTTTGGCTGACCGGCTCTCGCACAATCCGGAAGACGTCATCCACGCCGATGATATACGCCAGGAAGGTGTTGGCAATGAGTACGGCGATGGCAAAGAAGATCCCGTGTTTGAGCAACCGCTTCCAGACTTTTTCGAGAGTCCAGGGTGCTTTGGCCAGACGCCGTTGGGCGTTGGCGTCGCCGTCGATCGCGTATTCAATCTTGCGGAAGACCATTTCCATGAAGATGGTCTGAGGGCACGCCCAGCCGCAAAAGAGCCGGCCGAATACCACCGTAAACAAGGCAATGAACACCACCAGGGTGATCATGGCCAGGGCAAACAGGTGCAAATCCTGCGGCGTAAAAACGATCCCGAAAAGAATGAATTTCCGCTGGAGCACATTGAACAGCAGGAACGGCTCGCCATTGACCTTGATGAACGGCATGCCGAACAGCAGCCCAAGCAAGACCCAGCTGACGTACGTACGCCACTTGTAAAAACGGCCTTGCGGTTTGGTCGGGAAGATCCAGTTACGCTTTCCTTCTTCGTTGACCGTACCAATGTGGTCCCTGAACTCCTCCGTATCCCGCAACTGTTCGACACTCATGACTTCTTGCTTGTCTCGCTCCAGATCAACCTGCGCCATGCGTGTCACCCGCCGATCGAGTCCTGCAGCATGGCCTCACTGGGTGCTTCCGGAGTCCACAACTCTCCTTGCGGTTCTTTGGCATTCGGCGGGTCGGTCCCCTGGAAGGTCAGGATGTAGCTGGCGACCTGCTGCATCTCGCTCGGTCGCAGCAGGGCGCTCCAGGAGATCATGCCTTTCTCGGGTACGCCGTATTTGATCGTTCTGAACAAATCCTTGATGTCCCCGCCGTGGACCCAGTAGGGGTCAGCGAAATTAGGCCCGACACCTCCTTCTCCCTGGGTACCGTGACAGACGACACAGTGCGCGGTATAGATCTCTAACCCCTTGGCAAGATCTGCTTCAGAAGTCAGTACCGTCACATTGGTCTCGTCGATCTGATCGGCTTGCGTAGCGAGGTAAGCGTCGATGTCCTCCTGTGCCCGCTCCATCTCCAGTTCATACTCCTCGGCCTGACTCAAACCGAAGTCCGAGAAATGCTCCACATAGATGTAAACGGCAGAAATAATGATGGTCAGGTAGAACAAGCCGAGCCACCAGGGGGGCAGGCTGTTGTCCAGTTCACGGATCCCGTCATACTCATGATCAAAAAGGATCTCTTTCTCTTTATGGACGGGCACGGCTCCCTGCAGCCTGGTCCAGAGCTTGGCAAGGAGAGGCGTTTGCGGTTTGGCGTAGTAGTCGGCGACTTCTTCCAGGCCTTTTTCGCGCAGGATGCGTTGCTCTTCCATCTTGATGAACGTGGAGAACAAGCGCAGGATCGTGTACATCGCACCCGCCAGTACGACCACACCGAGGATGATCGGCAGATTCTCGTACACGGCTTCGTAAGCGCCGCGGGAAGACGTGCCGCTGGATTGGGCCGCGACAGTCCCGGCTCCGACGAGGATCGCGGCGACGGCGAAGGCGCTCTTGGACAACTGTGAGGTCATAGTTTATCGTGTTTCGTTCTTGTCAGGATCTGATTCATCAAATGGCAGGTGGGCCATCCGCTCGATGTAACTTCTGTTTCTCACCATGGTCATGATCATGGCACCCACAAAGACCATAAAGAAGATGACCAGGGGGATCAGGGCGAGGACCTGAATGTTGCCGGCATTTTCGAGAATGTATTTGTACATACTTCAGGTTTCAGGTGCTAGTTGCCACCGGTGATATTCGTTTTCGAAATGTCCGTTCCCAGTCGCTGCAGGTAGGCGATCATGGCCACGATCTCCTTGCGTTCCAGGTTCTCCTGCACGATGCCGTCATTCCGCAGGCTTTGCGCGACCTGGACGGCCTGTTGCTGCAGATCGGCCAGCGCGCGTGATTCGTAACCATCCGGATATGGGGTATTGAGTTGCTTGAGGACCCGGATCTTGTTTTCCAGCGATCTGTTATCCAGATCACGCGTGATCATCCACGGATAAGGTGGCATGATGCTGCCGGGGGACATCGACTCGGGATCGAGCATATGGTGGTAGTGCCAGCTGTCCGGGTACTTGCCGCCGACCCGGTGCAGGTCGGGCCCGGTGCGTTTACTGCCCCACAGGAACGGACGGTCGTAAATAAACTCGCCCGACTTCGAATACTCGCCATAGCGCTCCGTCTCCGACCTGAAGGGACGGATCATTTGAGAGTGGCACCCTACGCACCCTTCCCGGATGTAGAGGTCCCGCCCTTGCAGCTCAAGGGGGGTATATGGCCGCACGGTGGCGATCTTCGGTACGTTGTCATCGATGAGCATCATCGGGAAGATCTCGACCATCCCGCCGATCGCGACCAGCATGAGGCTGGCGACCAGCATCTGGATCGGACGACGCTCAATCCAGCGGTGCCAGTGGTCGGTCTTGAGGGTCTTGACCTTGACCCGTGGGGCTGCCTCGGCCGCTTCGTCCGGCAGGAACTGGCCGGCCTTGACGGTCTTGTACAGGTTGTACACCATCAGAAGAAGGCCGGTGAAGAACATCAGCCCGCCAATCACCCGTATCCCGTACATCGGGATGATCTGGGTGACCGTTTCGAGGAAGTTGCCGTAGACCAGGAATCCATCCGGTGAAAACTGCTTCCACATGAGCTGTTGCGTCACACCGCCCCAGTACATGGGTATGGCGTAGAAGACGATGCCCAGCGTCCCGAGCCAGAAGTGCAGGTTGGCCAGTTTGATGGAGTAGAGCTTGGTCTTGAACAGCCTTGGGAGCAGCCAGTAGACGATCCCGAAGGTGAGCATGCCGTTCCAGCCGAGTGCCCCGATATGCACATGGCCGATGGTCCAGTCGGTGTAGTGCGTGATGGCATTCACCCACTTGATCGACATCATCGGCCCTTCAAAGGTGGACATCCCGTAGGCCGTGACGGCTACGACCATAAATTTGAGCACCGGGTCCTGTCGCACGCGATCCCAGGCCCCCCGCAGGGTGAGCAGTCCGTTGAGCATCCCGCCCCAGCTCGGTGCGATCAACATCAGGGAGAAGACCATCCCGAGCGACTGGGCCCAATCGGGCAGAGAAGTATAGAGCAAATGGTGCGGGCCGGCCCAGATGTAGATAAATATGAGTGCCCAGAAATGGATGATCGACAGACGGTACGAGAACACCGGCCGGTTTGCCGCCTTGGGCAGGAAATAATACATCAGACCCAGATACGGGGTGGTGAGGAAAAAGGCGACTGCGTTGTGTCCGTACCACCATTGGACCAGGGCATCCTGCACACCGGCAAACACCGGATAACTGTACGTCAGCGATACCGGGATCTCGAGATTCTTGACGATGTGTAGCAAGGCGACTGTGATCCAGGTGGCGATGTAAAACCAGATGGCCACGTACAGGTGGTTCTCCCGCCGCTTGATGATCGTGCCAAACATATTGATCCCGAATACGACCCAGACCAGCGCGATGGCGATGTCGATCGGCCACTCCAACTCTGCATACTCCGAGCTGCTGGTGATCCCCAGGGGAAGGGTGATCGCCGCTGCAACAATGATCAGCTGCCAGCCCCAGAAGTGGATATTACTGAGCAGATCACTGTACATGCGAGTCTTGAGAAGACGCTGCAGGGAATAGTAGACCCCCATGAAGATCCCGTTGCCCACAAATGCGAAAATGACCGCGTTGGTGTGCAGAGGTCGCAAGCGACCGAAGGACAACCAGGAGATCCCGCCATTGAGTTGTGGAAAGACCAGTTCGAGGGCAATCCAGAGACCCACGAGCATACCGACGATCCCGAAGACCACGGTCGCGTAGGCAAACTTGCGTACGATGGCATTGTCGTAGTGAAATTGCTCCAGGTTTTGTGCCATAACAGAGTCAGGATTTAGCGTGTGTCTTGAGATTGTTCGGGTCGTTCGTCATCAAAAAGGATGCGTACCGACGGGGTGTAATCATCATCGTATTGGCCTGAGCGCACGGCCCAGAAGAAGGCTGCCAGAAATCCGATGGCAACCAGCAGGCTAAGAATGATCAATACGAAAATGACACCCATAGAGAAGTGGATCAGGATGGGCGCAAGTTAGAAGCGGGTGTCAGGGCATCAGATGATATGCGTCAAAGTGCGGGGTGATCATGATCACCGGGCCGAAGTTGGCACTGTGATGCCTGCAAAATGTCGGTTGGAGTACCATTTTAACCATTCTATAACAGGTTGAAATACCGTGGATTCGCCTGCGAGGCGATATTTTTATGCCTGCACCAGCAATCCCCGGTGTTACGCTTGCCGGGTCGCTGAAATACACGAATTCTTTCACCAAATCAACCGGTTTCCGATATGAAACGAATACTCATTGCACTGTTACCCGCATTGTTCTTCTGTGCAACCATGGATGCGCAGATCAACACACCTGCACCAAGCCCGACAGGGGAGGTCAAGCAGACCGTCGGTCTGACAGAATTTACGATCAACTACTCACGGCCTGGCGTGAAGGACCGTACGATCTTTGCCGCAGACGGACTCGTCCCGCTGGGACAGATCTGGCGCACCGGAGCCAATGCCGCCACGACCATCGAATTTGACAAGGACATCATGTTCGGTGGCAAGGAGGTAGCAGCAGGCAAGTATGCCCTGTATACGATCCCAAACACCGGCAGCTGGACTGTCATGCTGTACTCCGACCTCAGCCTGGGCGGCAACGTCGGCAATTATGACGAATCCAAGGAAGTCGTGCGTACCACCGTCACTCCGGTCGAAATGCCGATGAGTGTCGAGACCTTCACGATCAGCATCGGCAGCATCCGCGACGACAGTGCGGAGCTGGGACTGATCTGGGACAACATGTACGTACCGGTCCCGATCGGTGTGCACACCAAGAAGCAGGTGATGGCACAGCTCGACAATTTCGCGGCGAACCCGTTGGCACAGGTGGCCGGCAACTACCTCAATGGTGGCTGGTACCTGCACACCAGTGGCACGGACAGCAAGAAGGGCCTCGAATACATGAGCGAAGGACTGAAGCACAGCAACAGCCCTTTCAACTTCTTCTGGATGCAGCGCAAGGCCGAGATCCAGGCTAGCCTGGGTGATTATGCCGGCGCGGTCAAAACCGCCAAAATGGCACACGAAGCGGGCGCCAAAGCCGAAGGCAATGCCAAAGGTTTCTACGACAACACTGTAAAAGCGCAGCTCGACGCCAACATCAAGAAATGGAGTTCCAAGTCATAACGGCTTGAGAAATTCCCGGCAAGTAAAAAGCCCTTTGTAGCAATACAGAGGGCTTTTTTTACATCTTGTCGAATACCCGCGACGAAGAAAGCCGACATGTTGTTCAAACGCATCGAAGCGGATCGCAATCTTGCAGACCTTGTCAGGGAGTTTTGGATCGTCGAAGACGATCAGGAGCACATTGTCCGCCAGAAGATCATCCCGGACGGGTTTTGCGAGATCGTGATCCATTATGGAGATCCGTACCGGATCAATCTTCACGGACCATGGGAAGCCCAGGGGCGCATCCTGCTGGCTTCACAGATCACGGGTCATTTTTTCCTTGAGAATACCGGGCGCTCAGGCATGCTTGGTATCAAGCTGATGCCAACCACGCCCTTCCTGTGGTTTGCAGCTGACATGCCGGCTCTCACCGATCGGGTGGTCGACCTGGCTGAGATCGCACCAGCGGCACATCAATCGCTGGAGGCATTGGCGCACGCCGGGCTGTCGGTGACCGAGCGGGTGGAAACGGCACAACGGTGGGTACAACGGCAGCGGATCACCCTGTCCGACCGCGTGCAGCGCATCGCAGAGGTCACCAGATCGATCATGGCCGCCAACGGACTCATCGACATTGCTGGCCTCGCTCGCCAACATGCCATGAGCCGAAGGCATCTGGAGCGGGAGTTCAAGGCCATCATCGGGGTGACTCCCAAGTTCTTTGCCCGGATCCAGCAATTCAACTACATCTTTACCTGCATGCAGGCCCGGGACCGGTCGTGGATCGATGTGGCGCTCAAGTCAGGCTACTTCGACCAGTCTCACTTCATCAAGAACTTCAAAGCCTTCACCGGTGAGCAACCTTCACAATACGGATTCGACGAAGAGAACATGGCCAATTTCTTTCTGAGACCTAAGTGATTCCAGATTCCAGATGCCAGATTCCAGATGCCAGATTCCAGATGCCAGACACTAGAGGTTAGATATTAGATATTAGAATTTAGAAGTGACGAACTAGTGAAATAAACCAACAAAGCTAGAGCACTGAGGCACTCGGGAACCAGAGCACTAGAGCACTAGCATGAACACATGAACACATGAACACATGAACACGTGAACACATGAACACGATTTGACGCATTTTTCCTATCGTCACTCCGTTCTGACCGACAACTTTGCCGCAAATCTTTATCGTATGATCAGATCAATCACTCTCTGCGCACTCCTGTTGGGAGTTTGTAGTTTCTGTCTTTCTCAGGAGACCTCGTCGATGGCGACACTTGCCTGGCTTGAGGGTACCTGGGAGCGGACCGACATGTCGGGTGAAAAGAAGGCGTTTGAGATCTGGAAGCGAACGGATGACGGCTTCTCCGGTATCGGATTCACGATGCGAGGCCAGGACACCACGTTTGTTGAACACCTCCGGATCGTGGCAAAGGACGGACATTTGCACTACGTGGCGACGGTCGACCATAACCCCGGACCGGTCTATTTCCGGATGCGGGATATTTCAGAAAAGGGCTTTGTTGCCGAAAACCCTGCCCATGATTTTCCGAAACGTATCGGATATGACCGAAACGGACAGACGATGACTGCTGTCGTTTCTGCCGGAGATCAGGGATTTTCGGTGAAGTTCAGGAAGCTTGAGTGATCCATGAAGGTGTTCACTCTACCTTGAGGCATTCCTGGGGATGCACGCGCGCCGACTTGAGCGCCTGGCTGGCAACTGTGAGCCATGCAATCACCAGTACAGCAGCGCCTGCGTAAACAAAAAGCCATGGACTCAGATCGATGCTGTAGACGAAGCGCTGCAACCATGATGACAAGGCCAGGAAAGCCAATGGCAGCGCAATGACGATCGAGATCAGGACGAGTTTGGAAAAGTCTCGGGTAAGCATCGTTACAATGTTGAGGATCGTCGCTCCCAGGATCTTTCGAATGCCGATTTCCTTTTTCCTGCGCTCCGCTGTAAACATGGCCAGACCCAGCAATCCCAGACAGGAAATGATGATTGCCAGCCCTGCGAAGTAGCGGGAGAGGGCCGACACGCGTTGTTCGGCGGCATACTGCAGTGTGTATTCCTCATCGACAAAGTCCGGGTTGAAGGCAAACCCGGGATTAAAGGATTCGTAGAGTTCCTGCAGGTTCTTCAGACCTTCCTGGACCTGTCCGTCAGCCAGCCGTACCATCACGTACCAGGTATTTGCCGGTGAAAGGCGAAAGAACAATGGCCTGATTTCTTCGTGCAGCGATTGAAAATGGAAGTTCTCAACCACACCGACGATCCGGAGATCGTAGCGGTCCCACAATCGTACGGTTTGACCGATCGGATCTGCGAGGCCCATCACTTCGATGCCTCTCTCATTGAAAATGACGTTTGCCGTATCCCCGCCGAATTCCCTGGAAAAGTCACGACCCCGGGTGAGATTGATTCCCAGGGTGTTGAGGGCATTGTAATTGACTGCAACATTCTCGAAGAGAATGCGCGACTCCGGATGTTTTCCCGGCCACTGGAGCCCGTGCGTATTGTTCTGCCTTCCGATCAGGTCATGGCCGATCGTTGTCGCTTCCACAACGCCGCGAAGCCGCATCGCCTGTTCTACGAAAGTGTCGTAACGGTCTTCGAGTTGCCCCTCGATGTTGAAGTACACCAGGTGTTCCTTGTCGTACCCCAGATTTTTGGATTGCACGTACTGGAGTTGCTTGTACACGACCAGCACTGATACGATCAGGATGGCCGACAGGATGAACTGGAAAATGACCAGGCCCCGTCGGACCAGCAATTCGCCAGCCGATCCGCGCATCTCGCCTTTGAGCACTGCCGCTGGTTTCAACCGTGACAGGTACAGCGCAGGATAGCTGCCGGCAATCAATCCGGTCATTGCTGTGAGCCCCAGGAACATACCGGCCAATTGCCACGAAGGGGCGATCGTCAGCTCCTTTCCGGTCAGCAGGTTGAAATGAGGTAGGATAAGCCGGGCAATGACAACCGCCGTGACAAGTGAGAAAAGGGCGGTAAGCAGTGATTCCAGGAGAAATTGTCGGGCAAGAGCCGATTTGCTGGCGCCGATGGTCTTTTTCACTCCGACTTCCCGGGCGCGCCGGGAAGCTCGCGCGGTGGCCAGATTCATGAAGTTGATACATGCGATGCCCAGAATGAACACTGCGATGAGCGTAAACAATCGGACATATTCGATACGGCCGCCGGCGGGTTTGCCATTTTCGAAGCGTCCGCGCAAATACAAGTCCGAAAATTTCTTCAGGAACAAAGTGACATGAGAACCCTCATTTCTCTGCTTGACAAAGTCTGCAATCTTGCGCTCGACGGTCGCAGCATCGGCTCCTTCGCGCAAGGTAACGATCGTATTGGGGCCGTTGCTGCCCCAGCTGAGCACCCAGCTGTTTTCGCTTTTGTATTTCTCCCAGGTCAGGAGAAAGTCAAACTGAAGTGTTGAGTAAGGGGGAAAATCCTCATAGACTCCGGACACCAGCAAGCTCGATGCATGCTGGAATTCAACCATTTGTCCCAGCGCTGCGGAACTTGACCCGAACAGCGCGATCGCAGTGCTTTCGGACAAAACAATGTTTGCAGGATCAGCCAGCACATCATCCGGCGTCCCGTGCAGCAGGGGATAGCTAAAAAGATGGAAAAAATCATGACCGACGTGGAGTCCCTCGGCCGTCAGATTGTGGTCACCGTGTGACAGCGTGTAGGTGTCACCCCATTCCGTGGTTGCGGCGTGCTCGATGTCAGGGATCTCTTCGGCCAGGGTTTCTGCCAGTAGTCCGGGTGTAGAACGGGTCGCCATGATGTTGTCAGCATAGTGCTGATATTCCATCACCTGAAACAAGCGCTCATCCTTTGCATGGAAACGGTCTATTTTCAACTCATCACTGACCCACAACAAGATCAGCAGCGCACAGGCAAGCCCTGTCGAAAGGCCGATCAGGTTGATCAGAAAGGTGCTTTTATGCCGACGGAAATTTCGGAGGGCGAGCTTGACGGAGTGGCGGAACATGGTGACCGGGGTTTTGCTCTAAAGAGGCTCGGCAAATGTGAAAGTTGCACTCACCCCCTTACCTAGTAGTACGCAACCCGTTCTGTCTTGCGTTGTCTATTAAGCGATAGCGATGGCTCTGTCGCGCACGATCGATCAACTCCTAACACACCTCAAATGATCAAAAGCTACATCAAGACCGCCCTCCGCAATCTCTGGAAGTTCAAGGGATACACGCTCATCAATATCCTCGGGCTGGCCATCGGCATGGCTTGTGTCATGCTCATCATGCTCTACGTCCGGTCAGAGTTGAGCTATGATACCTTTCACAAACATGCCGACCGGATCTACCGGTTGAACATCGAAGCCACCAACCCGCAGACGGGCGCCGTTTCGCAACGGGCAATCGGGCCGTTCCGCCTGGCACGTGAAATGCGCGTGGATTTTTCCGATCTCGACCACATCGTGCGGTTTGCACCTCAGACACGAGAGACTGTGATCAAGGATGACCAGCAATATCTTGAACAGAACCTGGCGTTCGTGGATCCGGAAGTCCTGGAGGTCTTTACTTTTCCACTCTCGAAAGGAGATCCGCAGAGCGTCCTCGAACAGCCGTTCTCACTGATCCTGACACGGGAGGTGGCGCGCAAGTACTTCGGCGAGCAGGATCCCATCGGCCAGACATTACAACTCCGCGGGCGCGATTTCGAGATCACCGGCATCCTGGAGGAAGTGCCGGCCAATTCACAATTCCGGTTTGACATCATGGTCTCCATGCATTGCGCAGAGCAGGTCTTCTCACGCATTGTTCTTGAGAACTGGGGCGAGGGGTATGTCGAGACCTTCGTGCAGGTGCCTCCCGGCGCAACGCCGGCGGAAAGAAGCGATCGCGATTCTCGGCCGTGATGGCGTGACCGGCGCGGGCCATCGGTGACGCCGCGTGGGCGGCTCGAAGAGCCGGATGACAAACGGCGCAGCTCTCCGAGCCCACGTAGGGAGC
>JAWWBX010000109.1:0-12121 GCA_033720735.1 Saprospiraceae bacterium
ACACACGAGCTATTCGTCGATGGGGTGCGATATCTCGGATATCAACAATGATGCATTGCCCGATATCGCCGTGCTGGACATGCAGGCGTCCGACCACGTTCGCGCCAAGACCAACATGCCGGCCATGAGCTCGGCCACTTTCTGGCAGAATGTCCAGAAAGGCTACGGGTATCAGTACATGTCGAATGTGCTCCAACTCAACAACGGGTACGGCTTCTTCAGTGAGATCGGCCAACTGGCAGGTATCGCCAAGACCGACTGGAGCTGGAGCGTCCTGCTGGCTGATTTTGATCATGACCGCCTCAACGACATGTACGTGACCAATGGTGTCAACCGGGATATGCGCAACAGCGACCTGGTCGAGCAGATGGAGCAGGTGCCGCCCTCCCGGCGTGCCGCCACCGATCTGTTTGAACTTGCCAAAACCTTTCCTTCCCAGGCCATTCCCAACCACCTCTTTCAAAACCAGGGCGACCTCACCTTTGCGGATGTCACCGATCACTGGGGGCTGGCCTACCCGGGATTCTCGTTCGGAGCTGCCTACGGTGATCTGGATGGTGACGGTGATCTGGACCTGGTGACCTGCAACGCGAATGACGTGGCGCACATTTTCCGGAATGATACGCCCCCCCGCCATTATCTGCAGATCGTCCTGCGCGGCAGTGCTGACAACCCTTTTGCGCTGGGTTCCACTGCCCGGATTTTCGACAAGATGGGTAGCCAGATCAGATCGTTGACGTTGACCAGGGGGTACCAAAGCTCTGTGGAGCCGCTGTTACACTTCGGACTGGGCGAGGTCGAGCTCGTGGATAGCCTGCACGTGGTTTTCCCGGACGGCCGCACGTATCAGACATACAATATTCGGGCCGATCAACGACTTGAGATCAGTCATGCTGACGCACGAGTACGGGGGTTGCAACTTCCCGCCGATCGCCCGGTGACTTTTTCTAACATGACCGACTCACTTGGGCTGCGTTTTCTTCATCGCGAGAACCGCTTTAACGATTTTACCCGCGAAACACTGCTTCCGCACATGCAGTCCCGCAATGGTCCTTTTATCGCAACGGGTGATCTGAACGGCGACGGGCACGCCGACTTCTTTATCGGCGGCGCCGCCGGTCAGCCGGGACAAATCTTTCTGCAACAAGCCGACGGCACCTTTCGCCCTGAACGCGTCGCTGACCTCGCGGCGGACGCCGCCTTTGAGGACATGGGTAGTGTCATTGCGGACCTGAATGGCGATGGCGCCAATGACCTGTTTGTCGTGAGTGGGGGCAATGAGTACCCCGAGGGATCACCTGCTTACCAGGACCGGCTCTACCTCAACGACGGGCGGGGCCATCTCGCACGTGCTCCGGCCCGTTTACCGCGGATCGCCACTAATGGCAGTTGCGTTCGTGCCCGTGATTTTGAAGGAGATGGTGATACGGACCTCTTTGTTGGTCACCGGGGCATACCGGGTGCCTATCCCCGTGCCGGCGGCAGCCTCCTGCTGGTGAATCAGAATGGTGTGTTTGTTGACCAAACCGAGATGCTGGCACCTGCATTGGTCAACGCGGGCATGGTCACGGATGCCGCCTGGAGTGATGTAGATAGCGATGGGGACGCAGACCTGCTGGTGGTCGGCGAATGGATGTCTCCGCAGGTATTTGTCCAGGAATCCGGTCGTTGGTTCCAACAAACCGGGCACGTCCTAGCGGAAGACCTGACCGGGTGGTGGTTCAGTATCAAGACAATGGACATCGATCGTGATGGAGATGATGACTATATCCTGGGCAACATGGGCCTGAACAACAAGTATCACCCGACCCCGGAACGCCCGCTCAACATCTATGCGCGTGATTTCGATGGCAACAACACCAACGACATCGTGTTGGCCAGGTTGACACAATACGGTGAGGTGCCGGTGCGCGGACGTGAATGTTCGTCGGAGCAGATGCCGTTCATCGCCGACAAGTTTCCGGACTACCAGAGCTTTGCCCGGGCCACGTTGCAAGACATTTACGGCGATGCGCTTTCCGGCTCTGTGCGCATACAAGCACGCGAATTCCGGTCGGGCGTGTTGATCAATGATCCTCCCGGCCGTTTGACCTTCATGCCTTTCCCCAATCAGGCACAGATCGCCCCGGTTCAGGCTGCCATCGAGGTCGAGCTGAACGGGGACGGCCATCCCGACCTCCTGCTGGCGGGCAATCATTTCGACGCAGAAGTGGAAACGGTCCGCCATGACGCGAGCAACGGACTGGTGCTGCTGGGCAACGGCGACGGAACGTTTGAGCCGCTCGCGGTATGGCAAACACTGTTTTACGTACCCTTCAACACCAAGGATATGGCTCTCCTCCGTACAGCAACCGGCCGGCCAGTCGTCCTGACCGCGAACAACAACTTTCAGCTGATGGCCTTCTCCTATCAATAACCACCACTTCGGGCAGTTACGAGTACGGCGCCCGGATACACTTGGTGGTAATGGTGCATCCTTTTCTTAGGGATCGATGACTTGCTTTGAATAGCTGCGGGCGATACCGTACTTTAGATCACGACCAAGGGAAGGGGCATCTGCACGTGTGAATAACCCGGAAAATCATACGCATGAATCTGTATGCCCTGCTCGTCGGCATTAATGACTATCCTGGCGGAAATGCGTTGCACCAGTGTGTCAACGATGTCGGCAAAATGAAAACCTATCTCACTGGCATCGCCGACCATTTCGAAGACATTTGTATCAAGACCCTCACCGATGCGGAAGCCACCAGGCCCCGGGTGATCGAGCAATTCCAAACCCTCTTTGGCCAGGCCAGTAATGATGACGTCGCATTATTCTATTTCAGCGGACACGGAGCACAGGAGGAAACAGCTGGCCGTTTTCCGGAAGAGCACGATGGGGCCCTGGAGACCCTGGTTTGTTACGCCGAAGGTATGCTGGGAACCGGTCAGATGCTGGCCAACAAGGAACTCCGTTATTTGCTGCACCAGCTGCCCAACGACCCGCATCTGGTGACCGTCATTGATGCCTGTCACTCAGGCGATGTGGTACGTGCTTTTCAGCCAGAAGAGGTCGACAGCGACAGCATTCGTCGCATCACCGGTGTGTTTGAGGCGCGGGAATATGATCAGTTCATTTTTCATGATGATCAGGACGTGCATACGGCAGATGGTCGTTTGCGTATTCCATTCAAGAATCACGTCCACCTGGGGGCCTGCCTGGCCAGCGAGGCCTCTTGGGAGGATAGTCAGGGCGGTGTCTTCACCCGCTACTTGCTGCATTTGCTGAAGGAGGTCCGGAATCAGGTGTCCTATGCGGACATCGGCACCTGGGCCAAGATCAGCATGAAACAGGTGACCAAAAAACAACAGTCGCCGATCGTCACCGTCCAGGGAAAAGGAGCTCTGACCGCCCGGTCTGCCTGGCTCAATCTCGTTGACGAAGAGGCTCTGGCCTTTCCCTCAGGAGTGCTGAAACGCAACCCCAAACTGGGCTGGATCTATTCGCGGGGCAGTATTCTCGGTGTTCGACCGAAGATGACGGTCCTGGCTGATTTTGGTGATGGCAAGGACACACCGTTGCAGGTCAAAGAGGTTGGGCTGGATCACGCGATCGTCGACATGCCATCCGATCTGATTGACGATCTGGAAGATGTACGTGACAAAACCTTCCCTGCCCGAACAGAGCACAGTACCTTCAGCCGTCTCAAGCTCTTGTTGAATCCCATCGATCACGAACCCGGCAGTGTTGCGCGCATCCGTGGTCTGATTGAAGCAAGAGCCGCAGCGCACGGCGACGTCGAAATCACCGGGGTGATCAACCGCACGTCGGAAGAAAACGGCGCCCCGGCTCCCGTCGCTGCAGATGGGGTAGTGCTTGACAACCCTGATTTCCAGGTCAATTTCTTCAATGGTTTTGTGTATTTCTCGCTGCCCGACCAGGACTTTCAACCGCTTGCAGAACAGATCCGTCTGGATGCCAAGAACATGGACGGCACCTTCAGCGATCAGCTGCAAGCCTTCATCAAGTGGCACCATTTCCTGACCCTGACCAATCCGGGCAAAGACTATGTCAAATGTCCACTGGATATCCAGGTGGAGTGCCACGAAGACACGTTGACCAAACCTGACGAACGTGTTTTCCGGGTGGCCCCGAAAGCTGAACGCAGCCGGTCGAACAGACGCTATCAAACCCTGAAGGTGACGGTCACCAACACTTCGAGGGAACGGCTGTTTGTCGGGGTCCTGGTCATGACTTCCGATATGGGCATTTCTGCCGATCCTTTCAATAACAAGGTGATCGAATTCCAACCCGGTGAGTCCAAGGTTTTTCACGATCATGAAGACAGCGAAACCTGGGTGTTCCTCGAGCCATACCAGGAGGTCTACAACTGGAAAGAAGAATGGATCTACTACAAGTTCATTTATAACAACCACGAAGATTTTACGGCGACACTCACCAGTCCGGAGTATCTGCAGGAGGGCCTCGATCCGCCACTGACACACGTGGACGAAGCACGCGGTGTCCGGCGCCCGGGAGACCGGCATGAAGAGGTCAAAAGGAAATGGGGCACCTGGGACATCCGCATCGAGCTGGCGAACGATACATTCAACCGCCTTAGCGGGGAGCTCGAACACAACCTGAGCGCGTATGTAGAGGACGACGACCTCGCCCCGTTTATCACGGAATTGTACTTCGACATCAGGTACGACGGATCGTCTTTCAAACCCTTCCCCAGGCACAACGCGCAGGAGACCGCCGAGGCGGCACGTGGCGGTTTCGTGCTCGACACCGTCAACAGGATCTACGGCAATGCGCGCAAGCGCAGGTTCCGGCGGCAACGACGCACAGCACCGGTCGCGATTGCAGAAGGAGATTCCTGGTTCCTGTTCCCGAAACCCGGTGTACGGGATACCCTGGATTACCTCATGGATGTATACCACCTGCTCAGCCTGGCGGCTGCAGGCGATGAGGTGATCAACTACATCGAGCAGGGAGACCTGCTACGGGAGGTCCGCACGCACCGGCCCGACTACGTCCTGATCAGCGGAGGGGGCAACGACATCCTGGGAGCCGGCGTGGCCAAATTCCTCAACAAGGACGTCACTGCCGGCACCGTCGCTGAGGATTTTGTCAACGAAGTGGAATTCAACAAGCAAATGGACGCGCTCGTTGAGGCTTACCGGATGTTCTTCAGGGAGATCAAGGCCCTGCAATCAGATATCGTCATCTTCATTCACGGATACGACTATATCCGCAGTGATCCACCTGAAGATGTCATCCGCAACGGCTGGGTGGCCAAACACATGATCGCCGCCGGGATCACCGATCCGGCGCACCGGGGACTGATCATTACCTATATCGTTGACGCTTTCAACACGCTGATGGAGTCACTGGCCGGCGAGCATGACCACGTGCGCTATGTGGATCACCGGGGCACGGTCGAGAATTACGAATGGATGGACGAGATCCATCCCAATAATGTTGGTTATCGGAAGGTGGCCAACAACTTCCTGCGCGCGATGGCCGCAGAGCGGGACTAAACCACACAATACATTGATACCATGGCAAGAATTTGCAAGAACGACATCACCGACCATCTGAGAGAGCACTTTGGCGCCAACCCCTTGCGGGTGCCCGAAGCGCGGATCCGTCCGCTGTGCCTGCTCGAGATCCGCAACCGCCGCCGGCAATATCTGGGCGAGTTTCAATACCTCGTGAAAGGCGGGTTTGCGCATGACCTGCCCGTCAAGACCGATCCGGTGGCTCCGGTGTCAGATACGCGCTCAAAGTCGATCGACTTCAAGGCGGCCTTCAGCATTCTCAATGGCTTCCTCAAAGCACTGGGCGTGGACCCGGCGCCGGTCACGGCATCCATCACGGGCGCCAAAAAAATGGCCTTCTCCTTCAGCAACGTCAAACGCAACTACATCGATCCGCTGCAGTTTGGCTCGATCCTCGCTGAACACGCTGTGCTCGGCAACACCGACAATCCGATCCTGGAGCCGATCATGGCCGATGACGACATCCGGCTCGGACTGATCACCGACGTGATCGTCTCCAATAATTTCTCCATCTCGGTGATGAACAGCGCCGAAGGGGCGATCGACGTCGACGTGCCGAAGATCGCCAAGGCCGTCGCGGACCTCAACCTGGATGTCAAGGTCACCAAAGCTGCAGACAACGAAGTCAGGTTTGAGGGTGACAAGGACCTCACCTTCGCCTTCTCCTGTCTGGAGCTGAAGGTTGACCGCAATACCGGGCGTTTCTCGCGGGGCGACTGGTTGCGCAATATCAAGAGTGCCACCGGCCAGGCGCGCTCCTTCGAGAGTCTCGAACCCGGTGAAGAGCAGATGCTCGAGAAGATCTTGCTGGACGATGACGAGCAGAATCCGTTGCTGATCGAACTTTAGCGAACGATGGGGCTCAAGAAACTGGTCTGGTTTTTTAATGGAAGCGATGGAAATGAAGCCATCGCCGAAACCGACTATGCAAGATCTTTCAAGGCGATTTCGCTGCTGCCAATGGACCCGAATCGGTTGCAGGTGACTGAAGTGCTGTGTACCTCCGCCGGACGTTTCGTATCCAAGCTGCGCGAGTATCTCCGTGACCCGTCAGTTGATCAACTGTTCTTGCATTTCAGCGGTCATGGCGATGCACCCGGTATTCCGTACAATGAATGGCTGCTCGACAACGCCAGCTTTGCCGAACTGGTCGACAATGCCAAGGTCAGAATGTGCTTTTTCAGCTCGTGCAAGGCCGAGGAACTTGTCAGGCTGGTCAATGAGCGCGATATACCGGTGGTCATTGGCACGGCGGCAAACGACTTGCAAAACAAATATGCGATCACCTTCCAGCGTGCGTTCTACGAAAGCCTGGTTGAGGGCAAGACCATTCCCGCGGCCTACCAGACCGGGTTGATCGCCGCCAATGCCGAATCGGGCCAGAACCTGGTTTCAGAACCTGTCATTCTGCGTGGTCAGGGTGCGGGCGACCGCCTGGCGCAGGTGAACAAGCTGCAATGTGTACTGGCAGACAAGCGGTACGCCTCATTGCGATTGAACCCCAACCTCGAGCAGGAAATGCGCGAAGCCGGTTTTGAGCGCCCCTTTGTACTGAACTGGTTTCAGGATCCGGTGGCCGGTCAGGCTTTCGGACGCGCGTTTCGTGACAAGTTCGATGATCGGCTCACGTACTTGCGCATTCCCGATGATCAGCTCGACGCGCTGGACCTGCTGAAGCCATCGTCAGTCCTTGATGAAAGGCATGCGCCCGACGACACCTATGATCCTTTTGTCAGCAGTGATATTACCCTGGTACTCCATTGCGATGAGAACCTGGAATTGCCGGTTCCGATCCGCAACCATCTCACCGGGGAGGGTGTAGAGGGGTTGATCGAGCACCGGTTGTTTGATTTCGACAACTACCGGGTGATCATGAATCTGAAACCCGGTATTGACAAGGACATCCTGGTCAAGAACCCGGGAGTTGCTGAGAAGATCACCGCATTCCGCTACCGTGACACCCCATCGGACACGCTTGGCAACGACGCGTTCATCCGGCAAATAGACCGCCAGCTCATTGATTTTTCGAAACGCAAGGAGATCACCCTCAATTTTACCTACACGCCCCACAAGGGCGCGTTGATCGAAGTACCCAGCGAGCACAAGACAGTGCGCTTCTTTTTTGCAAACAACATCAATGAGTACCTGATCAACTTTCTCATCCGGTGGATCATTCTGCGTGACCGGTACACTGCACCAGTGATCCAGCTGGACAACATCGTGGATCCGGACATGGATTTTCTCGATGCACTCAACAAAGAACTGGCTAAGGGGGCTGCCCAGCAGGGGCTGGCCTTCTATCTCATTCAGAAATTTCCCGAAGGGCTGATCATCGTCATGCGCAATCGATCGGACGACATCCAGGCGAGCAAGGCGATCATCGACCAGCTGGTCACCGAGGCCGATACCGCGGCAATGATCGCTCAGAATGTGAGCCGGCCGTCATTGATCTTCTTTTTGCATGACAGCAACGAGCAGATCGCTCTGCCAGAACGCGATCGCATCCATGTCCGAAACCTGACAGAAGCGATTCCTGTCAATAACGAGATGCTTGAGCGGTGGTGCAAATTGTACCCTTTCGACGAATACGCGGCCGATCCTACCATGAAAGTGATCCATGATTCAGTCGTGAGAGTCTCCGCGAGCATCAAAGACAAACTTGACAATCAACAATACCAGGGACCATGTCCATCGGAAGTCATCTGCGACATTTGTGACCAGTTTGCCCTTCCGCACAAACAAATCATCAGACTCTAATCACCAACACATGCAAGGACATCTGCTGAATTTGAATCAGAACGAAGAACTGGTAGTTCCGCAACTCAAGGCCCGGCTCTACGATCTGAAGTACAACTTCGAAGACAATACCATTGAGCCACCTGTATCACGCAAGGACCCGGTCAGCGGCGAGGAGATCCTGAAGGAGATCAGTGCCTATATCATCAGCAAACCCCTCGTGCGGGCAGTCAATGCGGCGATCGTAGCCGACCGGCCATTGCTCCTGAAAGGGGAGCCGGGCTGTGGCAAGACTAAGCTCGCACGGGCCGTCGCGGCCAAGTACCACGGACCCGAACTCTACCAATATTACTTCGAGTGGCATGTCAAGTCGCGCAGCCGGGCCCAGGAAGGCGGCTATACCTTCGATCACCTGCAGCGCCTCCGGGACACGACGGTAGCCCAGGTGGACCCAGAAGCCAGAGAGCGTGCGGCTGATCCAAAGCAATACCTGACACTTGGCCCGATGGGATTCGCCTTTCGCGCCGAGCACAAGAATGGCAAGAAACCGATCCTGCTCATCGACGAGATCGACAAGGGAGACATTGACTTTCCCAATGACCTGCTGCTCGAGCTTGATGAAATGCGGTTCAGGATACATGAATTGCCCGGCGAGCATTTCGTCGCCGCTCCGCGTGGCAAACGACCACTGGTGTTCATCACCAGCAATGATGAACGTGAACTACCGCCAGCCTTTCTGCGGCGCTGCCTGTATTACAAGATCCCGCCCTTCGGCCCGGACATGCTGTTCAAGATCGCCAGCACCAAGATCAGGGAGTACTACGAAGAAGTGGAGATGAAGGATAAACCGGAGATCACCGACGACACGCTCAAGAAGTTTGTGAAAGCCTTCGACGACGCCAAAAAGGGAGCGATCGCGAAAGCCCCGTCCACCAGCGAATTGCTCGACTGGTTGAAGCTCCTCACCTACCGCCACTATCAGGAGAATGTGGACTTTGAGAAGGAGATCGGCAACAAGGAACTCCAGGACATTGCGCTCAAACTGAATACGTAATGACGGTCGATCGTCAGCATATGGTTGGACCATTGTTCGGCTTCTTCCGCTTTATCCGGAACAAGTCGCACGCCCCGCTTTCGATCGACCAGTACGACGCCTTTGTCCGTGCGGTCTATGCCATGGATCTGCAAGACATCCAGACTGCTGCAGACCTGATGGAGCTGACCAAGATCTTCTGGCTGTCGGACACGCGATTCCAAACGCAGTACGAAGGGTATTTCCGGGCGTTCTTTCAATGGGAGGAGTTATTCGCCAATGGTGATGATCCGGATCGTGTGCCACCTCCGGATCCTGAGAACGGCGACAGTGAGGAACCCGTGGTGAAGCCCGACCCCGCAGATGGAGGCATCGAAGGGCCGCAAGATCCGAACGGATCTGACGAGAACGGATCTGGCTCCATTGAGTCAGAAACGGTTGATCAATCACAACTCGTTGATTTCGAATTGCTGATTCGCGAATCGCAACAGGGCCTGGAAGAGGAAGTGCCCGTTTCAGGCATGTATGCCCACGATTTTAACCTGTCCCTGCAATCGCTGATGCCCTTCAACGCGCGCAAAGTATCTCAGCGACTGCGGAGAAAGGTTGAAACAGCGGAACAGGTACCGTCAGACCGGCTGGATCTGCGCGAAATGAGCCGGCGCTATGCCACCGATGGATTTCTCGCGGAGATCATTTACGAAATGGCTGATGCAAGCCATTCCAACGTGGTGCTCCTGGCCGACCGCTTTGGCTCCATGTACGCCCACAGTTATCTGGAGGAACACTTGCGCACCTGCTTTCGGCAGATCCCGCACTGCACCTTTGAGCACTACTATTTCTACAATGTGCCCGACTATGATGCGGAAAAGGCACACTACTGTCTCACTGTTCCCGGCAAGGCTGTCCAGACCTTCTACACATCGAAACACAAATGGACCGACCGTACCTGGATCTTCATTCTCAGTGATGCCGGAGCCCATTCGGGCATGGTCAACCGGCCTCGCATGCACGCTACCCTCCAATTTTGGCACGACCTCAGGGCGATCACCCCGCACGTTTACTGGATCAATCCGGTCCCGTTTGAATATTTGAACGATTGTACGGCCAAGCGTCTGCAACTGCGCATCCCGATGTATCATCCCGATGAAGCCAGCCTCAACCAATTGATCACCGCTTCAAAATCTGTCAAGTAGTGCGTGCGTCAGCAGGCATACCGCATCTGACAGAGTCGCGTGCCGAACGCATGGATGCGTTTGCCCGTTACGCGGCACACTTGCCCTGGTTCAACGTGCACGCCCTGCACATGCTCTATCTGAACGTTTTTGAGAAACATGACCCGCTGGGCAAGCTCGAGTACGGCCCTGAAACCACGATGCACGAGTTCAAACTGCAGGCGTACAAGGAGCGCATGATCACCTGCGCTGATCTGATCAACGCGCCGTGTGTGCAACCGGTGATCCAGGATATTTTTGTCATCCGGCCTGAGATCCAGGACGCCCTACGCAACCAGTTTGATCCCGGTATCGCACGAGAGATCGCGCGCTTCATGCTGGCCTACGGCTTCGAACACAAGCGCTGGTTTATCGGCCCCAGGTACCTGGAAGCCTATCGCATCAGTGCCAACACGATCCTGGACCCGGCACGGGAAGGCGCACGCATCACCCGGCATATCGTGCAGCAGCTCAATCAAATCCCGCAAATGGAGGGCAAGCGAAACCGGATTGCCTACTATCTGAACTGGTTGGAAAGCAATACAACCTCTCCGGAACAGGAACAGCTGATGGAGCTTCTGCGCTATCTGCAAGGCGATACCAATGCTACCGCCAGTCAGATCGCCGAGGCCGCCTCTGACGCCGAATCTGTGAAGGTCAAATTGCCGCGGGAGGTGCGGGAGGCGATCGTTGCTGAGGTACAAAAAGGCGCACAGGACGCAGCATCGCGCACCCTGTACCTGTTGGCGATCGGCATCGACAGGTATGCTGATACGCGGATCGCGCCACTGCATGCCGCACAGTCTGACGCCGAACGATTCAGAAACTATCTGAGTGAGAACCGGCACGAAGAAGCGTCGCTCCACCACGTCACCATGTATAATGCGACGGCTACCCGAGAGGCGGTGATCGAACAGATCAAGTCTGTTGGTCAACAGCTGCAACCTGGTGACACTTTCGTATTCTACTTCGCCGGCTACGGATGCACCGAAGATCTGCCCGGCGGCGCGTCGAATATTGCACAGCAAAGCGTCCCGACCAAGATGGCACCACTCGAAACTGCTCCGGACCGCGTCCTCGTCCTCCACGATACTGACGCCGATACGCCGGGCCTGGCAATGGACGAACTCGAATATCTGCTGACCCAGTTTCCGCAGGAATGCACCTGCGTGAGCATTCTGGATTGCGACTTTGAGCGCAAGATATTGGTGGAAGAAGTGGAAGGTCTCACGGCCAGATCATTACCGTGGGCTGCAAGGCCGCGATCGGCCACGGAATGGGTTTGGAATGACGATGATGCGCCTACGCTTTATACGCAACCTGATTACCGTGGGATGGTACTGCACGCAACCGGACTTGATGGGAACGCCTACGAAGATGACGATGGTGGGTGCTTCACCAGAACGATGCTGAAGGATCTAATGCAGAACTCCAATGACCGTAACTACGCGCAGCTGTGCTTTCACCACTCCGACGCCCTCATGCGCCAGACACAACAGCAGCCCTACTGTGAGGCACGCGGAGATCTCAGCGTCCAGGAAGGCTTCCTGGGTGGATTCCTGAGATCTGATATCAAACCGCCAGCAGCGGA
>JAWWBX010000110.1:0-12053 GCA_033720735.1 Saprospiraceae bacterium
ATGACGACATGATCGGCGTCTTTCTTCTTTGGATTGGTCATGCGCAAGCTGTCAAACTCGAGCACGCCATTGAATTTCGAAACGAGTTCTGACTCTTGTTTGGAGACCGAGGCAATACCACCCACGTGGAAAGTACGCAGGGTCAGCTGGGTACCCGGCTCACCAATACTCTGGGCGGCAATGATGCCGACGGCGTCACCGATCTCGGCAACGCGACCGGTAGCCAGGTTCTTTCCGTAGCATTTGGTGCATACGCCCCGCTTGGTATCACAGGTGAGCACCGAACGAATGGTGACTGACTCGATACCTTCGTTTTCGATATAGTCGGCCACTTTCTCGTCGATGAACGCACCGGCTTCCAGGATCAGCTCGTCGGTGACCGGGTGGTAGATATCATGCAGGGTAAATCGTCCCTGGATCCGCGCGCTGAGCGTCTCGATCACCTTCTCATTGTCTTTCAATGCGGTCGTATCGATCCCGCGCAGGGTATCGCAATCCTCTTCCATCACCACCACATCCTGCGCTACGTCTACCAGACGTCGTGTCAGATAACCGGCGTCGGCCGTTTTGAGCGCCGTATCCGCCAGACCTTTACGCGCACCGTGTGTAGAGATGAAGTACTCCTGCACGGACAGTCCATCGAGGAAGTTGGAAAGGATCGGGTTTTCAATGATCGCCCGACCGGTATCGCCCGACTTCCGCGGCTTGGCCATCAGCCCCCGCAGACCACACAACTGCTTGATCTGCGCCTTCGAGCCCCGCGCACCGGAGTGCAGCATCATGTATACCGAATTGAAACCTTGCTTGTGCTCGGACAATTCGCGCATCAGGTTCTCCGTGATGCGGTTGTCGGCGTACGTCCACTTGTCAATGATCTGATTGTACCGCTCATTGTTGGTGATCAGACCCATGTTGTAGTTCTCCCAGACGTCATCCACCTCTTCCTGCGCATTCCGCAGCGTATCATTCTTTACAGTGGGCGTAATCAGATCTCCCAGGTTGAAGGACAATCCTCCGCGGAACGCCCAGTCAAAGCCCATGTCCTTGATGTCATCGAGGAACTTGGCCGTCTTGGGGAAGTCCGTGCGGCGAATGATATCGCTGATGATCACTTTCAGGTTCTTCTTCGTCAGCAGTTCGTTCATGAACGGCACGCCTTCCGGGATCGCACTGTTGAAGAGTACCCGGCCTGGCGTCGTTTCGATGCGCTGATAAACCAGTTCACCTTCTTCGTTCTCGACCTGCGCCCGCAAATTGATGACCGCATGCAGGTCAACTTTGTTCTCATTGTAGGCGATGATCACCTCCTCTTCAGAGTAGAACGTCTTGCCTTCGCCGAGTACGACATCCTTTCCTTCCGAGCGGCGTTCCTTGGTCAGATAGTACAGCCCAAGAACCATGTCCTGCGAAGGCAGGGTGATCGGCGATCCATCCTGCGGGTTGAGCATATTGTGTGAAGCGAGCATCAGCAGCTGTGCTTCCAGGATCGCGCTGTGGCTCAGCGGCACGTGCACGGCCATCTGGTCACCGTCAAAGTCGGCGTTGAATGCGCCACAGACGAGGGGGTGCAGCTGGATCGCCTTACCTTCCACGAGGCGCGGCTGGAATGCCTGGATCGACAGGCGGTGCAGAGTTGGTGCCCGGTTGAGCAATACAGGATGCCCCTTCAGGATATTCTCCAGGATCTCCCAGATGACGGGGTCCTTGCGGTCCACCAGCTTCTTGGCTGATTTGACCGTCTTGACGATCCCGCGCTCGATGAGCTTGCGAATGACAAACGGTTTGAAGAGCTCGGCTGCCATGGCTTTGGGCAACCCGCACTCGTGCAGACGCAAGGTCGGGCCCACTACGATCACGGATCGGCCGGAATAATCGACACGCTTACCAAGCAGATTCTGACGGAACCGGCCTTGTTTCCCTTTCAGGATGTCGCTCAGCGATTTGAGCGCGCGGCCACCCTCCGCCTTGACGGCATTCGATTTGCGTGAATTGTCAAAGAGCGAGTCGACCGCCTCCTGCAACATGCGCTTCTCGTTGCGCAGGATGACCTCGGGAGCCTTGATCTCGAGGAGGCGCTTGAGGCGGTTGTTGCGGATGATCACCCTGCGGTACAGGTCGTTCAGGTCCGAACTTGCAAACCGTCCACCATCGAGCGGCACCAATGGCCGCAGTTCCGGTGGGATGACCGGCAGGTACTGGATGATCGACCATTCAGGCTTGTTTTCGACGCGGGTATTCCCGTCGCGGAATGCCTCGACGACACGCAGGCGCTTGAGCGCCTCCGACTTCCGCTGCTGCGAGGTCTCGGTCGCGGCCTGATAGCGCAGGTCGTTGGCCAGTTGGTCCAGGTCAAGGCGCTCGAGCAGTTCCTTGACGGCGTCGGCACCCATTTTCGCGATGAACTTGGTCGGATCGCTGTCTTCGAGACTCTGATTGTCCTGCGGCAGCGAATCGAGCACTTCGAAGTACTCCTCTTCAGTCAGCAGGTCCATTTTCATCATCCCCTCGGTCTCCTTAACGCCAGCCTGGATGACCACGTAACGCTCGTAATAGATGATCGATTCGAGCTTTTTGGACGACAGGCCGAGCAGGTACCCGATCTTGTTGGGCAGGGATTTGAAAAACCAGATGTGGACGACCGGAACAACGAGGCGGATGTGTCCCATCCGTTCGCGGCGTACTTTCTTTTCGGTGACTTCGACGCCACAGCGGTCGCACACGATCCCCTTGTAGCGGATCCGTTTGTACTTGCCGCAATAGCACTCATAGTCCTTTACCGGGCCGAAGATCCGCTCACAGAACAGTCCGTCGCGTTCCGGCTTGTACGACCGGTAATTGATGGTCTCCGGTTTGAGGACCTCACCGTAAGAACGCTCCAGGATATCGTCGGGCGACGTCAGGCACAGAGTGATCGAGGTGAAGCTATTATTGTTGGTCAGATTCTTTTTCAGAGGCATAACCTGAGATTTCTTGGATTGAGCAGATTAATCAAACTTGATGTCAAGCGCCAGGCCACGCAGTTCGTGCACCAGTACGTTGAACGATTCAGGGATGTTGGGCTCGGGCAACGTGTCCCCCTTTACAATGGCCTCATACGTTTTCGCACGTCCGACGATGTCATCGGATTTGAGCGTGAGCAACTCGCGCAGAATGTTGGATGCACCGAACGCCTCGAGTGCCCACACCTCCATCTCACCAAAACGCTGCCCACCGAATTGTGCTTTACCGCCAAGCGGCTGCTGTGTGATGAGCGAGTATGGCCCGATCGAGCGCGCGTGCATCTTGTCATCAACCATGTGTGACAGCTTGAGCATGTAGATCACCCCAACCGTCGCTTGCTGGTGGAACCTGTCGCCGGTACCGCCATCGTACAGGTACGTCTGACCATACTGCGGCAAGCCCGCTTTCTCGATGTACTCCTCGATCTCATCGAGCGAAGCGCCATCGAAGATCGGTGTGCTGAACTTGATATCCAGCTTCTCGCCGGCCCAGCCAAGCACCGTTTCGAAGATCTGCCCGATGTTCATCCGGGAGGGTACCCCCAACGGATTGAGTACAATATCGACGGGCGTGCCATCCTCGAGGAACGGCATGTCCTCCTGACGCACGATCCGCGACACGATCCCTTTGTTTCCGTGACGACCGGCGAGCTTGTCCCCCACTTTGAGCTTGCGCTTCTTGGCGAGGTAGACTTTCGCCAGTTTCAGAACACCTGCCGGCAGTTCGTCACCGATGCTGATGTTGAACTTTTCGCGTTTGTAGCGTCCGATCTCCTCGTTGAGCTTGATGCTGTAATTGTGCAGCAGCCTGGCGATCAACTGATCCACTTCCGGCTTGCCGGTCCAGTTGGTATAGTCGACCTGTCCGTAGTCGAGGCTCTTGAGGACTTTCGGTGTAAACTTGGTGCCTTTCGCCACCAGCGGTTCGTTGTAGATACTCTTGACACCTTGCGAGGATTTGCCTTTCACCAGCTTGTAGAGCTTGTCGATCAGGACGGTCTTCAGCTCATTCAGCGTGATCGCATGACGATCATCAAGCTGGCTGAGCAGCTTCTTCTCCTGGGTCTTCTGGAACTTGTCCTTTTTGGCCCGTGCAAAGAGCTGTTTGTCGATGACGATCCCCTGCGTGGATGGCGGGGCTTTCAGCGACGCGTCTTTGACATCACCCGCCTTGTCACCGAAGATGGCGCGGAGCAGCTTTTCCTCCGGCGTCGGATCAGACTCACCCTTGGGCGTGATCTTTCCAATCAGAATATCCGACTCGCTCACCCATGCGCCAACCCGGATGATCCCGTTCTCGTCGAGGTCCTTGGTGGCCTCTTCACTCACGTTGGGGATATCGTTGGTCAGCTCTTCTTCTCCCAGTTTGGTATCACGCACCTCGAGATCGTAGTTCTCGATATGGATCGAGGTAAAGACATCCTCGCGCACTACGCGTTCGGACAGTACGATCGCATCCTCGAAGTTGTACCCTTTCCAGGGCATGAAGGCCACTTTGAGGTTTTGTCCCAGGGCCAGCTCACCGCGCTCGGTGGCGTACCCGTCGCACAGGATGTTGCCCTCGCTCACACGGTCGCCTTTCCGGACGATCGGCTTCAGATTGATGCAAGTCCCCTGGTTGGTGCGGAGAAACTTGGTCAGGTTGTATTCCTTGACGTTGTCCTCGAATGACACCAGCTGGTCTTCTTCAGACCGGTCGTACCTGATCACGATCTTGTTGGCGTCGACATACTCCACGACACCATTGCCTTCGGCGTTGATGAGCATGCGGGAGTCGAGCGCTACCTTTTCTTCGAGGCCCGTGCCCACGATCGGGGCATGCGGACGCACGAGCGGTACTGCCTGACGCTGCATGTTGGAGCCCATCAGCGCCCGGTTTGCGTCGTCATTCTCGAGGAACGGGATCAGGGATGCCGAGACCCCGACGATCTGGTTGGGTGCGACATCCATGTACTCCACCTCATCCGGTGCCAGAACCGGGAAGTCACCATGCTCACGACACTTGATGCGGTCATTGAGGAAGTTGCCCTTGCCATCGATCGACGAGTTGGCCTGGGCGATCTTTTTGTAGTCTTCGCCTTCGGCTGAGAGGTACTCTGCATCGCGCAGGTTGACCTTGCCATTCCGGACTTTCCGGTAAGGTGTTTCCAGGAAGCCCATCTTGTTGGTCTTGGCATGCACACACAAGGTGCTGATCAGACCGATGTTGGGACCCTCCGGAGTTTCGATGGTACAGAGGCGCCCGTAATGCGAGTAATGCACGTCCCGCACCTCAAACCCGGCACGCTCCCGCGACAGACCGCCCGGCCCGAGTGCCGAGATCCGCCGTTTGTGCGTGATCTCCGAGAGCGGGTTGGTCTGATCGAGAAACTGCGAAAGCTGGCTCGTTCCGAAAAACGAATTGATCACTGAGGACAGTGTCCGTGCGTTGATCAGGTCGATCGGTGTGAACACCTCATTGTCGCGCACATTCATGCGCTCACGAATGGTGCGAGCCATCCGTGCCAGACCTACTCCAAACTGGGCATACAGTTGTTCACCCACCGTACGCACCCGCCGGTTTGACAGGTGGTCGATATCATCGAGCTCGGCCTTCTGGTTGATCAGGCTCACCAGGTACTTGACGATCGAGATGATGTCTTCCTTGGTGAGGACCAGGATGTCTCTTTCGATCTCCAGGCCGAGTTTGCGATTGATCTTGTAGCGTCCAACCTCACCGAGGTTGTAACGCTTGTCCGAGAAGAACAATTTGTCAATGATCCCGCGTGCGGTCTCTTCGTCAGGCGGGTCGGTACCGCGCAATTGACGGTAGATATACTGTACTGCCTCGATCTCCGAGCTGGAAGGATCTTTCTGCAGCGTATTGTAGATAATGGTATAATCTTCCTCGATATCCTCCTTCTGCACGATGATCTTGTCCTGGTCGGTGCTGAGGATCAGTTCAATGTTGTCTTCATCCAGGATCACATCGCGCTCGAGGATGATCTCGTTGCGCTCGATGGTGACCACCTCACCGGTATCCTCATCGACGAAATCCTCCGTCCATTTACGCAGCACGCGTGCTGCGAGTTTGCGTCCGACGGCCTTGCTCAACGTCCTCTTATTGACAGACAGCTCTTCGGCGAGCCCAAAAAGGTTGAGGATGGCTTTGTCCGAGTCAAAACCGATGGCACGCAACAACGTGGTGACCGGGAATTTCTTCTTGCGGTCGATGTAGGCGTGCATGACATTGTTGATGTCGGTCGCGAATTCCATCCACGCCCCCTTGAACGGGATGACCCGTGCGCTGTAGATCTTGGTACCGTTGGGGTGAAAGCTCTGGCTGAAGAATACCCCCGGTGACCGGTGCAGCTGTGAGACGATCACGCGCTCAGCACCATTGATCACAAAGGTCCCTTTGGGCGTCATGTAGGGGATGTTGCCCAGGAAGACATCCTGCACGATCGTCTTGAAGTCGACGTGCTCCTCGTCGTTACAAGACAGTCTGAGCTTCGCTTTGAGGGGTACGCTGTACGTCAGTCCACGCTGCATACACTCCTCGATCGTGTACCGCGGCGGGTCCACGAAGTAGTCCAGGAACTCCAGGACGAAGATGTTGCGCGCGTCTGTGATCGGAAAATTTTCCTGGAACACGCGGTAAAGTCCTTCGTTGATCCTGTTTTCCGGGGTGGTCTCCAGCTGGAAGAATTCCTTGAATGATTTGAGTTGGATTTCCAACAAGTCGGGGTACTGCGCATTCAGTTTGATCTTGCCAAAACTGATCCGCTGGTCGCCCGTACTTCTTGATCTCGCTCCAGACATATCTTGTTATGATTTAGACGAATGACAATAGACGACTAAAGGCCTAGCCGAAACGTGGTTCAGCTAAGCCAATAGACGTGTTATTTTGGATAGTCCCCAATCGATGCAGGTCCGTACTGTTGTGGATTGAATGAAACTACTTCAATTCAACCTCAGCACCTACTGCTTCGAGAGCGGCCTTTATCGATTCTGCTTCCTCTTTGGATACCCCTTCCTTGATGGTACCCGGAGCGCCGTCGACAAGGTCCTTTGCTTCTTTGAGTCCTAATCCAAGTAAGCCTTTAACTTCTTTTACTACTTTCAGTTTGGCTGCTCCAGCCGAGTTCAGCACGACGTCGAATTCGGTCTGTTCTGCAGCTGCTTCTCCGCCTGCGGCAGCCGCAGGTCCGGCGGCAACAGCGACAGCGGCGGCAGCCGGCTCGATACCGTGCTCTTCCTTGAGAATATCAGCCAGTTCGCTCACTTCTTTGACGGTGAGCCCGACCAACTGATCCGCAAGTGCTTTTAAGTCTGCCATGATTGGAAATGTTTTCTTGTTTTAACGTTATGATGCGTGATAACTTGGAAGCCGTAATTATGCGTTTTCGTCTCCGTCCCCTTCTTCGGTTGCAGCGTCTTCGCCTGCTGCATCTTCCTCTCCTTCTTCAGTTTCTTCTGGTGCTGCCTCTGCTTCGGCAGGTGTCTCGGTTTGCTCTGCCTCCGCGGCAGGTGTTTCGGTTTCTTCGGTTGCTTCAGCTGCATCGGTGGATTCCACCGGTGTTTCTGCAGCACTCGCCGCAGGTGCCTCGGTGCGCTCTTCAAGCGCCTTGAGCAGGCCACTCAGTGTGTTGCCACCCGATTGCAGGGCCGAGATAAGGTTCTTCATTGGTGATTGCAGCAACCCGATCACTTCGCCGATCAGCTCTTCTTTGGACTTGAGCTTGACCAGTGTTTCGAGCTGATCATCACCGATGTAGACATCTGTATCGATGTATGCTGCTTTCAGCAAAGGGCGGTCGTAATCCTCACGAAACTGCTTGATCGTCTTGGCCGGTGCGTTCGATGTTTCGGTAAACATGATCGCGGTGGGGCCTTTCAGGATATCGTACAGCGGTTCGTATCCTTTCTCATCAGCGGCAGCTTCGAGAGCTTTCCGTGCCAGCGTATTTTTGACGACACGCATTTCGATACCATTCTCAAAGCACAGTCTCCGCAGTTTGTTGACCTCTTCTACCGACAATGTTGAAGAGTCGGTCACGTAGAAAAACTCGTGCTCGGCAAATTTGTTTTGCAACTCTTCGATCGTAGCTACTTTTTCCTGCTTGGTCATCGCCTTCGTATTAATTAGTGATAGAACGAGGGTCCACTTTAATTCCGGGGCTCATCGTCGAAGCGACAGCCACCGATTTCATGTATATCCCTTTCGCGGACGCCGGTTTCATCCGGATGAGGGTACCCAGCAATTCCTCGGCATTCTCCTTGAGTTTGTCCTGGTCAAAAGAGACCCGGCCAATCGGTGAATGGATAATGCCGTATTTGTCCACGCGGAAAGAGATCTTCCCTTTCTTGACCTCTGCAACGGCTGCGCCTACGTCAGGTGTGACAGTACCGGTCTTGGGGTTGGGCATCAGCCCACGGGGACCGAGGATCCGGCCAACCTTACCAACCTGGGCCATCACCTGAGGCATGGCGACCACGACGTCGATATCTGTCCAACCCTGCTGGATCTTCTGGATGTACTCATCCAGCCCAACGTGATCTGCTCCAGCCTCTTTGGCTTCTTCTTCCTTGTCTGGCGTACAGAGTACCAGCACGCGCTTGGTCTTTCCGGTGCCATGGGGCAACGAAACGGTTCCTCTCAGTGCCTGATCGGCCTTACGGGGGTCAATGCCGAGCCTGATATGCAGGTCGACCGAGGCGTCGAATTTGGCCACATTGGTCTCTTTGACCAGGGCCATGGCCTCTTCCAGTGAATACAGCTGCTCCGGGTCTACCTTGGCCCTGGCAGCAGCCATCTTTTTTGTCAGTTTTGCCATGTCAATGTGTTAGGTGTTTAGCGCCTGGGGTTGCCAGGCTCCCTATCTTGAAAAATTTCAGTTTGCGCTTTCCGCTTCCCACGGGGCTTTCCCGCGCACGTTGATTCCCATGCTGCGTGCCGTCCCGGCGACCATCTTCATAGCCGACTCGATCTTGAACGCGTTGAGGTCCACCATTTTGTCTTCGGCAATGGTCCGTACCTGATCCCAGGTGACAGATCCTACCTTCTGGCGATTCGATTCGGGTGAGCCCTTCTTGACCTTTGCTGCTTCCAGCAACTGTACGGCTGCCGGCGGTGTCTTGGTGATAAACTCAAAAGATTTATCCTTGAAGACGGTGATGACTACCGGGATGAGTTTGCCCCGCTGGTCTTCGGTCTTGGCATTGAACCGCTTGCAGAATTCCATGATATTGACCCCCTTGGCACCCAGTGCCGGGCCAACTGGCGGAGCGGGATTTGCTGCTCCTCCCCTTACCTGAAGCTTGATATAGCCTTCTACTTCTTTTGCCATGCCTGTGTTACTTTAACCGTTGTGTTGGTCATGATTGCTTCTCAACCTGCATAAAGTTGAGCTCGACTTCGGTACCGCGACCGAAGATCTTTACGATCACTTTCAGTTTCTTTTTCTCGTCATTCACTTCCTGGATGTCACCGACGAAATCCTTGAACGGCCCATCGATGATCTTGACGGTTTCTCCGTGGATGAATGGCTCCATGAGCGCTTCACCCAGTTCCTGTGACTCGTCAACCTTACCCAGCATCCTGTTGGCCTCACTCTCCTGCATCGGGATCGGGTTGTTACGTCCCAGAAAGTGGATCACATTCGGGATGTTGGCGATCGCCTGGATGATCTCACCTGAGAAGCGCTCCGGGTCTGCTTCGACCAGGATGTACCCGGGCAGGATGTTGCGCTCCATGATCACCTTCTTGCCGTTGCGGATCTTGTAGACCTTCTCGGAAGGCACCAGGACCTGCGTGACAAAGTCGCTCCATCCTGAACGCTGCACCTCAAGCTCGATCCGCTCCTTGATCTTGCGCTCTTTACCGCTGATCACCCTCAATGAATACCACTTCTTTTCCGAAGACATCATGTTGTGGTTTAGGCGTTCAGCTGGTAAATGAATTGCAGCGTTGAGTTCGAAACAGTGTCCATCAAAAAGATGATCAGCGCGATGATCAATGACGCAACGATGACCAGGCGCGTGCTGCTCAGCAGGCTGGACATTGTCGGCCAGGTCACCTTATGCATGAGCTCGTTGTAGCTCTCTTTGATGTACAGGATTACTTGTTCCATATCAACTTGTCTCTCTTTCAAACCGGGAGCGCGCATGCGCTCCGGTAGCACGGGCAGGAGGACTTGAACCCCCAACCTACGGTTTTGGAGACCGTCGCTCTACCAGTTGAGCTATGCCCGTGTATACACATTCATAACCCTTCTGACAAACTTCCACTTGAGAAGTAAGAGCGACTGTCGCTCCCCGCCCGTACCGAACGGTACGTTTCGGGCGGGTACCAGTTGAGCTATGCCCGTGTGTTTTGTATTACGGGTCAGCGCCCTGCAAGCGAGCAACGCCCGTCTTCATGCTACCCGACTGACTTCTCAGTGCGGTGTGTATTAAACGCATGAAAACCAAGCCGGAAATTCCGGCTTGATTTTCACGTCAGATTGCTCTGGCTATCTCTTATTCAATGATCTCGGTTACCTGACCGGCGCCGACGGTACGGCCACCCTCCCGGATCGCGAACCGGAGACCTTTCTCCATTGCGATCGTGTTGATCAGCATCACCTCCATCGTCACGTTGTCGCCAGGCATCACCATCTCAACACCATCGGGCAGTTTGCAATCTCCCGTCACGTCTGTGGTACGGAAGTAGAACTGCGGCCGGTAGCCGTTGAAGAATGGTGTGTGCCGTCCGCCCTCTTCCTTGCTCAGTACATAGACTTCACACTTGAAGTGTTTGTGCGGTTTGACGCTACCAGGAGCACAAATCACCTGACCACGGCGGATCTCATCCTTGTCAATACCACGCAACAGCAGACCGGCGTTGTCACCAGCCTCACCGCGTGCGAGGATCTTGCGGAACATCTCAACCCCGGTCACTACCGATGTCAGTGGCTTGGCGCCTTCCGGCATCATCCCGATGATCTCGACCTGGTCGCTGGTGTTGATGACACCACGCTCGATACGGCCCGTTGCTACGGTACCACGACCGGTGATCGAAAAGACGTCCTCGATCGGCATCAGGAACGGCTGGTCGGTCAGACGCACCGGCTCCGGAATATCGTTGTCGACTGCGTCCATCAGCTCGCGGATCGATTGCTGTGCGTCAGCATCTCCTTCCAGCGCCTTCAGGGCTGAACCTTTGATAATGCTGGCGTTGTCGCCATCAAACTCGTACTGGTCCAGCAGCTCACGCACCTCCATTTCCACCAGCTCGAGCATTTCTTCGTCATCGACGAGATCCACTTTGTTCATGTATACAACGATCTTCGGAACTCCTACCTGACGTGCGAGCAGGATGTGCTCACGCGTTTGCGGCATGGGGCCGTCCGTTGCAGCGACGACGAGGATTGCACCGTCCATTTGCGCGGCACCCGTGACCATGTTCTTGACATAGTCGGCGTGACCCGGGCAGTCTACGTGTGCGTAGTGACGGTTGGCAGTTTCATATTCAACGTGCGCTGTATTGATAGTGATACCACGCTCTTTTTCTTCCGGTGCGGCATCAATTGAATCGTAGTCCGTCTTTTGTGCCAGGCCATCCTCAGACAACACGTACGTAATGGCTGCGGTCAGTGTTGTCTTACCGTGGTCGACGTGGCCGATCGTGCCGACGTTGACGTGTGGTTTGGTTCTTTCGAAAGTTTCTTTTGCCATCGCTTAGTGTTTTTACTCTTTTTGATTTAACAAATGGATCCGTTGTTTCAGATGCGGTTGCGGAAGCGATCCCCGCAATCACTCTGATGTTGTTTTCATTCCCTGATGCACCAGGCATCTCATGAGCCAATGAAGGGATTTGAACCTCCCGACGCTGCGGTCGGGACAGGCCCGACCCCGGTCGGTGGCCATGATTGACTTCGTTTGTCATTTCGTGATGCCGTTGCACCACTCCCTTTGAGCCAATGAAGGGATTTGAACCCCCGACCCCTTCCTTACCATGGAAGTGCTCTACCCCTGAGCTACATTGGCACGCATACCCAAAGCCTGTTTTGGCTGCTCACTGCCATTGCCGAG
>JAWWBX010000111.1:0-12048 GCA_033720735.1 Saprospiraceae bacterium
CCTCCCTGATCTCGCGTTCGATCTTACGGCGTAAGCGCGCATCACCCTCGGCCTTCGCATAGACCTGTTTTGCAATGGAATCGTGCGAAAGCTCGTAGCGCATAGTTTAGGAAGTTACGGAATATGGAGGCTGGATGCCAGCGGTCTGCGACTTTCCGTAATGTGGCCAGGCACCTGCTAGGTGGCAGCTATTCCTCGACTGCGCTCGGAATGACATAGGTGGTTAGGGAGCAACTAAGTGCGGTTGAGACTTCAAACTTGAACACCTGAACACTTGAACACCTGAACACACTACTCCACCTCAAACCCCGTCTCCCCGATCACCGTGCCAGCGCTGTTGTAGAGGCGCACAGTGTAATTCCCCGGCTCCCTGAAAATGCGGTACGTATAGATCCGGTAGCCGACCGGCCCCGTATTGGCCGAGATATGCTTGTAGATCGACGGCAAAATGTGCTGTCCATCGGGCCCAAACCAGCGGAGCTGGATGCGCTCATCGGACGGCGCGTGGATGCCGGCATACACATAGATCTGGTCGCCGGGACTGAATTGCGTCTGCGGGTCGGCCGGCTGCAGTCCATCCATGCGCGTGGTGGTAAAAAAGCGCTCGGCCGGGATAGAAGCCAAACCCTCCTGCGGCAAAAAACTGCCGGTCGCGGATGTTGATGACGGGGCTGCGGATTTGGTGGCATTTGCTTGCACATTCGAGTCGACCGAGACCACCGGCTGCCCCGTCGACGGCGGCGGTTGTGCTTCTTCCGGCGCTGAACCGCATCCCATCCAGCAGCCCATTGCACCCGTGATCAGCAGTGCCACCATGACGGTGGAGTAGGTAATGCGGGATGCTGGTTGTTCGCGCGACATAGCTGCGAGATTACAAAGGGGGAAGGTTGGCTCAATCCCGCGATGCCGTGCTCATCGGCCAATCCTCTATGAAGATAGGCATCTTTACTGCACGAAAACAGATGACCGGAACGTCGGCGGCTCCGGGCACCACTTCCTTTCAACTGAAAGCACCTTATGTATCTTTGTCAAAACGGATCTCATGACTTCCAGAATCCTCCCGGGTGTCCTGTGTGTCGCATTCCTGATGACAGGATGTGTTTCTCAAAAAAAGTACAACGACCTGCTCGGAAGCAAGGCGCGCACCGATCGTGAAAATCTGCGGTTGTCCAAAGTGGAAAAGGATTATCTGGCACTGCAGGAAGAAATGGCGGCGACCCAAACCACACTGCAAAAGACAGAAGATGTCATGATCCAGATCAAGGACAAGTACCTGAGTCTGGAGGAAACACACAACGATCTGCAACGGCGCTTCGACCGGCTGCAGGAAGACAACCGGGCTCTGCTCGCCAGCGCGTCGGCTGAAAAGCAGGAGCTGACCAACCAGCTGGAGCAAAAACAGACCGAACTCGACGAACAGGAACGCGCGCTGCGCCGCATGCGCAACACACTGGAAGTCCGCGAAGAAGAACTGGCAGCACGCGAGCAGAGCATTGCCGAATTGCGCGATCAACTGAACCGTCAGCAGGCATCTCTCCAACAGCTGAAGACCAGCATCAGTGAGGCACTCCTGGGCTTTTCTGCCGCCGATCTGACCGTGGAGCAGAAAAATGGGAAGATCTATGTCTCGCTAAGTCAGAACCTGTTGTTTGAGAAAAACAGCAATCGCGTGGACAAAGCCGGGAAGGAGGCGCTGGCCAAACTGGCCGAAGTCCTGAGGAACACCGATGTGGCCATTACCGTCGAGGGGCACACCGACTCGGATGGTGACCCCGGTTTCAACTGGGATCTGTCGGTGACGCGCGCCACCGCCGTGGTCAAGGAACTCACAAAAAACGGACTGCCCGGCGAGCGCATTACGGCATCAGGCAAGGCTTTCTACCTGCCCATCGACACCAATGCCAACGAGCAGGGCAAAGCCCGCAACCGTCGCACCGAGATCATTCTCTCCCCGAAACTGGATCGTCTTCTCGAATTGATCGAACAATAGTGTGGACGCCATTTACCGGCATATCACTACGACCCTGCTGACCTGCCTGGCGGCCGCCGGCGCCCTGGCGCAGGGAAGCTGGTGCGGCGTACACGACCTCCGCTTGCATGCCGCCTCTGCCTTCGATTCCACTGAACGGCTGACACAGCAATCTCTGGATCAGTACCACCGCCCTCTGCACACTCGATCAACCATCACCATTCCCGTCGTCTTCCACGTCGTGTACAGCAATGAGGAAGAAAATGTGTCGGACCTGCAGATCAGATCACAGCTGGCAGTACTCAACCGGGACTTCAACGGCCTGTCCGAAAACCGCGGAATCATCCCGGCTTCGTTTCGCGCATCTGTCGAGAGCGCCGGCATCCGGTTTTGCCTGGCATCAACCGACCCGGCAGGTAATCCAACCACAGGTATCACCAGAACGGGCACTTCGGTGACCGGTATCGGCGGACAGGTCGTGGCTGAAGGCCGGATTGCCGTGCACTACGATGCGTTTGGGGGCAAGAATGCCTGGGATCCGGAGCGCTACATCAATGTGTGGGTCGCCGATCTCAATGGTCTGCTCGGAAAAGCCACGTTTCCCGGCATGGCAGAGTTTCCGGAAGAGGACGGGGTGATTATCGACCCCTCCGTTGTTGGGGCATTGGGGACAGCAGCAGACAATGCACCTTATGACCGCGGACACACTCTGACGCACGAGCTGGGACACTATTTCGGCCTGCTGCACCTCTGGGGCACCACTGCGGATTGCAGCGACGACGATCTTGTAGCTGACACCCCGCAACAGGCAGGACCCTATTCGGGTTGCCCGTCGCACCCGCAGCATTCCTGCGGATCTGATGATATGTTCATGAACTTCATGGCGCTCACGGATGACCGTTGCCTGGCCTTCTTCACTGCCGGACAAGTCGCGCGCATGCAGGCAGCCCTGATGACGCACCGGCCCGGCCTGCTGACCGCCGATATGGCGTGTTTACCAATCGCCTCCGGGCGCACCCCGCTCGATTCGATCCGTGCTTTCTATGCGCCCGGGGACCAGATGATCATTGTGCACAGCAACCGGGAGTATGACCAGCCCGTCACGATCGAACTCCTCACGGCCAGTGGCCGCCTCATTCTTTCCACTGTCTGGAGTATCGGCAGCACCTTCTGGATCGATGCGTCCGATTGGCCCGGCGGGATCTACGCCCTGGTCATCAGGAATGGTGAGAGCCGGAAGTCGCGCCTGCTGGCCATCTACTGATCCACCCTTGTCCTTCAATCCTCGAATCCTCGAATCCTCGAATCCTTAAACCCTTGAATCCTAAAACCCTCCAAACGCATCCACATTGCTGCGCCGGTTGGGGATCTTGATGAAATCGAGCGAACCGGGCTTGACGCCGATATGAAAGGTATAGGTCCCGCGTTGAGGCTGCCAGCTGAAGGACATGTCCCAGCAATGGAGGTCGCGCGTAAAGCCGACATCAGGATACGTCAGACGGTCAGAGCGGAAGTCGTAGCCGATGTTGCCAATGTTGATGCTCCATTTGGGGCTGATGTTGAGGTTGCCCCGCACATTGATGGTGTGGGTTGTGGTGATCGTGGTGTCGCGCCCGGGCCGTCCCACCCGCATGAAAGACAAGTTGTGGTTGATGCTGAAGTTGTTGAAAATGTCAAAGAAGATGTCCTCATCGGCAGCCTGGCGGGTCCGCCGCTCGTCGCGCTCTTCCCTTCCAGTCTGGTCGGGTTCCTGCTCGCCGCGGAAGATCTCCCGCAACTTCTGCACGGTCAGTCGCGTGTTGAAGCTCGCGCGCAGATTGTCAAACCTGAGCAGTTTGCCCCGCGTATCCTGATAGAAGCGGTCTACGCGCCGGTTCGTCACAGGATCGACGTCGTAGGGATCAAAGACGGCCGAAAATGAAAAGTTGGTGGCGCGTTTGAACAAACGCGTGGTACCCCGGATCGATACCGGACTGAACTGCAAGGTGTCCGCGGCAAAGTTGTAATTCCCGCTGACCACGATGTTGTCAAACAACTTGATGTTCTTCTCCGTGCTGTCTTTTTTGGACCACAGCTTGGCCTCAAAGATGTTGTTGAAGCTGTAGCCAAGGAGCGCGCGCTCCCCGCTGACAATGGTCGCGCCATACACACCACCCTGAAAGATCGAATACCCCCGCATATTGTCGTTGCGGATATCCGTGCGGACGGAGTCCACATAGCGCATTGAATTGTCCGGTTCGTAGCTGAAAGAGAACGTGGGCTTCAACACATGCCGCAATCCGCGCAGCCAGCCATTGCTCCAGCGTTTGGTTGCAAACAACTGGGTGTTGACTGAGACAGAGGTGGTGTAGCGCCGATACGGGGTGAATCCCCGGACCAGGGTATCTGCGGTGGAGCCATACCGGATCGTATCCAGCGTAAAAATGGTATCGATCCCCTGGACAAGCGTGTCGATCTCAATATCGGTGAGCGGGTCAAAGATGAACTCCTCCTGACGCGTCTTGAAAAACCAGATCTCCTCATAACTCACCGATGGGGTCACGTGAACGTAGTCGAAGAGACTGAAGCTGGCATCGACATCGGCGCGGTGCTGCATCCCGTACTGGGCATTCTGCCAGGTATCGGAACTGAAAATGGTGGTGTCTGTGGCAAAGAACTTGGAGCGCGTATTGCCCGAATACTTAAAGCCGATCTTCTCATAGAACCGCTCCTTCCCCACCGCATTCTTGCGTTTGAACGGATAGATGCGATTGACCCGGAAATCGATATTTGGAGCGTCGATGGTTACGGCGTTGGTTCTGGTATTCTGTGAGTGCCTGAAACCTACGCTGAGCGAGTATGGCTTGCCAGGGAAGTTGCGGCTCCACGAAAAATTGGAGCTGTAGGTGTTGGTCAGGACGCTATTGGCATCATTGCGGTTCAGGCTCTGAAAGTCATTGGACTGGATGTTGATGCTTCCCCCCAACCGCCGGTAGGGATGCGCCTTCGCATCCTGACTGTGCGAGACGCGCAGTGAGAACGATTTCTGCACATTCGGCTGGATTTCGCCCCGCACCTCCGTGATACGCTTCGAATAGGCGAGATACATGGTTCCCCGGTACTGGTATCTCTTTACGTAGTTGCTCTGAAGGTTGAGGCCCCAACTTCCGTTGAAATAGATGTCACCCAGGATCTTCAAATCCATATACTCACTCAGGGGCAGAAAGTATCCGACATCGCGCAAGCCAAAGCCCCAGTTCTCCGAGTATTCGAAATCCTTTGGAAAAATAAGACCCGCCCGCCGGCTTGAGGTCACCGGAAAGAAGCCGAAGGGCAGCCACAACGGTGTCGGAACGCCGTTGATCTCAATATTCGACGGACCGATGACGGCCAGCCGGTTGGGAATGGTCTTGATCTTCGTACTGCGGATCCCGTAATGTGGCTCGGGATGATCGCAGGTGGTGATCAGCGCGCCCTGGTTGAAGATGACATCTTCGGCAAGTGTATCCTGGCCGCCTCCGACGTACTTGGTCTTCGCTCCGTGAATAAAGAGGTCTCCCTCCTGTGTGATCACATCATAGATCATCCCCTTGTTGGTCTTGAAGTTGTAGCGCATGCGCTTGGCTTCGAATGACTGGTCGCCCTCGGTAAAGAGTGGGAACCCTGCCAGTTGACCGGTGCTGTCCGGCCAGCCTTGAGCAGTGGCAATGCTGCTGTCCAGATTAAAGATGATGTAATCTGCCTGCAGTTTCATCGTGAGGTATTCGACGACGGCATTGCCCCAGAGATGCACCATAGAACCGTCATTGTCAAAGAGCATGGAGTCCTGCATATCGTATCTCAGCTCGCTGTCCAGTCCGCTGGCTGATGTCGAAAACGAGAAGCGCAAGGTATCGGCCGGAAGCGTGTCGCCGACCGTCACTGCCTGGGAATCAGCAGGCGGACTGACTTGCAGCACCTGGCTGCTGATCAGGTGTGAGACAAAAACACACAGGATTGAGATATAAATCCTCCTCTTCAATGCGTTTGATTACCGGAATTAACCGGAATTCCTATCTTTATATATTAAAACAATTTTTAATACAAAGGACATTGACGACCAATGTATTTCAACTGCCAAGATAAAACGGTTTTGCTCTTTGCTTCGTCCTTACTCGCTGTCCTTTTAACATGGCCTTTAGATTTAAGCGGCTGTCAAATATCCGGTGATCCGCCACTCCGCGGCCAGTCTGTAATGCGGGTGGTCATCGACGCCGGGCACGGAGGCAAGGACCCGGGTTGCATTGGTAAATTGGTAAGGGAGAAGGATGTCGCCCTGGGGATCACCCTCGCCCTGGGACGCATGCTGGAAGAAGCGTACCCCGACGTCGAAGTCCTCTACACCCGTGATTCCGACGTCTTTGTCCCCCTGCACGAACGTGCCCGGATCGCCAACAAGGCAGAAGCCGATCTTTTTATCTCGGTCCACGCCAACTCGGTTGCGCGCCGCAACTCGGCATACGGCACCGAGACCTTTGTGCTTGGCCTGCACCGTGCAGAAGACAACCTGGAGGTAGCCAAGCGGGAGAATGCAGTGATCCTGATGGAGGACGACTACCAGGAGCACTATGATGGCTACGACCCCAACAGCCCCGAAGGGCATATTCTGCTGAGCATGTACCAGAACGCATTCCTGGAGCAGAGCATCGCATTGGCACACCGCATTGAAGAGCAATTCAAACACAAGATCAAGCGCCACAGCCGGGGAGTCAAGCAAGCGGGGTTTCTCGTCTTGCGCAATACCACCATGCCCAGCGTCCTCGTCGAGGCGGGGTTCCTGAGTCATGACGATGAAGAAGCCTACCTCGCCCGAGAAGAAGGACAGCAGGATATTGCTGCCAGTATCTTCGCGGCGTTTGCCGAGTACAAGGCTGCAGTGGAGCAGCCCGCCCAGGTGGTTTCATCCAAGACCCGCACCCTTCCGGACAAGGAGCGCCCGGCCTACTATGTACAACTTGCAGCCTCCTCCCAGCCGCTGGACACCAGCACCACCGCGTGGCAGGCGTGCGGCCGTCTGCAAACAAAACAGGAAGACAATTATTATAAATATCTTGCCGGCCCGTTTTCCACATTGGCAAAGGCGACGCAACAGCAGAAACGATTGCGGGAAGCGGGATTTGCAGGAGCCTTCGTGGTTGCCTATCAGAAAAACAAGCGCATCTCCGTCAATGAGGCACAGTCGCTGGCCCGCCAATGACGGACACTGAAACTGCTCATGTCATACGAAGTCAGGATCGGTCTGCTCGCGACGATTTGTATCGCCATTGCTATCTGGGGTTACAAATTTATGAAGGGCAAGAATATTCTCAATGCCTCCAACAACTACTACGTAGAGTACCGGGATGTGGATGAACTTGCTGCCACCTCGCCGGTCATGATCCGCGGTATGCGGGTTGGCACCGTCGAGGAGATCCGCCTCAGCGACGACATGCGCAGCGTGATCGCGACACTCGACATCGACCGGGGCATTCGCTTTCCGGCCAGCACCGAAGCACTGATTGTCAGCACCAGCATTATGGGCGGCAAGGCCGTCGTGCTGAATGTCACGGAAGCGTGCTCTGACGACTGTGCCAAACCCGGCACATTCCTGTCGGGACGTGTGCAGGGTGTTTTTGAGTCCATGTTTGGCGAAAAGGACGTTGAGAACATCCGCAACAACGTCAGGCAGATCATCAACACGATCTCCGATTCGCTGACGTCGGATCAGGCCAGTTCGGCCGTAGCGCGGTCATTTCAGGATATGCGGCTCATCCTCAGCAACCTCGCATCGATCACCGGACAGCTCAGCACCTCCATGGCGGCGTACGACCGCAAATTGATCGGTGTCCTTTCGAATCTGGAGGAAACGACGGCCATGTTGAGCGCGCGCAACGAAGATATTGCTGCCACACTGACCAACCTGCGGGACCTTTCACAAGAATTCAGGGACGCGGGGATCGGCGAGAAGGCGGGTGACGTCATGGCTTCGGCAAGTGATGTCGTCGATCAGCTGGATGCAGCCATTGCCAAGGCGGAAAACACCTTCAACGAATTGAATGCCTTGATGTCGGGCATCAATGAGGGAGAAGGCACCCTTGGCTTGCTGGCGAAAGACGCCCAACTTTATGAAGAGCTGTCCAGCACGCTGCGCAATCTCGACTTGCTCCTGCAAGACTTCCGCCTCAACCCGAAACGGTACGTCAACGTATCAGTCTTCGGGAAGAAACAAAAAACCTACAGGCTGCCCGAGAATGATCCCGCCGATACCCTGAAGCGACGCCAATAAACGGATCATTTCAGATGACCCCTCTGGCCTTGAGCGCCAGATATTGATTGATCGTATTCGGTGTCAGATCTCCAGGATCGGTCAACACAGCGTGCATGCCATGATTCCTCAGGATGCGCACCATCAATTGCTTTTCGTGAAGGGCCTTTTCGGCCAGCGTCTGATGATAGATCTCCCGCAGCGAACGCGCCGGCTGGCGGGTCAATGCATGGAGCTCGGTATTCTGAAAAAAGATCACAACGACCACATGATGCGCAGCGATGGTGCTCAAATAGGGCAACTGCCGTCGCAGTCCGACCACTGATTCGAAATTGGTGATGAGCAGCATCAGGCTGCGCTGGCGCGCCTGTCGGCGGACAGTTGCTGCCAGATGCTCAAAGTCTGCCTCCATGAATTCTGTCTGTTGCTTGTAAAGGGCTTCCAGGATACGATGCATTTGATGCGACCTCCGGCCCGGAGGCACGATGGCATCCACCTTGGATGCAAAGGTGATCAGCCCGGCTTTGTCCTGCTTGTGAATCGCGATATACGACATCACCAGGGCCGTATTGATGGCATGATCAAGAAGGGTCATGCCCTCAAACGGCATCTCCATGAGCCGGCCTTTATCCAGCACACAGAACACCGGCTGCGCACGCTCGTCCTGAAATGCGTTGACCATCGGTTTGGCCGTGCGCGCGGTAGCCTTCCAGTTGAGTACCCGCGTGTCATCGCCCTGGACGTATTCCCTGATGTGCTCAAATTCCATGGTATGTCCCAGCTGGCGCACCCGTTTGATCCCATCAATCTGAAGGCGCTTGTCGAAGGCCAGGAAGCTGTAGTGGCGCAACTGCAGATATGAAGGATATACCTTGACGGCGCGGGCAGCGTCGGCCGAGTGACGGCGGATCAGCAGGCCCAGTTTCGTGTGTACAAAACAATGGATGGCGCCAAAATGATAGATACCGCGCTCTACCGGGCGCACGGTGTAGCGGACCGACTTCGTCGCGCCCGGCGCGAGCGCAAACGCCCAGTGCAAGTCCCGGATCTGAAATCTCACCGGCAGTTCGTCGATCACCCGAACGCGGACCGCTTCCGGGTAGTGACTCTTGATCGACAGCCTGACGGGATTCTGATCGCCATTTGACAGGCGTTGGCGCAACTCACGGTGTGCATCAATCCACCTGTCGTTGCCAAACAGCCGCGACGCATCCACGACCACCAGAATACCCAGGACCAACAACAATACGATGGCCAGCCAGAAGATGAATAGACTGAACATGCCAAGAAGGAACGCCAGGATCACCATACCCAGGGCCAGATAGAACCTGTGGTGTACATATAGCTGGCGCCAGATCATCGGGGCACCTCGGTGACTTGCAGGAGTTGTTGGATGATCTGATCGACGGTTCCACCCTCCATTTCTTTTTCTGCAGTGATCACGATGCGGTGATTCAGGGCAGGCACCGCGACATCCTTGATATCTTCAGGGGTGACGAAATCGCGACCCCGGACCACCGCCAATGCCTTGGCCCCATACATGAGGGCAAGTGATGCCCGCGGTGAGGCTCCGATCATGATATCGGGATGGCTGCGCGTCCGATGTACCAGATCGGCGATAAACTGCAGCAGCTGTTCTTCTGCGTGCACCCTGGGCAGGTACTCCTGGAATGCGATCAGGGCATCCGCCTGCAGGACCGGATCCACGTTTTCCAGCCGGTGCATGTTGTGGACTGACTGGTGTCGCCGCAGGATCTCCACTTCTTCCTCCAGCTCCGGGTAGGCGATCCGGATGCGGAACAGGAAGCGGTCCATCTGCGCCTCAGGCAACGGATACGTGCCTTCCAGATCCACGGGATTCTGGGTGCCGATGATCAGGAAGGGCTCAGCCATGCGGTAGCGCTGACCTTCAAGGCTGATCTGGCGCTCCTCCATCACTTCAAACAATGCACTCTGCGTCTTGGCAGGCGCGCGATTGATCTCGTCGATGAGGATGATGTTCGAAAAGAGCGGACCCTTCTGGAAGGTAAAATCACCAGATTGGAAATTGTAGACATTCGTCCCCAGCAGGTCGCTGGGCATCAAGTCGGGTGTAAACTGAATGCGGGTGAAGGGGGTGTCGACGCTACGCGCCAGCAGTTTGGCAACCAGCGTTTTGCCGAGGCCTGGAAATCCTTCGATGAGCACATGCCCTTTGGCCAACAGCGCGACCACCAACAAGTCGATCATCGTCTCCTGCCCGACAACGATCCGGCTGATTTGCTCCTTGAGCCGCTGTACGCCAATTCTGATCTCGTCCAGCGATCCGGGTGACATCGGTGACTGGTGTTCATTCATGTTGTTGTTCTTTGATAAAAAATATCCAGGTGATGCTGCAACGTACGCAGATCTGCAGCACTCACCCGGTTTGCTGACTCCAACCGCTGCATTTCTTGAAACATGCGCCGGGTAGAACCGGCGTCCCGACCAGCCCGCCGCGCCACTGCTTCGGCGGCATCGTTGGAAAACGAGGTCAGATGAAACCGGTATTGCTCGCGCAGATGCTCCTGAAAATATGTGAGTTTCTTTTGGACCAGATCACGGTGGTCTCCGTTCTGGTAATATAGATCCCCGATCGTGCGAATGAAGTCAAGGCTGGTATTGCGCCGGGGCGCCAGCACCGGAATGACCCGCTGTCTGCGCTTTGCGCCGAAGAACAGGAAGATCATCCCACCGGTCAGCACCAGCCAGTAGGCCCAGCGAAAGGCCGGGCGTCGGGCGAGGACTGCAAAGGGATTGCCGCCGCCGGGAACCCCCTTGTAGTGGCTATCCCAGGTGACCATCTCCGCTTCCGGCAGGTGGCTCAACACCAACGACGCATATGCGCGCATGTCGCTGTTGAGGAAGTAAAAATTGGTGAGCGCCAGCGGAAAACTGTGCAGGTAGAGGGTCCCTTCACCGTACCGGTAGCGCAAATAATTGACCTGCCCTTCGCGCACCTCCCCCAACTTCAGCACCTTCGAAGAATCAGAATCGGACAATACAAAGTAGGGCACCGTTCCCCTGGTCGGGACCTCCCATGACCTCCCCGGGCAACAGGACAGGGTCAGATGATCTTGCGGCCGGTACATCCAGCTGGAGTTGGCCGGGAATGTCAGCCCGGCAGAAGCCATTTCCAGATCCAGGCTGTCGAGCAGTGGCTGCGAAAGTCGCTCAGCTGACAGGAATACCGTGGACCCTTCCCGCACCATTTGCAAGAGTGCTGAGACATCCAGGCGGTCATGCCATAAGGTATGGTTGATGGCAATCATCGCGCCGGTGAAATTGCCTTGCTGACGCCGCAGATTATAGACGGGCTGCTTGCTCCGGGTGATACTGGCATCGGGAAACAGGTCGTGCAGTCGTTCATACAGAATAAAGGTCCCGAAAGGCCCCCGATCGTCATGGTCGTACGTTTCAGTCCAGTCGAGCTCGGCAGGCTGCAAGGCCCGGAACACAAGGATAATGGCCAGGTACAGCAGAAGTGTGGTGACGAGTCTCCGGGTCATGCCGAAACAGGTTTGCTCTGCAGATGCCGGACAAGTTCAAGCAGGTTGCGGTACGTCGATGCGTCCAGATCGTGTCCACCATACCAGTAATAGTCAAACGCCTCGGACAGGGCATTGAAAGCGTCCGCCCCTGCATGTGAGCGCATCTCCTCACGGTAGTCACGATTGGTTTTCCAGCCCCGGACTTCGAGCAATGCATCTTCATCGAGCGCGATCAACAAGGCGATATAGGTCCAGCGCAAAGCCATCCGGAAATCACCCGTTCGCTCGCTGTGCGAGATGCGCTCAGA
>JAWWBX010000112.1:0-12022 GCA_033720735.1 Saprospiraceae bacterium
CATCCGCTGCATGTGGAATCGGTGGCCTGGGCGATCGAGCGCAAGGATGTGCTGTACACCTGCTTTTTCCTGCTTGGCTTGCTGGCATACATGCGGTATCTGAAGTCGCCATCCTTCAAATGGATCGGGCTCACCGCGCTCTGCTATATCCTCTCGCTGCTTTCCAAGGCGCCGGCTATTGTCTTCCCGTTCATCCTGCTACTGATGGACTATACCTGGCAACGCAAGGTTGAACTAAAGCGGCTGACAGAAAAGTGGCCGGTGTTTGTGATGATGTTGCTGGGGCTGTTCCTTTACGGATTCTTTGGCGGGGAACCGCCGGGTGGAGGTTCTACCGAAGGCGGTCTGCGCAACCTGGTCAGCACCAGTCCGGTTTCCAACGTCTACCCGCTCAGCGTGCTGCCGGCGTTCTATGCCAAGATCGCCTTGCTGGGGGTCAAAGGCGTTGGCTGGTATCTGCACTCCTGGCTCCCCGTCAATTTATCGCTGGCGTATCCTTACAAGACCATCCTTCCAGCAATCGGACACGCCATTCACCTTTTTCCCGTGCTCCTTGGGCTCGGCGCGTTCCTGGTGTTCAAATGGCGGCACAGACACCCGCTGTTGTTCTTCACGCACGGTTTCTTCTTCATGGCGCTGGCGCCTGCATTGATCAGGACCGGGTTGGGCAAAGGCATCTTCCTTTCGGACCGCTATGTCTACCTGGCATTGTTTGGTCTGGTGCTCTTCATTGCAGCGCACGTGCTGGACTGGACCCGCAGGAAGGGCTGGAACTTGCAACGTCAGTATCTTGCCATGGGCGCCATCGTTCTTCTGCTGGGCACTTTGAGTTTCCGGCAGGCCCGGGTTTGGGACAACGGGGAGACGCTCTGGACCAATGTGATCGAAAAGTATCCCAGGATCGCCTATGCCTACGTCAATCGCGGGATCTACCGGAATGATCACGGGAATATTGCCGGTGCGTTGGAAGATTTTAACGCAGCGGTAGAACTGGGTGACGACCCGCATGCCTTTATCCACAGGGGCACGTTGTTGCGCAAACAAGGTCAGACGCAGCAGGCGCTGGCCGACTTTGATCGCCTGCTGGCCTCCGAACCCAACAACGAGCACGCAATCAACGGAAAGGCCAATGTACTCTTTGAAATGGGCAGGTACCAGGAAGCGGAAGCGACCTATACGCATGGCCTGACGATCAAACCACGCATGGTGACCTATTATGTCAACCGGGCGGCGGCGCGCTACTACCTGGGCAAACACCGGGAAGCCCTGGCTGACCTGGATGAGGCAGAACGGCTCAACCGCAACTATACGAGCATTCACTCCAAACGGACGGTCATCCTGATGGCCATCGGTGACTACGAGAATGCGGTGATCAGCGCCCGGAAGACGGCCCAGTATGAACCCAATAATCACGCCAATCTCGGTGACCTCGGCACGGCGCTGCAGCGGCTGGGACGGCACCAGGAGGCGATCGAAGCCTTTAGCCAGGCCCTGCAGATCTATGACCGTGGCAAGCGGTATTACAACGGAAGGGCACTGTCGTATGAAGCCCTGGGCAACACGGCGCAGGCACAACGCGACCGTCAGATCGCGTCGACACTATAGGTTTTTTCATATATGTTGAAAAAAACTATCCTTCCAACACACGCCTACTGGCTAAAAATGCCTAACATCGCCCAACGATTGGGGAGCCGCTAAAACGACGAAAATCAGCCAACAATTCCGAGCGAACGGCAAGTTGCTCCTGACTGGGGAGTACTTCGTTTTGGATGGAGCCAAAGCACTGGCTTTGCCTGTGCGTTTCGGTCAGTCGCTCCATGTGCGCGAAAGCCCCGGCAGCGAGATCGTCTGGAACAGCCACGATCACACCGGCGAAGTCTGGTTTTCTGCCAAATTCGACCTGCTCGATTTCAAGGCCACCAAAACCACCGATCCGGCCATCAGCGATCCCCTCACACAGATCTTGAAGGCAGCATGCCGGCTCAATTCAGATTTCCTGTCCAAGTGGAAAAAATACCGGGTCGACACCTACCTGGAGTTTGACCGCCAGTGGGGGCTGGGATCGAGCAGCACCCTGATCTCTTGCCTCGCGCAATGGGCCGATGCCAATCCGTACCTCCTGCTGTTCAATACCCTCGGCGGCAGCGGCTACGATGTGGCCTGCGCCAACGCGGAAGGCCCCATCCTCTATCAACTCGGCGAAGAAGAGTTGCATATCCAGCATGTCGATTTCGAGCCGTCATTCAAGAACCAGCTGTACGTGGTTTATCTCGGCCAGAAACAGGATAGCGGTGCAGCGCGCAAACACTACTATCAACACCGGAGCCAATCCAACGGTGCCCTGCAGCAGATCTCTGACCTCAGCGAACAGATCCTGGAGGCGACGACGCTTTCTGCATTTGAGAAGGCATTGATCGAACACGAAACGATTATCGCCAGAAGCCTCAATCTCCAGCCGGTCAAGGAAACACGCTTTGCCGATTATTGGGGTGCAGTCAAATCCCTCGGGGCCTGGGGCGGCGATTTCGTGCTGGCGACGAGTGCCTCGTCGGCCCAGGAAACCAGGGCATACTTCCAGAACAAAGGCCTTCCCACCATCTTTACTTTCGATGAGTTGCTGCTAAACACCCCCGATTCAGTTGAGCCGTTAGTGGGTTAGTCCGTTCATCCGTTTGTCTGTTTTGTCCGTTGGAGTGAATTATTCCAATAATTAATCAATTAGTAATCAGTCAATTACCTACCTTCGTGAACCCATTCTGTGACCGGGGTGTTTCAATGGTCCAGATCGTAAAATAGAAAACCATGGAACCGGCAGTTCAATCACCGATCCTCATTTATACCGAGCAGACGCCTAATCCGGAGTCGCTGAAATTCGTGACCAACCGGATGCTGATCCGCGGAACTGCGGATTTCCGCACGGAAGAGCTGGCCAAAGAGTGGTCGCCGCTGGCAACACATCTCTTTCGCAACCCGTATGTGAAGGGTGTCTATATCTGCAACAACTTTGTCACTGTCACCAAGGAGCTGAACTACGCCTGGGAAGACATCATGCTCAAGTTGAAAGAGGAGATCAAGAATTACATCAACGATGGCGGCACCATTCTCAATGACGGATTCGAGGAGGCGATGGCCCAGCTCGAAGAGGAATCCGGTGCCGGATACCAGTACACCGGCGACGATGCGGAGATCGTCAAGAAGGTGCGCGAGCTGATTGAAACCTACGTGAAGCCCGCCGTCGAAATGGATGGTGGTAATATCGAGTTCAAGTCGTACGAGGACGGCATCGTGACCGTGACCATGCAAGGCGCCTGTAGCGGCTGTCCGTCATCGACGGTGACATTGCAGTCCGGCATTGAAGGCATGCTCAAGCGCATGATCCCACAGATTAAGGGTGTGCGGTCAGAAATGGGCTAGCAGCGACACGACAAAATCCCCCCTTCTATTAAATTTGCGGGATGGATGCCAGCCACCTGAAGGAAGTCTGCGCCGAGGTTGCCCACATCGCCGGCCAGGCGGCCGCCTTTATCCGTTCTCAAGTCGGGCAGGTCGTGGCCGATCAGGTCGAATCCAAGGAACGCAACAGCCTGGTTAGCTACGTCGATAAAAAGGCTGAAGAGATCCTGGTCAATGCCCTCACCCCGCTGGTACCTTCCCCCGGTTTCATCACCGAAGAAGACACCGTCACCAACAACCACTCCGAATTTACCTGGATCATCGACCCGTTGGATGGCACCACCAATTTCCTGCAACAGATCCCCATTTTCTCTGTGTCGGTGGCCCTCATTCACCACCACGAGGCGGTCCTGGGTTGCGTGGTCGACATCATGCAGGATGAAACATACACAGCATGGCGTGGTGGCGGGGCCTGGTGCAACGGAAAACCCATTCACGTAAGCCAAACCAGTGAGCTTTCTGAAGCGATCATCGCCACCGGCTTCCCCTATCACAAACCCGGCGCACTGGTGAGTCTTGTCGATGTTTTCCAGGGATTCCTGGCCCGCGCCCGCGGGATCCGGCGCCTCGGCTCGGCAGCACTCGACCTCACGTATGTGGCTTGTGGCAAGATGGACGGATTTTACGAGACCACCCTCAACGCCTGGGATGTGGCCGCAGGTACCATTCTGGTACGCGAGGCGGGAGGCATCGTCAGTGATTTTGAGGGGAAAGGGGAGTTTGTCTCGAAACAGGCCATTGTTGCATCCAATGCGCTCCTCCACGATACCATGCTTGCGATCCTTAGTGAAGGTGCGGTCATTAAGGAGTAGGAGTACGTGGTACTCGGTAGGTGGTAGCGGGTAGTCTGTCGGAGGATGTGGCAACATGGTGGTCAGCAGGCCCTCCTTGATCGAAGTAAGCAGCACCTGATCATGCGATTGTGTAGTTTTGAAGATGCTCTTGATGGAAAGCATCCGGCTGGCGATCAATTCGGTACGGGCCAACAGCTTGCGCGCGACGCTTACCTTGTTGATCATCGCGGTGGGGATTACCGCACTGGTGGGCATCCTGACCGCCATTGATGCGCTGTTGTTTACGATGACGGACAACTTCAGCCGCATGGGGGCCAATTCCTTCAGTATCTCGCCCAGCGGCCAGTCGATGTCGAGCCGACAGGACGGGCGGCAGCAAAAACGCGGCGACCCCATCACCCTCGATCAGGCCATGGACTTCAAAGAGCGCTACGAGTACCCTGCCAAGGTGGCCATCTCGGGGTGGGCGACCAGCAATGCAGTGATCAAGCACGGCAATGAAAAAACCAATCCCACGGTCATTGTCTACGGGATCGATGAAAACTACCTGGAGGTCCGGGGATACGAGCTGGAGGTCGGCCGCGATTTTACACGCAACGAACTCAACACCGGCGCACAAAAGGCGATCATCGGCATGGAGGTGGTCAAGATCCTCTTTGACAACAAACCTGAAGCGGCGCTCAACCAGGTCATCTCTATCGGCAGCCACCGGTTTCGCGTGGCGGGGGTGCTTGAGTCGAAAGGCGCCTCCATGAGCCAGAGCGCTGACCGGCGGGTCTTCATACCGCTTAACGCAGAGCGACGCTTTTATGGGTGGACCAACAAGAACTATGAGGTCGCCGTCGGGGTTCCGGCAGCACTGGAAATCGATGATGCGATCTCCAGCGCGATCGGAACGATGCGCAATGTGCGCAAACTCCGCGCCAGTGAGGAGAATGATTTCGAAATGTTCAAAAGTGAGGGGTTGCTCGAGATCATCAAGGAGAATACCGTCACGGTACGACTGGCGACCATCATTATCGGCCTGATCACCCTCCTGGGAGCAGCCATTGGACTCATGAATATCATGCTCGTTTCGGTGACCGAGCGTACCAAGGAGATCGGGATCAGCAAGGCCCTCGGAGCGACCCGCAAGAACATCCTGATGCAGTTTCTCACCGAAGCAGTGATCATTTGCCAGATGGGAGGCATCGTCGGCATCGTTCTGGGCATTGCCATCGGGCTCGGTGTGGCCAAACTGGTCGGTGGCAACTTTTTCATACCGTGGGCCTGGATCGGCCTCGGTTTCCTCACCTGCCTGATCGTCGGACTGGTCTCGGGCCTGTATCCCGCGATGAAAGCAGCGCGCCTCGATCCGATCGAGTCGCTGCGCTATGAATGACTACCACCCCGGCACCAGATTGACGCCGAGCAGAAAGCGCGAATCTTTCTGTATCGGATACGCCAGGTAGGGCTCTACCACCAACGCACCAAACAGATTGACCCGGAGGGCCACCCCGGCACTCATCGCCAGTTTGGGCTTGGCAAAGATCTCTTCGCTCACGATCGTTCCGTTGTCCAGCACCTTCTGGATAATGATCGACTCGCCATCCCGGAAATGACTGAACTCGTCAAAGGCCACCCCGGCATCAAAGAACAGCGCCAGATCACTGAACAGGATGCTCGATGGGAACACGGACAATTGCTCGGGCCCGGTAAACGGCAGGCGCAACTCGACACTGGACACAAAGAACTTTGATCCACTCAGGCGGGCAAACGCCGTGTTGAGCTGGTTGTTAAATGTGACGTCAGATGACTCGCCGCCGCCCGACAAACGTGCGAGCTTGATGATCTGATTGTAACTGTAGCCATGCACCAGCCCCTGCCAGCCGATCAGGATCGGGTTGAAGCTGTCTGAGTCCTTGCCGTAACGCGCAAAGTGATGCAGTCGGAAGGCCAGTGAAAACGGGGACTTGAATTGGTACACGCGGCCATCGGCGGTCACGCTATGGAAATCATAGCTCCCCACATACTTACTGACCTCTAACCGATATCGGTATCCATTGAGCGGCGAGGTCAGCCCAAAGGATGCGTTATCACCAACCAGTGCCGTACTGAAATCGTAGAACGCGCCTTTCTTGACGATCAGCCCGCCCAGGTTGACTTCATCGGCATCGATATCGACTTTCTCCCGGTTGCCCTGGGCGATCCACCGCCCCGTAAAGATGTCATAGTAATTGGGGTACTGATCAAGCCTGAACGACCGGTAGTTAATCCCCGCATCGGCCTCCCATCGCAGCGATTTCGAAAAGGGGAACTGTACGATCAGGCTGGCCTGGTCCTCAAAAATGCGGAGCAGATTGATGTCCTCCCGGATCACCTCCACAAATTGGGTTTCGGAGACCGGAAGTGAGTCCAGGCGATATGAAACATTCCCCGTCCGGAACGGGATATGCGACAAGGAAATGCCCCAGGCGAGGCGGTTTTTCGTGTTCAGATACGTGACGGCACCGCCAAAATCAAGGATCTCTCCATTGAGCGCGATCCCGGTGTACAGGCGATTGTTGCCCAGCATATCGCTAAACAGCAGATCGACGCCACCCGCCAGTCCCGTGCGTGAGCCAAATGTCCCGGTTGAGACGCCGACCCCGGCACCACCACCGATATAGTCGAGCTGGAAGCGCGGTTTGTACGCCTTTTCCTCAAATGCACTGGGTTCGGTATCCGGAAGGAAATCAAACTTCTCCAGGTTGGCCTGGACGATCTGCTCTGCGCCGCTGAACATGCCCGGTAAAGTGCCTGCGGCCATATCCACATCGTCCTTGTCGACCGGCAGGCTCAAAAAGTCATCCTGTGATGCCTGGTATACGGTGTACTGCCCTTTGTAATAATGGGTGTACACGACGCGGTCCCGTTTGGTGGCGACCGACAACGCAGGCGAGTACTTGGTGATCCCTGACGCCCCTACCATGAAATCTGTCATTTGCAGGATCTCACCGGTGGTCTGGCTGTACTTGTAAATGTTGCGGAATCCATCCCGGTCCGAGAGGAAATAGATATTCCCTTCATGGTCGAATGACGGATTCAGATTGTCTGCTCCGCGAAAGATGTTGATCTGACCGACCCGGCCGGTCTCGCGGTTGAGCACGGCAAGGTTCATGGTCCATTTCCCGGCGCTGCGCCCCTGATCCATGCTCAGTTTGTCAGTCGCAAACACAATGTGGGTGCCATCGGCGTTGAAATTGGGGTGGATCTCTGAGTACAGATCATCTGTCAGTTGCTCTACGCGGTCATTGCGGAGGTTGTAGCTGTACAGGTCGACCTGCCCTTCAACCATGCCGCTGAAGACGATCTCACGTCCGTCGGGCGACCAGGCAGGATTCGTGATGGCCGGCACTTCATCGATCCGGATCACCCGCGTCGTTTTGCCCGTCTCCGCCTCCTTGATCACAATGACGTTGCGCCCTTTTTCAAAGGCGACAAAGGCAAATTCCCTGCTGTTGGGAGACCACGTCCCCGCGGATTCCAGAAAACTGATATCGTCGAGGTGGCCGTCGCGTCGTACACTCGTCACCTTGCGCAGGATCTCGCCGGATCGCGCGTCGGCAAGGTAGATATCAACATTAAAGACATTCTTTTCAGAAAGGAAGATCACGTAGCGTCCGTTTGGGCTCATGGCCGGCGAGATGTTCATGCGGCCGGCGTTGTCTTCGGAGATGAGGCGCTTGCCAATGAAGCGCTCTTTCTCGTCCTCGAGAAACGGCTCGTAGTATTCCTTGATGGAACGCTGGAAGATCGTAGAGAGGGAATCGAGCTCGATCCCGAGCACATATTCAGTGGCCAGGCTCAGTCCATTTTTGCCGGTTTCGACAAACAGCGGCTCGATCACCCGGTCCCCCCAGGTACCGGCCACCACCGACCAGAACGCCTGCCCGTAGCGGTACGGAAAGTAGCGCGGATTGCGCAGATCCTTGATCGTAGGCACGTTGTCGTTGAGCACCGCATCACGCATCCACATGGCAGTATGCGGGTCCACTTTGCCCAGGGAGAGATACTCGGCCAGTCCTTCCACCATCCACAACGGCAGGTTGGCCAGAGACTGGATCGACGTCGAGTCCCCGTTGATCATCATGTGATACTGGAACGCATGCACCAACTCGTGTCCCAGGACATGCGTGGTCTGTTGGTTGGTGAAGGCGATGGGCATCACGACACGGTTCTTGAAGCCCTCAGTCACCCCGCCGGTCCCGGTCCCGATGGCGCCCGAAATGGCATTCGTCTGCTGGAATTCCGCGTGGTTGTTGTAAAACAGGATTGGATTCTTTCGGATGAAGGTGTCCTGCAGCACGGCCTGATGCAGTTTATACCACTGCTCCGCCAGATTGGCAAGACGCTCCAGCACCTGACGGTTTTTGGTATAGTAGTAGATGTCGTAGGTGGGGGTGCTCAGCACCTGGAAATCGAAACTGCGATAACGCGGTTTGTTCTGACCAAAATATTGTGCATGCAGACCGTCGACGATAAGGATCGACAGGCATAGCAGCATGATCTTCCTGAAGCTCTTCATAAGTATGGCTTTACTTGATCCGTACGTTGTTAACAAATGTGCGCACGGAAGTATTTTCGATCGCCGGAGCGAAAAAGTTAAACATTTTATAAAGTCCCACGGGGTGTCGCCGGCCAATCAATTCCACCAGGTGACGATGCGCGGTCAGCCAACAAGCAGACATCGGGGACTCTCGACATAAAAACGTATTTTAATTCAGAATGATAGTGCCTCGGCCATGAGAATTGTTGTAGTGCTGCTGTTGCTCCTGGCATGGTATTTCTTTTCCTGGACCTACATCGATGTCAAAAAAAGTCAGTGCTGCGACTCTGTCGAAGGCATTTCTGTGACAGCTCCGGCGGATACGACTCCAGCGATCCAAACTAACTCCGACGTGGAAACATCCATCGGGTCGCCGATATCCTTTGCCTGGGCCGACCCGGTGGTGATCAGAAACGCCGCGTTTGAAGCGTGGCGCGATTCCCTTGCCCAGGTCCTGGCAGCGGGTAATTTGCGCATCACGGGGTATCAATACCAGGGTGAGGAAACGCCTGGTTTGGGGTTGGCACGGGCTGCTGCAGTGAAGGAGGCCCTGGCGCCGGCGATTCCCGCGCCTCGCATCAGTATCAACGCCAGCGATCGTGCGATTGTTGACCAAGGTGCACAGACCGTCCGCGGGTTTGCGGTGGAGGTCATCGCACCGGCAAAGAAAAGCGGCTATCAGTCCCCCGGCGCCATTCAGTTTCCGTGGGGGTCGGCGCACGGTGAGTTAGGGCCAGACATCCGCAGGTACCTGCATGATATTGCCAGGCAGCTGCAGGAGTCCGACTTGCGCGTAATGATCACCGGCCATACCGACAACACCAGCTCAGCGGTGTTCAATGAGCGCCTGGGACTACGGCGAGCCAATGTCATACGCGCTTACCTGCTCAGGCTGGGTGTCGACCATGAGCGGATCGACGTACGCTCAAAGGGCGAGACGGAGCCGGTGGCTTCCAATGACACCGAGGCCGGCCGGCAAGCCAATCGGCGCGTAGAACTTGAACTGATCTCCAACTAGTCACTGTATGATCTGGCAAGCTTCATTATCGACATGCACATTCACCTGGTGGGAGCATCTCATCTGGACGCTGATCCCGTTCCTGCTGGGTCTGCTGCTCGGTTACCTCCTCTGGTACCGGTATCGTCATCGTGTTGTCAGGATGCAGTCGGAAGAGACCCGGCAGCATGAGGAGGCGGATCAACTCGGGACCGAAGTCAAGCAACAGGCGGATACCATCGCGGGGCTGGAAGCCCGTATCGCCAAACTGGAGTCAGATCTGTCTGCAAGCCGGCTGGCCTACAGCACCTTGCAAAATCGTCACAACGCGCTGCAAAAGCTCTCTCAGCAGCCAACACCCGTCGTGGCAGCGGTTGCCGCCGCCGTACGAAAGGACCCCTTGACCCGGATCGAAGGGATCGGACCCAAGACCCAGGAGTTGCTCTACGACCGCGAGATCCAATCATTCGTACAACTCGCAGGAACGCGTGTCACCACCTTGCGCAAGATCCTGTCTGAAGCGGGTCCCAACTTCAGCCAGATCGATCCCGGCACCTGGCCCAAGCAAGCCAAGCTTGCCGCCCGTGCCGAATGGAAGAAACTGCGGACCTACCAGGATCGCCTCATCGGTGGCCGCGAGCCATCGAAAGTGCGCACCGATCCGGACGTCTCAGGGACCAAAGAAGTGTTTGGCAAGGCCATCAAACTCAACGATTTCAAACTCATCGAAGGCATTGGCCCCAAGATCGAACAGCTCCTCAAGAAAGCCGGGATCTCTACGTGGTGGGATCTGGCCGATGCCAGCGTCAAGTCGATCCAGGAGATCCTCGACCAGGCCGGCCCCCGCTACCGGCTTGCCGATCCGGGGACCTGGCCAAAACAGGCCCGCTTGGCAGCCAAAGGCGACTGGAAAAAGCTGAAGGCATACCAGGATGAGCTGGATGGAGGGCGGAAAGTTTAAGGTTTAGAGTTTAAAGTTGGGGGAGTCAACGGCTGACTTCGACTGTAAATCTGTCACCTCTTTACAGCGCGAACTGCCATTTTGCGTGATTTCTGGTACTGGCCCCTGGTTTGATGACGTATCTTGAATCACATTCAAAAGCGTAAGATGACCTACGACAATTTCACGATAAAAGCCCAGGAAGCGATCCTGCAAGCGCAGCGCATCGCTGCGGGCTACGAACAACAGACGGTCGATACGCCACACCTCATCAAGGGAATCCTCGAGACCAGTGAGGACGTGGCCAAATTCCTCCTGCAGAAGGTCGACGTGAGCATCACCATGCTGGAGCGGGAGCTGACCAAGGAGTTGAAGTCCTATCCGAAGGTGGAAGGCACTGACAAGCAATATCTGACCAATGATGCCAACCAGGCATTGAGCCGCGCTAAAAAGCTGCTCAAGGACTTTGGTGACGAGTACATTTCCGTCGAGCTGATCCTGCTGGCAATCGTCCAGGGAAAGGACAAAGGCGCACGGATCCTGAAAGAACTGGGGGCCACGGACAAGGCCATGGAAGGGGCCATCAAGGAGTTGCGCAAGGGCAAGTCCGTGACCGACCAGCAATCGGACAACCAGTACAATGCCCTGAAGAAGTACGCCATCAATCTGAACGAGCGCGCAGAATCAGGCAAGCTCGATCCCATCATTGGTCGCGACGAGGAGATCCGCCGCATCCTGCACATCCTGTCGCGGCGCAAGAAGAACAACCCGATCCTCATCGGCGAGGCTGGTGTCGGGAAAACCGCGATCGTGGAAGGTATCGCCTGGCGGATCGTCAAGAAGGATGTGCCCGAGAATTTGCTCACCAAGCAGATCTATGTCCTGGACCTGGCGGCCCTGATCGCCGGAGCGAAGTACAAGGGCGAATTCGAGGAGCGTCTCAAGGGCGTGATCAAGGAGGTCAAGGCCTCGGAAGGAGAGTTTATCCTCTTCGTAGACGAGATCCACACACTCATCGGTGCGGGCGGAGGCAGCGGTGCCATGGACGCCGCCAATATCCTGAAGCCGGCGCTGGCGCGCGGCGAACTGCGCACGATCGGAGCGACTACTTCAGATGAATACCAGAAGTATTTCGAGCGCGACAAAGCGCTGGTCCGCCGTTTCCAGACTGTGTACATCGACGAGCCGAGTGTCGAAGACACCATCTCCATCCTGCGCGGGATCCAGGAGAAATACGAGATGTACCACAAGATCGACATCCTCGATGAAGC
>JAWWBX010000113.1:0-11951 GCA_033720735.1 Saprospiraceae bacterium
GCTAGTGTTCAAGTGCGCGCCCTGTACGCGGAGCGTAGCGGAGTCGTACGGGGTTCAAGTGTTCAGGTGTTCACGTGTTCCGGTGTTCACGTGATCAGGTGCAGGAGTCTAACTTCTAATATCTAACGTCTAACCTCTCAACCTCCCCATCACCGTCCTGTTTCCCACCACCCGCTGACCGATCGCCACGGCCACTTCGAAATCCAGGGGTACGATCAGATCGCAACGCGAACCGAATTTGATGAAACCGAGATCCTCGCCCTGGGTGACACTGTCTCCCTGACGGGGGTAGCTGACGATCCGCCGCGCGACGGCGCCAGCGATCTGGCGGATGACGATCGCACCGAACGGCGTTGCGAGTTGAAAGGTGTTGCGTTCATTTTCGGTCGACGACTTGGGATGCCAGGCGACGAGGTATTTTCCGGGGTGATACTTGTAGTACGCGATCACACCATTCACAGGGACCCGGTTGACATGCACGTCGAGGGGGGACATGAAGATCGAGATCTGCAGACCTGGGCCGTTCAGTATCTCGTCCTCAACGACCTGCTCAATCGCGACGACACGGCCATCTGCCGGAGCATAGACGATGCGCGGATCAGGCTCCGGAATGGCACGCCGCGGATTGCGAAAGAACCAGAGGAGAAACGCATAAATGATCAGCATGACTGCGGTGATCAGCACTCCGATGGCCGGGCTCACGCGCGGTACGATGACAAACAGAACGAAAAGGGCGGCAAACCCCGTCCCGAATATCAGGCCTCTTCCTTCCTTGTGTATGCGCATCAGATAAGCCCTTGGCGTAGTGTTATTATTAAATAAAGAGGTTGTAGATGCCGATCCAGGGCAGACAGCCGAGGAAGGAATCGAACCGGTCCAGAAAGCCGCCGTGCCCGGGCAGGAGTGTTCCGGAATCCTTGTGCTGTGACACCCGTTTGATGGCCGAAACGGTCAGATCCCCGAGGGTGCCAAAGATGATCACCAATGCCGCGTTGATCAGCCAGTCCCGCCATCCGAAGAGCCCAACCCACTGGCTGAGCAACAGGGCGACACCCAGGGTTGCCACCAGTCCCCCAACCGTGCCCTCAACCGTTTTACCCGGGCTGAGCAAGGGCGCCAGCTTGGTGCGTCCCCAGCGTCGACCGGTGAAATAGGCGATCGTATCGCTGGTCCAGATGAGGAGGAACACGCCGAGCAGGAAGAGTGGCGTCAGCGCTGCCAGCTGAAGCGCAAAGATGCCGGGCACCGAGATCATCAAAACCCCCATTGCCATCGCCACCATCCGCTGGAAAAAGCGCTCCGGCGCACTGCGGATCGTTGTCAGAGCCAACAGCCCCGCAATCACCGGCAAGCTCAGCACGGCAATCCAGTCGAACAGGACGGCCGCGCCGCCCAGACTGCCCGGAGACAGCGGATAGAAGAAATGCAACACCAACGGAAGGGTCAGCGCGCCGGCAAAGATCCAGTCCCGGGCGCCATCGTGCCTTGCGACGACCAGGTGGTACAGTTCACGCCCAGACAACAGGCAGATCAGGGTCACCAGCAATACGGTGGTGGTCTCACCGCCCAGGAGCATGCCGATCACTGCACCGCCGAGGACGGCACCGGTCAGAACGCGTTCCCTCAATTCATGGTTCGGCATGGCGTCGTGTTTTGCGTCGGATCCACGCACTGGCAAAATACAAGACGACGATGGACACCATAATGCCCCAAACCGTCACACCCGGATAGTCCTGCGCGTCGACCTGGGTGAGGTCCGTGCCCGTGAAGTACAGGACCACCAGTGGGATCCCGTTGTTGACCAGGTGTCCCGCGATGGGAATCCACAGGTTGCGGGACCATACGTAGAGATATCCCAGCAGGGCACCCAATGCCATCCGGGGCAGAAATCCTTCAAACTGCATGTGCACCGCGCTGAAGATCACCGCGCTGACCCAGACGGCGGCATGATCACTTCTGAACCATTCCCCCAACTGTCGTTGCAGAATGCCACGGAACACCAGCTCTTCTCCGATCGCCGGGAGCACCGCAACCAGGACCAGGGTATGGATGAGCGCACCGACGTCAGGCATATCCAGAATACCCGACATGATCTGGGCGGCGTTGTCCTCCATATTGCGCATCCAACCGGGGAGAGGAATGGCCTGGTTGAGCTCATATGACAACATCACCAGCGGCTGACCCGCCAGCATGACGATCACTCCCAGGAGCAGGACGGTCAACAGGGGACGCCGATGCATCTGGTAGTACCGTGCGATCTGACGCCGGTAAAAGAGATGGCCGAACAGGAAAGCCGGCAACAGGAAGATGACGAAGGCCTGGATCCACAGCATGATTCGCAGGACGCCTTGCACATCGCCAGACGGCGATTGCATGAGCGTCAGCAAGTCTGCCAGGTCGATGCCCTGCGAAAGTGCTACGGCTGCCAGCGCAAAGGATGCGAGGATGTTGCCGCCGATGTACAGGGCAAGGAAAACGAGCAGTCTTTTGGCTGGTGACATGGGCCGGATGGCTTGACGCTTGCAAGAATAGGATTTTCTCTCGAAAATGCCGGAAATTTGGACCGTGACGAGGCTAAGTGTCAATCTCAACAAAGTAGCGCTGATCCGCAACAGCCGGGGCGGCAACCTGCCCGATGTCATCCGGTTTGCGCGGGATTGCGAGGCGTATGGAGCCGAAGGGATCACCGTCCATCCCCGGCCCGATGAACGGCATATTCGTTACCGGGATGTGTATGCCCTGAAAGAGGTCGTGACCACCGAGTTCAATATCGAAGGATATCCGAGCACGCGGTTCATGGAGATGGTTCTGGAGGTGAAACCGCACCAATGTACCCTGGTACCCGATCCGCCTGACGTTCTGACCTCTGATACCGGTTGGGATACGGTGACCCATCACGACTTCCTGGTGGACATCGTCCAGGCGCTGCAGGAGGAGGGGATACGTGTGTCGCTGTTCCTCGATCCCGACCCGGACATGGTCGCTGCAGCAGCGGCGACCGGTGCAGACCGGATTGAGCTCTACACCGGTGATTATGCTGGCGGTTATGCCTCGGATCGCGCGGCGGCCATCGCGCCGCATGTCGCCACGGCTCGTGCCGCAAACGAACACAAGCTCGGGGTCAATGCCGGTCATGACCTGAACCTGGACAATCTGTCATTCTACGCCCATACCGTGCCCAATCTGCTCGAAGTCTCCATCGGCCACGCGCTGATCTCGGACGCGCTCTATTACGGCATTCAGAATGTGATCGAGATGTATTTGCGTTGTCTTGCGGTGCCACCGGCATCCTGACGGTCGGGGCGCCCGAAGGGGCAGAATGCAGCGAATGACAAATTTTTCGCATTAAGGCATCGTATTGCAGCGATGAGCGTTAACCAATAGAAAACCTGTAGCTTTTTCTTAAGGGAAATGTTAAGGAATTCTAAAATTGTGCCTCGAGATTTTACCTAAAAAGTTATAATTTTAGCCGGCTTTGTGCCTATGACCAGAGGGCACAAGGTCACTTGTACCCCTTGCAGAAAGGGGAGACCAGACAAGGAAAAGACTAGTTTTTAGATAATCAAAACCAGATTAGTATGAAAAAACTCTCACTGTTGTTGTTGATGGTTTTTTGCGCTGTGGGCCTCACAATGGCACAAAGAACCGTCTCCGGCCAGGTCGTCGATGATACCGGCGAGCCTTTGATCGGAGCCAACGTCGTCGTGAAGGGTACCACTGCTGGTACGGTTACCGATTTTGACGGTAATTATACCCTGCAGGTCCCTGAAGACGGCACGACCCTCGTATTCTCCTATACGGGGTACTCTACTCAAGAATTGGAGATCGGATCCTCAAGTGTCATCAATGTGACCATGTCCGAGGGTGTTGAACTCGGCGAGGTCGTTGTGACCGGTCTCGGTATCAAGAGAGAGAAAAAGGCACTTGGTTATGGTGTCTCGACAATCTCTTCCGAGTCGCTGACAGCACGTTCAGAGGCGGACGTGGCCAGGATCCTGCGTGGGAAAGCAACGGGGGTTGATATTACCCAGACTTCCGGGATTGCGGGTAGTGGTACCAACGTGATCATCCGTGGGTACTCGTCGATCACCGGTGACAACCAGCCTTTGTTTGTTGTGGACGGTGTTCCGTTTAATTCGGACACGAACACGGACCGTGGCTTCACCCAGGGTGGCGCTACTGCTTCCAGCCGTTTCCTCGACCTCGATGCAAACAACATTGCTGAAATCAGCATCCTGAAGGGTCTGAGTGCCACCGTACTGTACGGTGAGGCTGGCCGCAACGGGGTCATCCTGATTACCACCAAGAATGGTAACGTGACCGAGCAAGCCGACAAGGGCTTTGAGGTCAGCTTCAGCCAGTCGATCAGCCAGACCGAAGTCGCGAACCTGCCTACCTACCAGAATGAATTCGGCAACGGATTCTCCGGTAACTTCGGTTGGTTCTTCTCAAACTGGGGTCCTTCATTCTCGATCCGTGGTTCAAACGGTATCGACGAGAATGGCCAGGTCGACCACCCTTATGATCAAGCTCAGTACAATGATGATTTTCCCGAGTTTATCGGGCAGCGCTATGACTACCGGTCGTACATGGCCGCTGAAAACTTCTTTGACAAGGGGCTGGCTTCCAACACCTCGATCAGCGTCGACAAATCGTTCGACGGTGGCGCGGTCAGCGCAAGCTACAGCTACCTGCAGGATGAAGGGTTTGTTCCCGACAGGGATGACGGAACCAGTGGTAATGAATACAATCGCCACAACTTCGGCCTCGGTGCATCAGCCAATTTGTCGAACGGGATCACCGTGAGAGGTACGTTCAACTTTATTTCGTCAGACCGGCTGGCACCTCCTGCTTCCACAGGATTTGGTAGTAACCCGTCTGGTGCATCTTTGTTCGCCAACCTCATCTACACACCGCGCAGTATTGACCTGCTCAATCTGCCGTACGAGAGCCCGCTCGACGGCTCCATGGTGTACTATCGGAGAGGTTCTGCGATCCAGAATCCGCTCTGGACGCTGCACAATGCATGGGATACGGAAGACCTGAAGCGCTTTTTCGGTTCGTTCGACATCAGCTTTGCCATCGTCGATGGTCTGACATTGAACTACCGCGCGGGTGTTGACCAATACGCGCAGAAAAACGTACGCGCCATCAACCGTGGCGGTTCGCAAGTTCCTGACGGACAGCTGTTCACCTCGGATCGCAAGAACGTGATCAATGATCACGTCCTCAATCTGGCGTATACGTATGACCTGAGTGAAGACTTCGATATCGACGGTATCGTGGGTGTCAACCTGCGTCGCGAAAAGAACGAATTCTCCAGTGTCAACAGTAGCAACCAGTTTGTTCCGAAACTTCTGACACACCAGAACTTCGTGGACCATTCGAGTTCAAGTTTTGTCTCGGACGAGAATACGATTGGTGCCTATGTAACGGCCACTCTCGGTTTCCGCGATTTCCTCTACCTCGGCCTCCAGGCACGTAATGACTGGACCTCCGTACTCGAAGAGGACAACCGCTCCAACTTCTACCCGAGTGCAAGTATCTCGTTTGTCCCGACCGACGCGATCCCGTCACTGCAAAGCAGCACGGTACTCAACTACCTGAAACTCCGCGCCGGTTATGGTACCTCCGCCGGTTATCCGGGCCCGTACCAGACACGAAACGTACTGTCAACGCGGGCGAATGTGTTCTTGACACCGGGAGGTACAACAGTCAACACCAACTCGGTCAGTAACCGTCTCGGTAACCCGAACCTTGGCGCTGAGAAGCACTCTGAGCTTGAGTTTGGTGTGGAAGCGCGCTTCCTGCAAAACCGCATCGGCATCGACGCATCGTACTACAACAAGCAGTCGACAGACCTGATCATCGACCTCGACCTGGATCCGGCTACCGGATTTACCAACACGACCGTCAACGCGGCCGAAGTTGAGAATAATGGTATCGAGCTCGGGATCAACCTGGTGCCGGTGAAAGGAGATTTCACCTGGGATATGACGTTGAACTACACCAAGAACAACAACGATGTGATCAGCATCGCTGAGGGTGTGGATCAGGTACTGATCGCCGGTTTCACCAACCAGGGCAACTTTGCCGTGCCGGGTGAACCGTTTGGTGTGATCAAGGGAACGCCATTCCAGAAGAACGATGCAGGTGAACTCCTGGTCGGCGCGGACGGCAACTACGTGCCCGGTGGTGACATCGAGACGATTGCCAACCCCAACCCGAACTACACAGCAAACTGGATCAACTCGTTCTCATGGAAAGGGTTGCGCCTTGGATTCCAGTGGTCGTATACTGACGGTGGTGATATCCTGTCGTACTCCACAGCTACCATGCTGGCGCGGGGTCTGACCGAAGACACCAACGTCGACCGCTTCCTGCCGATCATCCTGCCGGGTGTACTGGCAACGGACGAATCGACCCCGAACAACATCCAGGGTTATATTGGAGACTACTTCTTCCGTGCTTACTTCTTTGCCGATGAAGGACTGATCTTCGACGGAACAGTCATCCGTCTGCGCGAAGTATCACTGTCATACGACCTGCCGCAGAGCATCCTCGACAACCTGCCGATCGGCTCCGCTTCGATCACGCTGTCTGGCGAGAACCTGTGGTACAATGCACCGAACTTCCCCGAGCACGTCAACTTTGACCCGGAGGTACTGAGTCTTGGTGTTGGTAATGGTAGAGGTTTTGACTACATCACGGGCCCCACTTCCAAGAAGTACGGAGTCACGTTAAACCTCACCTTCTAATTGACACAACTTAAAAACGGAAGAATGATGAAATTTCTCAATAGAATTCTGATCGTCTCCCTGTTGGCGGTGATGAGTGTTGGTTGTGATGATCTGTTTGAACTGGATCTTCTCGACAACCCCAATGCCGTAACAGCGGAGAACGCAGGTGTGGACTTCCTGTATAATAACATACAACTGGAGTTCCGCAACGTATATCACAACATGCACTTTATCGCGGATGGCCTCGTGCGCCATACTACGATGGGTGCATTTACCTACGTCGAAGCACTTCCATCGACAACCGGCAACGGTATCTGGAACAACACCTACGCGGACCTGTTTCCGGATGTCGACGCCCTTGTGGAGTTGGCCGAATCGCGCGGACTTGACGTCCACGCAGGTACAGCCAAGCTCATGAAGGCGTACGCTATGATGGGATTGGTCGACATGTTTGGCGATGTGCCCTTCTCGCAGGCACTGCAAGGCACGGACGTGATCAGCCCGGGTGTTGACTCTGGCGCTGACATCTACGCTGCTGCAGAGGCCCTGATCGACGAGGCCATCGCCCAGCTGAGCGGTACCAATGCGGCATCGCCAGCAGTTGACAACTACTACGGTGGTAATGTAGACAATTGGGTCACACTCGGAAATACGCTCAAACTGCGGATCGGTGCAACGACGCGCCTGATCGGTGGTGGTAGCAAGATCACTGCTGCTGTAAGCACTGGTGACATCATCGATTCCGCCAGTGAGGACTTCCAGTTCAACTACAGCAACAACCGTTCAAATCCCGACTCACGTCATCCGTTCTACCCGAACCACTACGAAAGTGGCGACGGGACCTACATGGGCAACTACTACATGTGGGTGATGCGTCTCGAGAAGGAGCTGGACGGTGGCCCGGTTGATCCGCGGATCCGCTTCTACTTCAACCGCCAGGTGAGCACATCACGTGATCACGATGTCAACGTGTACTCGTGCATCCTGTCTGACGAACCAGATCCAGCCGAGACGCCATCGTACTACCTTTCGGTTGATCCCAATATGCCGTACTGTGTTGCCTCTGACGACGGCTACTACGGACGAGATCACGGGAATGGATCAGGTATTCCACCGGACGGTCCAATCCGTACACTGTACGGTCTTTTCCCCGGTGGTGGCAAATGGGATAACAATGACTTCAAGGAAGGGTGCTGCCAGAACGGAGGCGTCGACGGCGCACTCGGTGAAGGCATTGCCCCAATCCTGACCTCGTACATGGTTGACTTCATGCGCGCCGAAGCTGCGGCTACTGGTGCGACCAGCGAGGATGCCCGCGCACTGCTCGAAAGCGGTGTGCGCGGTTCGATCGCGAAAGTCAGAACGTTTGCAAGCAAGATCTCCCAGGCGGAACTTGATCATGTGATCGCGACTGCACCGCAGGTGGTCACTGCCGAGGTTCTGCTCACGGATGATGACGATGTTGAAGAGTATGTCTCCTACGTATTGGATCAATACGACAATGCGTCAGACAAGCTCGACGTCATCATGAAGGAGTTTTACATTGCATGTGCCGGCAACTCGTACGAAGTGTTCAACTTCTACCGCCGCACCGGCAAGCCGAATAACATGCAGCCCGGGATCGATCAGGCTATCGGACCATTCGCGCGTTCACTCCTCTATCCAGCGGACAACGTGAACCTCAACGCGAACGTGTCGCAGAAACCAGATCTTCAACAGCTTGTTTTCTGGGATGACGGATCAGCAATGTTGCGTTAATCCGGATCACTAAACTGCAAAATTGTAACTATGAAAAAACTAACAATCATATTTGCTGCCGGGCTGTTGATCCTTACCGCGTGCAAAGACGACGCGCTCAGCCCGATCATTACATTCGACAAGGCCGGCAAGGGAGCCTATGTGCGTCTGCTCACCCTGATCTCAGGGGAGTATGACCTCTCCAACTTCTCCGCTTCAGCGTTTGAGTATGAAGTCGAGTTTGTGGACGAGCAGCAAGGCAGCCTCGTGTCGAGCTATGACATCTATGTTTCATTCGACGATAACAGCCCTGGCAACGGCGACAACTCCAAAGCCGAAACCCTTTTCGCTTCTTTCGGACAGGGAGACTTTGGAAGTAGCAGCCGGGGATACAAGTCGATGTCCGTGAGTCTGCCCCTCTCTGAGGCCGCGAGTAAGCTGGGTCTCGCTCAGGCTGATCTCACGGCCGGTGACTTCTTTAGGTACCGGACAGAACTTGTACTGAACGATGGCCGCGTGTTCACACGGGCCAATTCGACAGCTGCCGTCAACGGTTCAGCGTTCCAGGGGTTCTTCAACTTCAACGCGAAGTGCACCTGCCCGCTGCCGGACGACCGCTTTACGGGTAGCTACAAGATCGAGTACGTCACGCATGAAGCAGGACCGTTTGGTGCCATCATGGGGGCCACACCTCCTACGGTGACGCTGCGCACGGTTTCTGGTTCGACGACCCTGCGTGAGTTTGACTGGGTCTACCTGCCCGATACGTACTACTTCGATGGCCAGACCTGGCGCTTTGACTTTGTCTGTGATGAGATCCAACTCAGCACGATGGACACGGGCGTCGGCTGTGGTGGTGGAAGTATCACGATCGTTCAGGACGGACCAATACCGGTCGATATCACCGACGACTCCTCGTTTGAGTGGGCTGTCATCGAATATGCCAACGACGGTGGCTGCGGTGTGGATCCCAATCCACTTTCACTGCGGTTTACCAAGCAATAGTGAGATACACACGCGGGATCTTCCCCGGTGTAAGAAAAGGCCGTTCCATCTGGAGCGGCCTTTTCTCTTTTGGCTGACATTGCAGTCACCAGACGGAGCATTCGGCACACCACCGACGTTTGTATAGCAAGCCAGACTTGTTATGAGATCACGCATTGCACTCCTTGCTGCGACAGCTCTGCTCCTTATGTATGGCTGCCGCGATCTGACCGAGCTCGATCTGCTCGACAACCCAAATGAAGTCACCGCTGAAACGGTCGACCCCAACCTCCTTTACAATCAGATTCAGTTGTCCTTCGTGGACTTTTACCATGCCATGCACGATGTCACAGATGGCGTGATGCGCATGACCGGCCTCGACGCGTTTTCCTATGAGGCTGCGTTGCCTCCCACTGTCGGTAACCGGGCTTGGCGGATCGCCTACGCCGAACTCCTGCCCGACATTGCCCTGCTGGAGTCCCTCAACAGTGAAGGGCGGTTGGATGTCCATGCCGGCTCAGCCCGGATCTTGCAGTCGTACGTGCTCAGCACGCTCGTGGATTACTTTGGAGATGTACCACTTGGTACAGCAGGCCAGGGTACAGACTTGATCAGCCCGGGACCAACACCAGGTAGGGACGTGTACGCATACTCCGAGGCCCTGCTGGACGAGGCGATCGTCCTCCTCACGCATGCAGTGGGTGTCACGCCATCTCTCGATCAATTCTACGAGGGCGACAGGGATAAGTGGATCACGCTGGCAAAGTCACTCAAGTTCAGATTGTATCACAATACGCGGCTGGTCGATCCGGCAGTGCGTGACAAGATGGAGGCCTTGCTGGCGGAAGGGGACCTGATCGATGATCCTGCCGAGGACTTTGTCTTTCATTGGAGCAGCAACCGCTCCAATCCGGATGCGCGGCATCCCGCGTACCGGGAGATGTATGAAAGCGCGATAAACACCTACCTGGGCCATTATTTTATGTGGCTGCTGTGTTGTGAAAAGGAAGTGGATGATCCTCGCCGCCGCTTTTATTTCTACCGGCAGATACGCAATACTTACGAACAGGATCCCAACACCAGTTCATGTCCGTTCGATGTGACCGAAACCCCGGATCACTTTGTGGAAGTCGATCCCCGGCTGCCTTTCTGTATCATGAGCTACGGTTACTTCGGTCGTGATCATGGCAACGGCCAGGGCATCCCGCCCGATCAGGATCTGCGCACCGTGTATGGGCTGTACCCGGCCGGTGGCCGGTGGGACAATCAGTCATTTCGCTCGACACTCAACCTGGGTACGGATGGCGCACGCGGTGCGGGGATCTCACCCATCCTGACCTCTGCCTTTCTCCACTTCATGCGCGCCGAGGCGGCGTTGACGCTCGGTACCAGCGATGATGCTGCCGAACAGCTGGAACTGGCCGTGACCGCCTCCATTGAAAAGGTATGTGGGACGCAGACAATGATACCTCCGCACGATCTGGATTTCTATGTGATCACCTCAGCAAGCACGGGCTATTTTGCCAGAATATTGCTGCCGGACATGGAGGAAATTCAGGAATATCTCGATGCCGTGATGGGTCAATTTCAAACTGCTCCATTAGAAACCACCATGAAAGAGTTTTATGTCGCCTTGTGGGGTAACTCCATCGAAGCTTACAACATGTACCGACGCACCGGCATGCCGTCCAATATGCAGCCAGGACTCGATCCATTCGTGATCGGAGCGTTTCCCAGATCATTGCTCTACCCGACTGACCACGTGACGCTCAATGCCAGCGTCAGGCAGAAATCCCTGGACGACCTGGTGTTTTGGGATGACGGTTCGGCCAATGTGCGGTGAGATGAGAAGCGGCTCACTACTGTTCATGCTGGCCTTCATTTGCGCGATCCTTCCAGGTTTCAACTGCCCGGACGACCGGCATGTACTGGATTATGACCGGTTTGGCAAGGGTGCCTATCCGCGCCTGGAGGCGTCTGATCTGCAGATCCTGGACTTGCGGGATTCAGAGAGCACCTACACCTACACGGTCGCATTTGTGGATGCCTGCCAGGGGTGCGAGGTGGCGGAGTACCGCATCTACGCGACGTACGATGACCGCTCACCGGATGTCAACGCGCCCTGGACTGAGGTTCTGTTTGCGACCTACCAGCCCGATGCATTTTTCCGGCACGAAAGCGGGCACCTGGCTGTGACCGTGGATCTGCGCCTCAACGAATTGGCAGCTGCGGCAGGCCTCGCTCTCGAGGAGATCCGGGCCGGCAATTATTTTCGGTTCCGGACAGAGGTCTGGCTCAAAGACGGCCAGGCCTTCACGCGCGCCAATTCGACAGCGACAGTCAATGGGAATGCGTTCAAAAGCTACTTTGACTTTTCGCTGCTGTTGACCTGCCCGCTGGAGGAGGACCAATTTACTGGGGCGTACAAGATCGAGTACGTCACCTTTGAACCCGGACCGCATGGCCCTATCTTCGGCATGACTCCACCTA
>JAWWBX010000114.1:0-11938 GCA_033720735.1 Saprospiraceae bacterium
CATCGTCAATACCTACTTGATTGGCAAAGCGGTTGGCCATTATCATGTTGAACTCGCCAGCCTCAATCCGCTCCATCTGGCTTCCGCCGAACTCAAATACACCTTCAAGCTCCTGTTCTTCGGCCGGCTCTGGCCATATCCCATCCAGGACACGATCTATGGCACCCTGTCGGCGCCTTTGGCAGGCGGGCTGGCCCTGGCCGCCTTGCTCGGTTTCGCAGCGTGGGTGCTGATCCGGCGGAAATCCTTGAACAACAAGTTGTTGTTCAACACATTTTTGCTGTTTGGCGCGGTCCTGTTCATCCTGCCGATCGCGCATTTGTACTTCTATTACCTGCAGTATTCGGAGAACGACCGCTACACGTATTTCTCACTGGTCTTTGTGTGCATGCTCCTCCCATCACTGCTCTGGCGATACCGTTTCGGACGGTTCGCACTGGGTCTCTATCTGGCCATTTCTGTGGCCGCAACACTACATTTCAATCGTCTCTGGCAGCAGTCGGACCAGGTGCATGATCATCTGGCGGAAACGTTCCGCTGGCACGACCGATCGGAGGTGTACCTCCTCAACGTACCCGACAACCTGCGCGGGATGTTCATGTTCCGGAACATTGGCGGAGATTCTGCCTTCGAAGAGGTCCTCACCTTGCTGAAGGGCGATTCAGTCCAGGCCAAAATCTACGATATCTACCAGTACAACATGGCCACCCCGCAGGATGGGGTCTCAGCCGTTCAAATCAATGACAGCACCTACCAGGCGACATTCAACCAGTGGGGCAACTGGTGGTGGCGCAACGGCATCGGCGGCACACCCTATCGAACGGACAAGTACGTCACACAAATCGATGGCCAGTCATTTTCCGTCACCTTCAAGCAAATGGCGGACGATGCGGCAGTCATCTATTTCGATGGCAGTGACTGGCAGGAACTTGACTAGCGCGTGAGCAGACTAACGCTGATGGCATGCACCAGGATCGTGTCGGGTGAACGGTTCCAGATGTAGGCCCGCAACTCATCCCCCGGCTCCAGATCTGCCGGGAGCTGGTATTCCCAATCGACAGTGGTCCATCTGCGTGTTTCCGCAAAAACCTGAAAATTCATGTTCTGCCAAAACAGCCGTTCTTCACCCCGGTTGGCTTCGAGGATCAACTGGGCATTCTCCGATGAATTGAATTCCCGGCCTGAAATCCATAGTTCGGCAACGGATTCCACCCATTGCCCACCCAACTGACCTGCCTCGCCTTCTCCAAGAATGATCGACAACGGAACGCTGTAGGGTACGTCCGGGGTCAACAACTGCCCTCCTCTCCCATCGCGGAACGCGAACTGTCCGGAATCGTGCAGATCTGCTGCACTGACGATCTCAAATCGGCCGAGTTCCGTCCGTTTATAACGGTCCCGGTTGGGCAAACGCCCCGGCAGCCGCAGGTACTTGAGTTCCGAACGGTCCATCTCCGTTCGGCCAAAAACATACCAGTAAAATGCCTTGTTGACCCCATCCCCCGGCAAGACGCCATGATTGTACTGCCAGGTCTGAAAGAGATTGAGTGCGATGCACAGAGCCGCAAACGTCAGGATACTTTGCTTGAGCCAGCGGTGTTTCCAGCAGGCGACCATCAGCGCCGCAACCCCGAGTCCAAGCTCGGGATAGATGTGCACCATCGGCCGGGCGCCGAAACTATTGGCGTAAAACCACCAATGCCAACTGAAGGTGAGGTAAACGTGGACGATCAGAAGCACTGTTACCGGGAGGCACCAGCCCCTGAGAGCGGCCCGCATTCGTATGAGCCCAACGACTGCCAGGAGCATCACCGGCGTGTACACCAGCCAACCCTTGCGGTAACTGAAGAGTCCGTCGAGCAGATACCGGCCATCAAAATGAAAGGTGTGGCCCGCTTCTGCATACGCGTTAAACACCATCTTGCCGGTCTGTGCATACCAGAGCAAGACCTGCGGCAACATGAACAAGGCGCATGTGCCAACCATGACCGTGGCGTGCACAAGATGTCTTCGCTCCCAGCGGAAATTACGGGCCAGGACCAGGGCATAGGTCACCGGCAACACGATCCACACCACTTCGGTGGGTCTGACCAGGCAGGCCAGGGCGAAGGCCGCACCCAGGCAGGTCGCATAACGGATCTGAGGGTGCCTGAACCAATTGTCGAGGCAGAACAGCAACAGGGCGTGGAGTGCAAAGAGGTAGCCATGTGGCATCCCCGGATCAAACGCGAGGTAATGGAAGTAGTTGGTCGCAAACAGGAGCACAACCAGACATACTGCAGCCACCGTGTCTGGCACGTAGCGCAGCAGCACCCTGCGCAAGAGCAGGAGACCCAGCAGGCCATAGCAAAGGGACGCCAACAGGATGCTCCATTGGTACGGCAAGGACATGCCATCGCGAGGATGTGCTGTCACCACCGCAATTGCTTCGGCAAGCACATAAAATGGCGACCACATCAGTGCCAGGCCGTTGGTGTACACGGGAAGGCGACCCTCGCCGGCATCCATGAGCTGATACATCCCGCTCTTCATCGGATATTCCGAGAAATGGGATTCTGCAAAGGCAAAGGCATCAAGATCCTGATACGTCACCGCGGCGGGCAGGTAAACGTAGTATCCGTAGGTGTCCCACACCGTGATCAACGGAGTGCCTCGGTTCAGGTAATGACCAACACTGCTGACCACAGCAATCGCCATGCCCAGCCACACGGCCACCAGCGAATGTCTAGCGCGTTTCACCCGTGTAATATGCGATGACCTCTGACGGCCCCTTCCTCTTGAGATCGGGTACCTGGACATCTTCGGCGGGATAGCCGACCGGCAGCAGCAGGAATGGACGTTCATTCTCGGGACGGTCCAAAATCCGGTGCAAAAAGTTCATCGGGCTCGGCGTATGTGTCAGGGTGACCAGGCCTGCCTGATGGATCGCGGTTATGAGGAACCCGCAGGCGAGGCCAACCGACTCATTGACGTAGTAGCACTTGCGTTTTTGCCCGTCTACCAGATCATAGGCCTTCTTGAATACGATGATCAGCCACGGTGCGATCTCCAGGAACGGCTTGTGCCAATCGGTGCGCAGTGGTGCAAGATCCTGTAGCCATTCTTCCGACATCCGTCCGTGATAGCTCTCGTATTCTTCCTGCTCGGCAGCCACCCTGATCTCCTGCTTCAGGGCCGGATTGGAGACCGCGCAGAAGGTCCAGGGTTGTTTGTGTGCACCGGAAGGGGCACTGGATCCGGTCATGATCAGGTCCTCGATCACCTCCTTTGGGACCGGCCGGTCGGAGAACTCGCGGATCGAGCGCCTCCGGTCCATCACGGCGCGGAAAGCACCGGCCCGCGACACCGTCTCCTCTTCGGACAGATAGGCATGCTCAAAAGGAATAAAAGGGAGTTCGTGTTCCATGCTTTGCAGTTGTAATGCCCTAAAGATCGCTGATTGCCAGGGGTTTGTTGCGTTCGTACCACCAACTGTTGCGCATCAGCCGTCGTCGACGGTATGCCTTCTCCTGCCTGCTTAACAGATCCGCCACCTCCTCCCGGCCTGAGGGAGGCAGATCCGGAAGTTGATAACCCATCTCGTTGGCACAATCGGAGATGCTGTGGTGTGTCAATCCATTTTGTTGAGCAAACGCATCTGTGATCCGCACCTGCCGGATGGCCCAGGCGACGCTCAATCGTACGTCATCAGCGGTCTGCTCATACCGGTTGAGACTGCCGGTCTGAGGTGGCTCTGTCTCCCGGTAGCGCCACCCTTCCAGTTGATCCGTTTCCTCCATCGCCGGGTTGCCTGCCATAGTCATCTTCTTGCCGTATGTCAGGTCTAGCCTGCCAAGTAGCTGCGATAAGGCCTGTTCAGGGTCGGTCACCAGGTCTTCGTAGCGAACACTCACCCAGCGGCGATCATTTGCTGCCTTCAGGGCATGCGCACAATTGAACAGATACCGCGCGGCCGCTTCGAACAATGGAGTGCCCCGATCAAGGAGAGAGACAATCGTGTCGGCGGGTGTACGTGTCATATGCACCACCACACCATTTCCCCAGGTCCGTAGAAATTGCTGAAAGGTCAGCACATTGGCCGGGGTCTTTTCGGCCCAGACCTGTTTGCCATACACGGCACAGGGTTGGGCAAAATAGGTATCACAAAAATCCTTGAATGTTTCCGACCGGGCAGCCAGTTCTTTGATCTGAGGTGCCGCCCACGTCTGCTCCCGGCCAGCCAGGCGGGTGCCCAATACCAGGCGGATCGTGGGCGCGATCAGCCTGCCTCCGGTCGGTCGCCAATTTTGCGTCAGTCGTGCACGGTACCGTCGCCAGTCAGTAAACAGCACCGGAAATGCAAACAGGTTTGTTTCCGGCCCACAGTAGATCTGCGGATGCCGGTTGAGCATCTGCCGCAGCAACGAGCTGCCTGTGCCGGGGGCTCCGCCGATCGAAATTGCCATCAGAAATAGATCAATTCAGCGGCCAGAAAACAAATTGCCATCACCGTAAAGTACAGCACATATCGCTTCACCGGCAAATACGTATGCAGCGGGCTCCCCATGCGCACTCCGACATAGCCGATCAAAAACACCTTGTGCGCGGCATAGGAGACCACCGTTGCCAGGGGGATCCCCAACAATCCCATGGAGCGCAGAAAGACAATGCTGAGTACCACATTCAGTACGATCTCCGCGCCGGTGCTCAGGGAGAGCACCCAGTTGTGATGATGCACGTAGAGGTAGACCTGATTGATCACCGCCCGCGACATCAGGGTCAACGCGTAAATGTTGAAGATCCTCGCCGATACCACGAAGTCCGCACTATAGACCAGTTCGTAGAGCAACGGGCTCAGCAGGATCAGGGCGCAGTTGATCGGAAACAGGGTATCGAGGAGTTTGCGGATCTCCCGGCGCAAGCCCGGCCCGTCGACATCACCCCGTCCGCGATACATGGGGATCAAGCCCGTAAGCAGCCCCCCGATGAGCAAGGCGTTGACCGGAAACTCCTTGGCTCCGTACCGGTAGAGCGCAAACTGCTCTTCACCGAAATAGATCGACACGATCCAGCCGTCGACGTAATCCATGAGGCCGCTGTTGAGCGCATGGAGCACCAATGGGAGGGCAAAGAGAAAGAAGGCACCCAAAGCGGCACGGTGCGGCCATCCTGTTGCAAACCATTTGCCATCCACCAGAACGAAGATCCAGCGGACCGCAGCAAAGCAGGCCAGAGCGCGGATCATGACATCAATGCCATGCCCAGTGAGCAGCGGCACGAGGACAACGGCAACCTGCACGACATAAGACAACCCGATGTACCACAACATCCGCTGGTACTGACGGCGAAGCAGGTAAGCGTACAGGATCGGCACGGCCGGCAATGTCAGCAATACATACACGCTCAGCCACAACCAATTCCCGTCGGCAAACAGGACATCATAGCGCTGTGCGAAAGGGACCCAGGCCGCCAGCAAGAGGACTACCGCGGCAATGATCCCGTATGCGTGCATGACCAGAAACACCGTGCCCAACCTGCGACCATCGGGCCGCTCCTGGCCCACCGTAGGAACCCAGCTGAGCAGCGCATTGCGCCCCCCGTTCTGCCAGTAGAACATCAGGAAATTGGCTACGAAAAAGACCAGTTCGACCTGGCCGATGATCTCCAGCGGCACGCCTGCTTTCACCAGCACCACGCCCTGCACAAAGATCAGCGCAAAGCGCAGCATACCAGCGTACTGCAACATGCGTGCGCCCTGGTCGTCTGCCAGGATGCCTCGGATCAGTGTGCGCAATGGAGCGATCATCGGTAACTCAGAGGTCACCCAACTGTGGGCGGATCAGGATCTCTTCCACCACACTTCCCGGGCTCATGCGGAGGGCTGACATGACCGCCTCGGCAATGTCTGCTGCGGGCATGAGCCGCTCTTCCGGAAAACCTGCTCCCTTCCACGAGTCTGTCCAGGTCGCTCCCGGGATCACGGTCGTGACCTTGATGTTCTGTTGCTTGAGTTCCTCGCGCAGTACCATGCTCATTCCCCGCAGCGCGAACTTCGCAATCGTGTATGACCCGCCACCAGGATACGCCTTCAGGCTGGCAATAGAGCACATATTGAAAATGTGTCCATGGCTGCCTCCTTGCAGGAGTGGAAGCAGATGTCGGGTGAGGTAGTACGCACTGTACACGTTGACCTCCATCATCATTTCAAGAGTAAGATCCGGTTCCTTCAGGATCTCCCCAGGCACAAATAGTCCGGCGTTGTTGACCAACACGTCGACGGTGTCCCACTCCGCGGAAATCCGATCGGCGAATTGCTTCAACTCCTGTTTATCCCGCACATCTGTGTTCAGAGTCAGCACCTGGCATCCTTTCCGTAACGCACGTAGTGTCCCTGCGAAGGTGTCGAGGTCGGCCTGCGTGCGGGCACAGATCGCGACGTCATACCCGCTCTCCACCATCGCTTCAGTGATCGCTCTGCCGATCCCCTTGGTCGCTCCGGTAATGACCGCTCGTTTCGTTCGTTCCATAGTTATGTGATGTTGCGCCCACAACATACGGGCATCACCCGTGATGTGTGCTTCCGGACGGCTAAAGTACGCTGATTACGCTGACAGCCGGGCTGCCCACCAGGCGGGCGCTCAAAAAATAAGACTATTTTTAACGCGCCTCGGAGGAGCCTATGATAGCCAATCTCTTCGCAGAACTGGGACGGTACGTGATCTGGTTGCGGCAGGTGTTTTCCCGCCCGGAAAACTGGTCCATGTACTGGCGTGAGACCATGCGCCAGATGAACGAGATCGGCATCGGCTCACTGATCATCGTGTTCCTCATTTCAGTCTTCATGGGTGCGGTGATGGCTGTTCAGATCTCATATCAACTTGGCGGACAGCTGATCCCACGCTACTATGTCGGGTATCTCGTGCGCGACATCACCATTATCGAACTGGCGCCAACAATCACGTGCCTGGTGCTTGCCGGCAAGGTCGGGTCCAACATGGCCGCTGAGATCGGCGGGATGCGGCAAAAGGAGCACCTGGATGCCATGGAGATCATGGGGGTGAACACTGCGGCGTTTGTCGTCATGCCCAAGATCATCGCGGCTGTCTGTGTCGTGCCCCTGCTGGTTGCTGTGGCCGCCGCGTTCAGCATGGGAGGCGCCTTTGTCGCCAGCGTGCCGACCGGGCTGTTCACCGTCGCCGAGTACGTAGAGGGCGTGCGGGCCTTCTTTGAGCCTTACAACTTCTTTATCATGTTTGTCAAGGCCTTCGTGTTTGCCTACATCCTGGCCTCCATCTCCAGTTATCAGGGGTTCTTCGTGAAAAGCGGCAGCATCGAGCTGGGCAAGGCCAGTACCCGTGCCGTCGTATTCAGTAATATCGGCATCCTTCTCGCAGATTACCTCATCGCAATCCTGCTGACACAATGATCCGGGTCGAAAGCGTCTATAAGTCATTCAGGGACAATGAGGTCCTGCGCGATATCAACATCACGTTCGAGCCGGGTAAGACCAATCTGATCATTGGCCGCAGTGGCGCCGGGAAGACCGTGCTGCTCAAGATCATTGTAGGGCTTCTCTCCCCTACAAAAGGGAAGGTCTGGTACGACCAGATCGATTTCTTCGCGCTCGACAAGCGTCAGAAGCGCGCCATCAGGATGGAAGTAGGCATGCTCTTTCAGGGGTCTGCCCTGTTCGATTCGATGACCGTCGAGGAAAATATCCGTTTCCCGATGGACATGTTTACGACCAAGACGCGCAAGGAAAAGGACAAACGTGTCAACTACTGCCTGGAGCGTGTTGACCTCGAAGGAGTCAACAAGAAGTATCCATCAGAACTCAGCGGTGGGATGCAGAAGCGCGTGGGCATCGCCCGTTCGATCGTACTCAATCCGAAGTATCTGCTCTGTGATGAACCCAACTCAGGACTCGACCCCAAGACGGCCATCCTCATTGACGAGCTCATCAGCAGCATCACCAAGGAGTTTCACATGACCACCATCGTCAACACCCACGACATGAACAGCGTCATGGCCATCGGCGAGAGCATCTCCCTCCTGTACATGGGCGAGCTGGCCTGGTCGGGCAACAATGAAGAGGTGCTGGGAACGCAGAATGAGATCCTGCGCGACTTTGTATTTGCCTCACCCTTCCTGCAGAAGGTGCGGGACTTCCACTTTGACAGTTAGGGATCGTTGATTGCTGATTGTTGATTGCTGATTGGAACGATCAGTGAAAGTTGATCATAACCGATCACGTACAGCATCATATCATAATGATCAGCGTACCATGACCGGAGATTGTTGATTGCTAATTGTTGATTGCACTGGCAGGTCATGCTAATGATGGTCCCCCAGAAGGCTTTCACGCAAAGAGCGCAAAGGAGACGCAAAGGAGATGCAAAGATCGCGGAGATCCTACATCTATCAGGCAACTCCCCCGCGCCCCCGTCCCCTCAAGGGGCGCCCACCCGCACACCATTACAGGGGCAGTCGCTCGACCAGTTCGAAAGAAAGGGTCACATCTAACCGCGCTACTCACCAGTTCATATCGGATCATCCTCAACATCGCATCCGCGCAGCACCACTTCGTATGGCTGCGGGGCAAGCATAGGGGATCAGTATCCGATCCCTACCCCCTAAAAGCGAAAAGCCTGAATACACTTTCGTATTCAGGCATTTTCGACTAAGGTCTCAAAATAAGAAAACTACATCTTGAACCGCGTAGTGCGGTGTATCTCTTTCAGTTACATATGCACATTTCGCGCAATTATGTTGAAAACGTACAGATTGCGGAAAAAGTTTATATGTCCGTGATTTTTGTCAGGAGGCGGGACCGTTGTCTACCGCTTTTGGGATCATTGTCCTTCAAAAATGCAGAATTTCAGCAAGACTTCAAAGGTCTGGAGTAGGAGACTTCAAAACTCTTCAGGACTTTTGAAGTCTGATGAACCCGGAATTCTGGAACGCACGCTACGCCGCTGCCGACTACGCGTATGGCCGCGCTCCCAATGTCTTTTTCGCTGAATGGATGGCTGACCGAACTCCCGGCATGTTGTTGCTACCATGCGATGGAGAAGGCCGGAATGCGGTGTATGCTGCCAGACTTGGCTGGCAAGTCCGCGCGGCTGACTTTTCATCTGCCGGCCGGAAGAAAGCTCTGACACTGGCTGCGGAGGCTGGGGTGGACATCGACTTTGTGGTCGAAGATGTTCTGACGGCATCCTGGCCCAAGGATCATTTTGACATGATCGCGCTGTGCTTTGCACATTTCCCGGAGGATGAGCGACGCATACTGCATCACAAATGTGTGGCATCACTCAAACCCGGTGGACACCTCGTCCTTGAGGCGTTCAGCAAGGAACAGATCGGCAATATCTCGGGTGGCCCGCGCAAGGAGCCCATCCTGTACGATCCGGCCGACCTGGCTGATGACTTCTCGGCCCTTGACATCGAGCTACTCACGACCGCGGATGTCCAGCTCGACGAAGGCATCTACCATCAAGGGCTGGCTTCGGTGGTCCGGTTGGTTGGTAAGAAGAGACTTCAAAAGTCTTGAGACTTTTGAAGTCTTAAGTATCTTTGCCGGCCCGCCGAGAAGTTGGCAATAGGCAGTTCGCGAGTGGCAATGCATGAGTGATAGAAGACATCCGATTACGCAAAACGCTACGTCGGATGCGTCGGCGGACTCTCATACCCACCTTCGCCAAGGCTTCCGACTACGCAAATGCTTCGTCGGACGGATCGGTGGGCAGGCACACAAGGTAGAAGGCCTTGCGAATGAAATAGAAATGAAAACCACGCAGACTGCAGGACTGCCTACCGGCGACTGTGGACTGACCACGCCCAGGTGGTGGAATTGGTAGACACGCCAGGTTGAGGGCCTGGTGCTCTTTTTTGAGCGTGCTGGTTCGAGTCCAGTTCTGGGCACTGAGAGACCTTTGGTTAACACCCGGGGTCTTTCTTTTTATCTGTAATCGGGAAAGGAAAAACTGGACGAGAAGCTTGTCCCGACCGTAGTGCAACGGAGCGTCGGGAAGTCCAGTTCTGGGCACTTTATAGAAAGGGATGGCATCTGCGCCGTCCCTTTTTTTATGGCCAGAGTTGAACGAGAATTGTCCTGCTAGTGCACTGAGTTGAAGGAATTCTATACTGACCGATTGTAGTGAGCATCATTAGAGCGTCGGGGAGTCCTGCACGATCTTCGCAGTCGGGCTTCTTCCCATGACCCTTTAACGCCCTCCTTACCGATCGCCCCCGGCCTGTGATTGCAGGGCATGGACCTCCTCTTTCAACGCATCGATCTGCGCCTGCTGCAACCTGACAATCTCGGTGAGCTCCTTAATGGCCTGAATGCTGATCACACCAAAGTCACCGTAGTCAACGCCATACAGGTCCTCTTGTGCATTGTAGTGCACGGCCTCGGGGAAGATCTCATTCACTTCCTGCGCGATCAATCCAATGTGCTTCGACTCGCCATCATCCTGTGTTTTGAAGTGATACATTTTCGGATCGAGCTGAGTGATTCTCTCAAGTACCGGCCCCAGATCCGTCATGTTCTTCTTCAATCTGCGATCTGACGCGCTGCTGTAGTCACCGCTGGTAGGATTGAAGGTGCCCCGCCAATTGCCATTCTTGTACAGCTTCAGATAACCGTTTGGATCGTTGCTTATGCGCCAGTCGTCCTGGTACTCGTTTTCGAGGGTAATGCCGCCATCCCACGCGTCGGTCTGGATAATGTGCAGCTCCGAATCCGCCCCGTAGACGCCGATACCCACGGTGCCGGTCGTATGGTTTACGTACATCGTGCCATTTGCGATATCCAGATAATCCGATTCGCCTTCGAAGATGTCCAGCATCGGCCGGTTGCCGGTGTACAGCCGGAAGCGATCCGTGGTAAACTGCAGGTAGGTGTCGTCATCGAGGGTATGGATGATCTTGTGAGAGACTTTCATATCCCCGTTGACTTCAAACTTGGCGTCGGGAGAGGTTGTTCCGATACCGACCCAGCCGTTGGCGCCACTGACATGCAAGGCAGAACCATTCAGATTGATATCAACATCCGTCCCGCCAATGGCAATGTTGTCCTGCCCGTTGGCATACTCCGTGATCTCGATCACCTCCTCTCCCCCAACACTGAAGGTCATTTTGTCGGTCAAAAACTGGAGGTACGTGTCGTTATCATTGGAGTGGACCAACTTGGACGTGACACCGATGCTCCCGATGACCTCCAGGTCGTAGTTCGGAGCGCTGGTCCCGATCCCCACGTGACCGTCGTCGCGCACGTTGAACAGATTGCCAAAGGAGGAACTCCTGATCTGCAAGGCCCGGGTTGAAGATGTATTCCCGTTGCTGATGATATCCAGCGCAGCATCCGGATTGGCGTCGCCAATGCCAACGGTACCCAGCGAGCGATCGACGACGACGGTCCCTCCTGCCATGTCAATGTCACCGCCCGCGGCCTGCAGATAGAGTGTCCCTTCATCATTGTTGTTCCGGGCCTGGATCCGGTCATGGTCGACGACCAGGTGCTTCAGCAGTCTGTTTCCAAAAAGGCCGATGCCGTAGGTCGTGGTATTGACGCCATCCCCAAACACGTGCAGCGGTGCAAACGAGGCATAGTTGAACGGGACGTTGATCCCGACATTTCCGCCGTGCGGCTGCAGGTACATGTTGAGTACGGTCCCCTGGTCGCTCCAGAACGACTGCAGGTAATTGAAATCGGCCATCAAGTGCGCCTCGGAACGACTCCCCAGCAGGAGCAAACCGTCCGGATGATGGGCGAGTCCCGCGCTGTGCACATGCAGCACAGAATGCGGATTGTCTGTATTGATCCCGACTTTCTGAGCACACAACGGCGAGATCGCCAGAGCCAGAGTACAAAGTGCAAGAAGCGATTTCATGTCCATCTTATTTCTGTTAGGAAACTTGTGGGTCAAACCCCATGCGAATTTCGCCTGGCCAC
>JAWWBX010000115.1:0-11890 GCA_033720735.1 Saprospiraceae bacterium
CTCGAAGCCGATGTGTTTTTCGACAGCGACGCGGCAACAGCAAAGCTGGTCGGCGCGATCGGAACACTACCGGAAAAGCAACGGATCGTATTCAACCTGCGCTACTATGACGAAATGAGCTACCAGGACATGTCCGACATTTTGCAGACATCCGTGGGGGCACTGAAAGCATCATACCACCACGCCGTCAGGAAGATCGAGGCGTATTTCAAGGGTGCAGCGGTATGACACACAACAAGAAAAACATGGAAAAGAAACCACAATCAGTCATCGACGAGCTCCGGCAAATTGCGCCTGATCTTGCCGAGGTGCCACGCGATGAGCCCTGGCAGGTACCGCACAACTACTTTCGTGAGTTGCCGGATGCGGTCATGCATCGCATCCGTGATGAAGCTGCCCGGCCAGGACTGGTGGCGCGTTTCCAGCAGGAAGTGGCAGGTTGGCTGGCATCCCTCAGACAGCCGCGTGTGGCACTGGTCTATGCATCCGTGTTGGCGTTGGTGGTGGCTGCCGTCTTCATTCAGCCATTCGCCGGCCCAGGTGACGGATTGCTCGCCGACATCCCCACGGACGAAGCCCTGGAGTATGTGCTCAACAACCTGGATGACTATGCTCCGTCGGAGATCTACGCACTCGGCGATCCGGGTGCCCTGAACTTTGCAGACTTGCAGGATCTGTCAGACCAGGAACTTGACGAGGCGCTCGACGTGATCCTCGATGACCTTGATACCGAATCGCTGGAAGAAATATTTTGAACCGAAAAATAGAAATCACATGAAACGATGGATCATTTGCATGGCGGTACTGGCGCTGTTTGCAAATGGCGCAGGGGCGCAGGGCTTTAATGGCGAGCGCATGACTGCCGCGCAGGAGCGTATTGAAGCACAGCGGGTGGCGTTCATCACGCAGAAGATGGAGCTGACTGCTGCTGAGTCGGCAGCTTTCTGGCCGGTCTACAACGAGTTTCGCCAAAAGCAAAAGGCGCTCCGTGATGGCGCACGGCCCGGCAAAGGCCTGCGCATGCTCAATGACGCCGAAGCGCAGGAAGTGATCGACGCCCAATTGCAGGCCGAAGCACAACTGGTGCAGCTCAAACGGGAATACTTTGCGAAGCTGTCGGAGATCGTGCCGCCGCGCAAGCTGGTACGGCTGACGATGCTCGAGCAACAGTTTAGCCGCGAAGTGCTCAATACCCTGCGACAACGCAAAGCAGGCAACCGCAACTGAGCAGAGCCTGCATGCCCGAAACTCTTACCTTGCGTGCAATTCGGGGTGCCTGAGGCATATCAGGCGCCCGCATTGCATTGCCTGTGAGATCCCCGAACACGCTGGCGCATGTCGCACTCCTGGTTGTCGCCCTGATCTATGGGGGCAACTATCTCATCGCCAAAGTGGTCATGGACGGCGCCTACGTCAAGCCACTGGGCTTTGTACTGCTCCGGGTCATCACCGCTACCACGCTTTTCTGGCTGATCGCACTGTTTGCCCCGCGCGAGCGGATCGCACGGTCCGACTGGAAGATCTTTGCGCTGTGCGGACTGACCGGTGTCGCCGCCAACCAGTCATTGTTTTTCAGCGGACTCGACCTCACCACGCCCATTCACGCCTCGCTGATCATGACCACCTCACCCATGCTGGTGTTGGTATTCTCCTACCTGATCCTGCATGAACGGATCACCTCACGCAAGATCATCGGTATCCTCATCGGTTGCGCGGGCGCAGTGATCCTGATGACCCTCGGTACCACGGTTACAGCACGACTAGACTACCTGCTGGGTGATCTGATGATCTTTTTGAATGCCACCTCATACGCATTATATCTCGTACTGGTCAAACGGCTGACCGCCCGCTACGCACCACTCACGGTGATCCGCTGGGTGTTTACGTGCGGCCTCGCGCTGGTACTGCCGCTCGGATTCCATCAGGTCACCCTGATCGAATGGGCCACCTTTACCACCAACACATGGCTCTCCGTAGCCTATGTGCTCCTCTGTGTCACCTTCCTGGCGTACCTGCTCAACATCTTCGCACTCAAGCGGGTAAGTCCCAATACAGTGAGCATTTACATCTATCTGCAGCCGCTGTTTGCCTCATTACTATCCGTGGTGTTTCTTGACGAGGGCCTGAGTCTTGTCAAGGTTGTGTCCGCAGTCTTCATCTTCACCGGTGTCTATCTCGTCAGTTTCGGTCCATCCGGGCCGCGCGGACCGGCGGCCGTGAAGAGCTAAAAACGGTGAAAAAATTGATTAGAAATCAGCCCTTATGCGTAGTGCTGTGGAAGCGAGTGAGTTACCCAAAACACCAAATTTAATTAAATCATATATTAATGCGTATTTCACTGTATTTCAATTCGTTAGATAGATTATAAATAGTTGTAATGGGAAAAATACCACCTTGCTTATTTTAGGAAATATGTGTTATGTTTGGCCAAGATTTGGTTATATTTACTCGAGCGTCTTATAATCCCGAACAGTAACACATGGAACACAGTACAAGACGAAATCACCCCCTCCATGATTTGATTTCGGAATATGAAGCCATGACCAAAAATGGCACCCTGTCTTATCTGGAAGAGAACGATTTTTACCACCTCATAGACTACTACGAAGACGAAGTTTTACTGGACAAAGCCCTGGAAGCCGCGAATCACGCGATCAGCCAGCATCCGTTTTGTGTCGACTTCCTCTTGATCAAGGCACGTCTGCTTCTTCTCAATGATCGTCCATACAGGGCGATGCGGTTTCTCGACAAGGCTGAAGTGATCGCACCTCTGGAGATCGAAACGCACTTGTTGCGCGCCAAGGCCTTCAGTGCATTGGGAGAGTTTGAGCAGGCCATGAACCTGCTCGAACGGGCCAAAAAGTTCTCGGCAGGCAGTGACCTGGTCGACGTACACCTCTGCGAATCAGCGATTTGTGAGGGGATGAAGGAATTTGATGGCATGTTCGATGCTCTCGTAGAAGCGCTGCATCTTGAGCCGCAAAATGAGGAAGCCCTCGAGCGGATCTGGATCAGTGTAGAGCTTTCCAAGAAGTACGAAGAGAGTGTCTTCGTACATCTTGAGGTCCTCGACGATGATGCCTACTCCTACCAGGCATGGTTCAACCTCGGTCATGCCTATGCATGTCTCGGTGAGTACCGCAAGGCCATCGAGGCGCTGGAATACTCCTTCCTGATCAACCCGGACTTCGAAGTGGGGTATCTGGACTGTGCCGAGATCTGCAGCCAGGAACGCGACTACGCCAAGGCACTTGACATCTACCGGGAGCTGGTACAGCGGTTTGGCGCTGATTCCGAAGACCTGGTCAAAATGGCCGAATGTGAGTTCGAAATGGGTCTCTATGCCGAGAGCCGTGAAACCCTCATCGAAGCCATGCACCTCGACCAGTACAATGATGAGGTCTATTACTACCTGGGACGTTGCTTTCTGGCTGAACAGCGCTACAGCAACGCTATCAGCGCGCTGATCAAGGCTGTCGAGCTTGAGGATCGCCGGGAGGAATACTATGCCGAACTGGCCAATGCGTATGTGTGTATTGGCGAATACGGCAAAGCAGACTTCTACTTCCGCAAGTCAAGCGAGATCAGCCCGGAGCAGGAATGCTACTGGCTCAATCATGCGCGGTTCCTGATCGGCATCAAAGAATACGACAAAGCCCTGGAGGTCATCGAGGAAGCAGATTACCACACCTTCGGTCCCGAGTTGCTGTACTGCAAGGCCGTCTGTCTGCTCAAACTCAACCGGCGGAAAAAGGCATTGCGGGTGCTCGACGAAGCACTTGTTGAGCAATTCCCGCTGCACGATGTCATGTTCGACCTGGATCCCGATCTGCGTGCCGACCGTGAGATCTGCTCAATGGTTCGGTACTACCAGGGAGAGCGCGTCAACTGGTACCACTAGGTTCCAACTCCAAGATTGATCCTTATGTGAGCACGGACTGTGCGTGCAGCGCGGCGCCGATCAAACCAGCGTTGTTCAGCAGCTTGGCAGGCACCACGGGAGTGCCGGGATTCAGATACTTTTCATAGGTCGCAAATCGCTTGCTGATGCCACCACCAAGTACGATCAGGTCGGGCGTCAGCATCCTGTCGATATGCTTGAGGTAGACGTTCAGTTGCTTGGCCCACTCAGGCATGCTGAGTTTGCGATCCTTGCGCGCCCGGTTAGACACGTAGTCTTCCACGATGCTGCGCTTGTACGGCATGTGCCCAAACTCCGTGTTTGGCACCAGCTTGCCGTCGACGAAGAGCGCCGATCCGATACCGGTCCCGATCGTGAGCAGGACCACCGTGCCGGTTTGGTTCTTGACGTGACCAAAGCGGAGAGCCGCGATGCCGGCGGCATCAGCGTCGTTGACCAGGATGACCGGATGACCTGTGTGTGTGCTGAGAAACTTTTGTGCCTTCAGGTTGAGCCAGGCCTGGTCGATGTTGGCGGCTGACAGGGTCTTGCCGCGCACCACCACCGATGGGAAGCCACAGCCGATCGGCGCGCCTGCCGGCCACCCCGCTTCTTTGGCAATCTCCTTGATCACCCGGGCCACCGCTTCCGGCGTTGCGGGTTTGGGGGTATCAAACCGGATGCGGTCCGTGACCAACTGACCCGTGTGAAGGTTGATGATCGCTCCCTTGATCCCGGTAGCACCGACATCGATCCCGAGCATCTGGTTTTGTTCGTTCTTGCCCATTATTTGATGACGTGGACTTTCATCGAAATATCCTCGAGAGGCCGGTCACGGGGACCAGTGCGCACTCCCGCCAGTTTATCGATGACATCAAGTCCCTCGATCACCCTGCCGAACACCGTATAGGCCATGTCGAGGTGTGGAGTGCCTCCCAACTCGGCATACTGTGCCCGTTGTTCCGGGCTGTACTGTATCCCGCTACGTGCTTCAACCATTGACAGTACGTGCTCCGGAACGGGGCTCCCTTGCACAATATAAAACTGGGACCCGGAAGACTTTCTTTCAGGATTGACGGCGTCGCCAGTCCGCGCGGCGGCCAGTGCGCCCTTGAGATGCACGTGGTGTTCTGTGATCTCGGCCGGGATCTGATAACCAGGTCCCCCGGTTCCCAACGGCGTGCCTGGTTCGGCGTTGCGGCTATTGGGATCGCCACCCTGGATCATGAACCCCTCGATGACCCGGTGAAAGATCAGTCCATCGTAAAAGTTCTCCTCTGCCAATTTGAGAAAGTTGTCACGGTGCAGGGGTGTATCGTCAAACAGCTCCACCAGCATGCGCCCGTGGTCGGTCTCGATCTCGACGAGACAGGTTTTTGGTGCGTTGATCATAATTGTTTCTGTGCTCTCGTTTTCCTTGTTTCCCTTGCGTGCTTTCAGGCGCACGGTGTACGCTCCCGAGCGTCGGTAACGGTGCTTCGGAGAGGGTTCGGTTGATGTTGTCCCGTCTCCAAACTCCCAGAGATAGGTTTCGGCTTGCTCAGAGGTATTGGTAAATGCCACCTCGACCGGCGCCACATTGCTGTCACCGGTGAGCTGAAAGCCCGCTTTGGGGGCACTGCATGCCACCAGGCCAACAGCAAAGATGCTTAAACAGACACGGACCGACATACCTCTAGTTGGCAGGTCTGATCTTCATGCGCACATCGCTGACCGGGCGGTCGGCAGGGTCAGTCTGTACCGCCGCGATCTTGTCGACCACTTCGATCCCTTCGACCACCTCTCCAAACACAGTATACTCCATGTCGAGCTGCGGGGTGCCGCCCTGCTCCATGTAGATCTGGCGCTGGACATCATTGTACGTGATGTTCTTCATTTGCTCAAAGCGGTCGAGGTTTTGCGCGGTTTGAGGCTGTCCTTGCACGATATAAAACTGTGAGCCGGACGATTTCTTCTCCGGATTGTTGTTGCGTGCCGCCGCGATCGCCCCACGCAGATGGGGTTTGCCAATCTCGGCCGGGATCTGATATCCCGGGCCACCCATGCCCAGGCGCTGTCCTGCCGGTGCGTCGCGCGAGTCCGGATCGCCGCCCTGGATCATGAATCCCGGGATCACCCTGTGGAACAACAGATCATCGTAAAAGCCTTCATTCACGAGTTTCTCAAAGTTGTCGCGGTGAAGCGGCGTGTCGTCGTACAGCATGATCTTCATGTTGCCGTACTCCGTCTCGATCATGAAATACTTGCGTTTATCCGAATTGCAGCTGAGGAGCACCGTCGTGATGACCGTGGCCAGCATCAGCCGGAGATAGCGCGGTTGTTTCATACTTCAGATATCAGGTTATGTTTGATAAAGTACTGAACGAGTTTCCCTTTGAGCAATTGTTCCTGGGCTTTCGCTCCTTTCAGGGAAAGGCCGCGCGTCTGCACGAAGTGCGGCCATCCGTCGGCGTCGAGCCCTTCGAATGCAAAATATCCGTCGTCCGCAAGCAGGGTGCAAATGGCAATATGCATCAGGTCCTGCTTCTCTTCTTTCGTCCACTCCGAACGCACCTGTCCCAGCTCGCGCAGGCCGACCAGAAAGAGAATGGCATCCAGGTCGGGAAGGGATGATTTGCCCATCGTGTCCTTCACGTAATGCCGAACACGCAGCCATTCAAAATCCAGTTGCCAGTCTTCCACGATCCGGATTTTTGCGACGGCAAATATATCATTCTTCACGCACGTACGCAGGGATCAGCGATGCCTTGCGGGCCGGGAGGATCGACGAGAGCGCACCGATTGACAACACCGTAAGACACACGATCAGGAAGTCCGTCAGGCGCAGCACGATGGGATAGGCATCAATGACAAAGCCCTCGGGCACCCCCACCAGCCCGTAATGCCGCTGCAAGAGAAAGGCGATCACGGCGACTAGCACCCCCAGCATGACGCCCAGGCCGGAAACCAGCAACCCTTCATACAAGATCAGGTCCCGGATCTGGCGTGCCGTGGCCCCCATCGCCCGCAGGATGGAGAGATCCTGTTTCTTGTCGAGGACGATCATCCACAGGGCTCCGACGAGGTTAAAGGACACGATAAACAGGGTCAACCCGGCAATCGCATAACTCAGCCATTTCTCAATCTGCATCAACTTGAAGAGGGCGTCGTTTTGTTCGTAGCGGTCTTTCACGTCATACGCTTCACCAAGGACTGCGGCGACTGCCTGCTTGATGCCTTGCTGACCGGTGTTGCGTGCTGTGCGAATCTCAATCGCCGAGGCCTCACCCGGGCGTTCCAGCAACTCCTGCACAAATTCGAGGGAGGCAAAGACGTAGCGGTAGTCGTAATCCTGCTTGATCGAGAACTTCCCGCGGGGATAGGCGAGCCGCTTCCGGAACGCCGGCTCTGCCGGTGATCGCACCCGTTGTTTGGGCATGTACACCGCAACGGGTTCGAAAGGATCATTCAGGTTCACATTGAGCCGGTTGGCAATCCCGCCGCCCATGATCAGATACTGGAATCCCAGCTCGCGCAGCTTGAACTCACCGTCGATCAGCGCGCTGTCGATCGTGGTCGTCAGGTTGTAATGGTCCTCCACACCCTTGAGCACGCAGAAGTCCTGTTTGCCGTCGTACTCGATGAGCGCTGTCTCCTCAAGGGTCAACGATACGGATTCGACTCCGTCAATCTCCGTGATGCGGGCGATCGCGGCCGAGTCGATCTCAAACGTCTTCCCGCGTACCAGCGTCACCTTGATATCGGCATTGACTGAATTCATCAGGCCAGCCAGCAACTCCTCAAACCCGTTAAAGACTGACAGCACCAATAGCAACGCGGCAGTTCCCACCCCGATGCCAACGATCGAGATTCCCGTAATGATGTTGATCGCGTTGGTCGATTTCTTGCTGAACAGGTATCTCCAGGCCGCGAGTAGTGGCAAGCGCATACAGACGTGTTATGAACGCATGGCGTGATACAGCAAGGTATGAATCCGTTCCCTGATCTCCAGCTTGTTCAGCTTGTTGTTGGTCATGGTGGGGTATGTCCGGTTGGACAAGAAGATGAACACCAGGTGATGCTCGGGGTCATTCCAGACACATGTCCCGGTAAAGCCGGTATGACCATACGTTTTGTCGGAAGCTTCGGGTGATGTATAGGTCTGGCGGTGCTGGTCGAGCTCCTTCATGTCGAAACCGAGTCCGCGACGCGAAGAACGCGGCTGGCGGTCAGTAAACATGCGGACGGTTTCCGGAGCAAGGTATTGACGCCCGCCGTAGCTCCCTTCATTCATCAGCATCTGCATCAGCACGGCCAGTTCACCAGCCGTTCCGAATAGCCCGGCATGGCCACCGACCCCTCCAAGCATGGCGGCTCCCGAGTCGTGTACGTGACCCTGCAGACGTTGCTTGCGGAAGTACTTGTCCTCTTCAGTTGGCACCACCGCATGCTTGTCAAATCGCTGCAGCGGGTTGAATCCGGTCCGCGTGAGGCCCAGAGGCTGATAAAAATGGTGCGCACAATATTGATCGAGGGGCATCTCACCTTGTTGCTCTACGATGTCAGCCATGAAATAGAATCCCAGATCGCTGTAGCGGTAGTCACGGCGCGAGCGCAGGTCCGAGTCGATCAGCGTGCGCCGCATCGAGTCAATCTGGGTACGCCTGAGATAGAGATTGTTGGCCACCGGTATCGAATACTGCTTGTCAGATTTCGGCTTGTAAAACTCGGGTGACGGACTCGGGTTGTATCTGGAGCCACTCACTGTTTCTTCGTAGAACGGGATCCATGACTTGAGTCCGGCCTGATGGGCGAGTACGTCTGCAGCGATCAGCTGCGCTTTGTTGGAGCCCCGGAGATCTGTGAGGTAGTTGCCGAGCGGCTGCTTCGGATCGAAGAGCCCACGATCATGGAGCTGCATGAGTGCAATGGTCGTCGCCAGTACTTTGGTTACGGAAGCCACGTCATACAGATGGTCCCGTTCTACAGGTTGCTTGCGATCGTAGGTGTGGTGTCCGAAAGCCGCGTGATAGACCACCTTGCCATCCTTGGCGACCAGGATCTGGCACCCGGGTGCAGCACGCTTGCTGATCATTTCGTCAACCACGAGTCGGATCTTGTCGAGGGTGTCGGTACTCATTCCTACGCGTTCCGGAACGGCGTACCCCAGGCGGTTGAGACTTTTCAGAGGAATACCATGATTGTACTGGAACCTCGGCGACGCCGTCACCGGCAACCGCCCGCGCACCGGTATTGCGCCAAACAGCGCCTGTGCGGCAATGTCCCCGATCATCGGGTCGTCCTGATACGCCATCATCACATGGTCAAAGTCCTCAAAGAACGTGAGCGCGTAGGGACTGCCGAAGATCACCAGGATCACCTCGGTCTTTTCATTGAGGCGGTTGAGAAATTCCAGGGTACGTGGATCGAGACCGAAGTCGCGGCCCGCGTACTTGTTCATCCCGGCGAGACCGACGATCACCCGCTCTTTGAGCGCCAGGGCGGGAAATAGGCTGCTGCCGCGCTGCAGGAGCTGGTCCTGGGTCACGGCGACGTGCTTCATCCCCGCATAGGCATCGAGACGTTCCTGAAAACGCGTTTTACCGGAACGACCGATAAACAAACTGGCCACTTCCACGCCATGCACCTCCTGAATCGGAAGGAGTTGGTCCTCGTTGGCTACCACCGTGAGTGCATCTTCGATCAGCCGTGATTTGAGCGCGATGGCCTCCGGGCTGAACAGATCGGGATTTGGTGCGACGCGCTGCTTGCGATGCAGGCCCAAGGCATGCTTGTGATGCAGGATGCGCTTGACACTGGCGGCAAGTCTTTCTTCGGTCAGCCGCCCGTCGTCATAGGCTTCTCGCAGCGTTGCCACTGCCTGATCAATACGCAAGGGCAAGGTCAGCACGTCGTTGCCGGCCAGTAGCGCTTGCAGCTCCAACTGGCCAGGTTCGTGGTGTTTGGTAACCCCTTTCATCTCCAGGGCGTCGGTAAAAATGATACCCTCAAATCCCATCGAATCACGTAGTAGTCCAGTGACCACTGGACGGGAAAGCGTGGTCGGTGTCTGTGGGTCGCGATCAAGTGCGGGTACCTGGAGATGGGCGATCATCATACTCTGCACGCCTTTGTCGATGAGCACATCAAACGGATAGAGTTCAATGCTATCCAGGCGTTGTCGTGCATGGCTGATCACCGGCAGGTCAAAGTGTGAGTCGACGTCGGTATCGCCGTGCCCGGGAAAATGCTTGGCACACGCCATGATACCATGGTCCTGCATGCCCTTCATATACTGGTAGGATTTGGCGGTGACATTGTACTTGTCCTCGCCAAAGGAACGGTCGTTGATGACGGGGTTGAGCGGATTATTGTTGACATCGACCACCGGGGCAAAATTGACATGTGCACCCACCGCCCGGAGCTGCTGCGCCACCGCCTTGCCGAGTTGATAGATCAGGTGATTGTCCTGCACAGCCCCGAGCATCAACTGGCGCGGGAAATTGAGCGCGCTTTCCCCAAAGCGCATTCCCGGCCCCCATTCTGCATCCATGGCCACCAGCAACGGGATGTCGGACAATGCCTGGTATTCATTGATCAGCCTGACCTGACGATCCGGTGTCCCCTGGAAAAAACACAGCCCTCCAACATGGAACTTGGTGATCTGATTTCTGACACCCGTGATGTGTTTGGGCCCCAGGTCCGAATGCGCCCTGATCATAAAGAGCTGCCCGATCTTCTCGTCGAGTGACATGGCGCGATACACACTATCGACCCAATGGTCAGCCGCCGACGCCGACTGTCCCCAGGCATGGCTGGCTACAACCATGCAGACACAACAGACCACAAAACGCATAAAGGTTGTCACTGATTCTCGTTTCTTGCACCTCTGTTTGCCACCTCGGGGTCCAGAGATACTGCAATATCACGATGTTTTTGGGCATTCTGAAGATCTCCGGCCTGTTGGTAGGCAAAACCCAGGTTGTAATGGGCCGTCGCATTGTTCGGTGCAATTTCCACGCCACGTTTGAACATCTCGATCGCCTGCTGTGGCTGGTTGCTCAGGCCGTACGCCACCCCCAGCGAATGGACGGTCTCGTAGTCGTCCGGTAAGAACTGTACCGCCCTGGTCAGGTAGTTGAGCGCCGCTGCGATGTTGCCATCCTGCTCTCCAAACTGCCGGCCCGCATCCCGGTAGGCCATGCCCAGGTTGCGCTGAGCCTCCGTATTATCCGGGTCCAGCTGGAGCACCCGCTCGTAGGAAGCGATCGCCTGATCCCACTGCTTGAGGTAGAAATGGGCGTTTCCTTTGAGCAGGTACGCGAGTTTGTAATTGGGATGGATCGTCAACGCCCGGACCAGGTAGTCATGCGCCTGGGTGGCCAGGCCTTCGCGTTCCGGACCTTCTGGAGCCTCCAGGGCCATCGCCAGGGTCTCACCACCGGCGGCCGCCAGCAACTTGGCACTTTGGTCCGAGGTGTGGATATCTGTCAAGAATAACGTGCGGTTGTCTTTCCAGACCGCGTTGCGTATCACCGTGCGACCGGCAAACAACAGTGCAACGATGCCCAGCACGATGTACGTACGTCGCCAGGTGATTTTTTTCATGCTGCACACCAGCCCTGCCATCGCAATCGCCCATCCGAGGGAGGGCATATAGGCGAAGCGTTCCGACATGTTGGTACCCACCGGGAACACCACATTGGAAACGATAGAAAGGGTGATCAGGTAAAACAGGATGCCAAAGACATGCACATGCCGTTTTCTCCAGCCCATCACGACAGCTGCCACCAGCGCCAGGTAGGCCAGGAGCGAGAGCAAGACCTGCAAGTCTCCCCATTGCATGAGGTCGATGTGCCTGGGATAGTAGTCATGTGTGAGGGGGTGCGGAAAAAACAGCAGCTGCAGGTATTTGCCCAGTGTGTAGGTGATCGTGGCCAGCTTTTCCCCGATGTCAAAATCCACGTATTGCCCGTTTTCGATCTTGAGAAACGGGTTGTTGAGCAGTTC
>JAWWBX010000116.1:0-11783 GCA_033720735.1 Saprospiraceae bacterium
AGGATTCGAGGATTTGAGGATTCGAGCTTGCATGCCGGTAGGCAGGGATTTCAGGAAGCGGCGGGTGGATCGCCCTTTAGGGACGGGGAGTGTGTGGCCGTGATTCAGGCCCGTCCGCCCCAGCCAGGGAATCGAGAATTCCAACAAACGGCGGGTGGATCACCTTTTCAGGATGGGGCACGTGTGGCCAGGATTGAAGATGTCCTGGCGACGAGGCGTTGAGGTTTTCGGTGATGATAAACATGCGGCGAGTCAGACAAACTGGCGTTCACGGCGGCGCCGGCGATACCATCTGATCGCACGGCGCAAAAGTGTGTACGTAGCCCGGAAAACGAATGACAGCAGTCTGATCAATGAGCCCATTAGAACAAGAAGCCAGTTCTGACCGGAGTCTCGCAAAGAATGGACTCGCGCTTGATGGTCATCTTTTTTTTTTCGACTTGAGATCGTTCCAGTTGTCCTTGATGGTTTCGGACAGATCATCGATCCCCCGTTCGATCATTTTGGCAATGTTCTGCACATTCGCCGGTTCACCCATCATGGCCAGGCGGTCACCCGCTGTCTTTGCTTCAGGGACCATGATCCACATGATGATATAGAGCAACATACCGAAGCCCATGGTAAAGAAGATGATCACGAAGGCCAGGCGCACCCAAATCGGATCCTCGATCCCGAAGTAAGCAGCGAGACCCGAACAGACGCCGCCGATGACCTGATTGTCGGGGTCACGAAACAGCTTCTTGCCGGTCTTGACGTCCCAGGGTCGTCCGCCCGAGCGTGGTTCGCTTTCGATGTAGGCGTCATCAAACTCATTCGGATTGCCCATGATCTTGATGGTGGCCAAAACATCTGCGATGTTGACGATGTCGCGGCCCTTCAGCCGCTCGGTCAGCAGTTCGGCAAGTCGTGCTTCAATGTCTGACAGGATCTCATGACTGCTGTCAGAATACTTGAAGTGCGTCTCCAGCTCATCCAGATAGGTCGACAACTTGCGATAGGCATCGTCATCGATCGTGAATGGTATGCCACCGACATTGATTTGAAGCACTTTGTTCATGTTGATTGAATGTTTTTCGTGGTTTTTTCAACAGCCTTGACCAGCGTTTCCCAGGTGTAATTCAATTCGGCCATAAAGGCGCGACCCTCATCTGTGACCTGAAAATACTTGCGTGGCGGCCCGGAAGTGGATTCCCGCCAGTTGTAGCTGAGCAGTCCGGCATTTTTTAATCTCGACAACAATGGATACAACGTACCTTCCACAACAATGAGTTCAGCATCCTTGAGCTTGCTGATGATGTCGGATGGATACGCCTCCTCCTCCGCAATGATGGAGAGGATGCACAGCTCCAACACCCCTTTCCGCATCTGTGCCTTCATGTTGTCAATGTTCATAACACAAAGATGCACAAACAAATAGTACTATGCAATACATAGTACACCAATTAAACAAGGTACTATACAAACAGGCGGTGCCAGTCGACGAACGGCCGTGGCGGCCACTGAGGATTTAGGTGCCCGGAAGAAAAAGATGGACAGTTCCCGGCAGGGACAGTCTTGATGGTCTGCTTCAAAAAAGGAAAATGGTGGTCGATGTGAGTGGGTATTACGCCAGTCTCAAATGCCTAACCACTGCTCGTACTCCTCGTCCCTGTACAACCCCAACCGTGTCTTGCGGCCAAAGAGTTTGAACAGGATCCATTTCAGATATTTCATGGGATCTTTCATTAACGTATATCTATAACGCAGCAAACGTCCAAATGGCTGATGTGGAAGGCACCTTTTTTTAGGCAAATGTGCGAAAACGACCTTTTTTAACATATGTGTAAGAGTTCTGCGGGATTGTTCCGCCAAAGCGGTCATTTTCACGCGCATGTTACAGAGAGCGAGACTGTCATAGCACGACCAACAAGTTGCAGCGCTGAACATGATCATGTTCCACATCATCCGGAAACCCTACCTTTGTCGCTTTGCTGGATTGTGGAAGCGCCCGAAAGGCAGTACTTTTGAGCGCCCGCATCCAAAAAGCAAGGACGCGTATGACAAGGGAACTACCGGTAATTACTGATCCCAGGCAAGTACAGATCAACAGCTCATTGATCAACCGCTTCTGGCTGAGCCTGATCCGCGATGAACGGGACCTTCCATTCGTTCATCTGCTGGCCCGCATCACACTGGTGATCATTCCGCTGGGTGTGTTGTTGTATCTGCCCTTCGTTTCGGGTTGGGTTTGGTGGGCCGTGGCCATCCTCTATCTCTACTTCAACAACATGGTCTTCAAGGGGCCATTCGGCTTGATGACGCACTGCATTTCGCACCGAAAATTGTTCAAGCGGGAAGTGGACTGGCTCAATCACTATTCAAACTGGTTGATCGGACCGTTTTTCGGGCAATCCCCCAACTCTTATTTCACGCATCATGTCGGGATGCACCATCCGGAAAACAATCTCGAGGATGACGACAGCAGCACGATGCTGTTTCAGCGCGACAGCTTCACAAGCTTCCTGCGCTATGAAGCCAAGTTCCTGTTCCTGGGCTTTTACAATGTGACCCGCTACTTCCGTACCCATGACCGCCCGAAACTGCGACATATGCTGGTCATCGGAGAAATGGGTTTGTTTGCGTTCTGGGCGCTGATGTGCCTGGTAAACTGGCAGGCTACCCTGGTCGTTTTTATTCTGCCCTTCTTTATTTCAAGACTCATTATGATGCTGGGCAACTGGACCCAGCATGCGTTCGTGGATTTCGACGAGCCGGAGAATTTTTTCAAGAACAGTGTGACCTGTGTCAATACCAAGTACAACCACAAGTGCTGGAATGACGGGTATCACACAAGCCATCACCTCAAGCCCAACCTGCACTGGACGGCATTACCCGATCATCTGGAACAAAATCTCGATGAGTTTGCTGAAAACAGGGCGCTGGTGTTTCAGGATATTCACTACCTGCATCTCTGGTGGTGGTTGATGACGAAGAACTATGACAAGATGGTCGATCATCTGATCAACATCAACGGCATGTTCTCGTCCCGGGAAGAGGCGATCGAATTGTTGAAATCCCGCACCAGGCGCATGCCGCGCCGGGGCATCACCTCGACGAGTCTGCGCGCGCGTGCTCAGGCAGCCTGATGCCTGACTAGAACATCTTGGTCTTGTATGGATAGCGGATGGCGTACTGCCGTTCGATCATGCCAGTCAGGCGCTCCCTGAGCTGATCGATATTTTCTTTCTCGATGGCCGAGATGAGGATCGTGTCAGTCTCGTACTCCTGGCCGATGCGCTCCTGCAGTTCGACGATCAGTTGCTCCTTTATATCGTCTTCCAGCAATTTGTCAAAATATCGATCGCGATACAGATCGATCTTGTTCAGTACTGTCAGGATCGGTTTGTCGTAGGCATCCATTTCGCGAAGTGTGTTGATCACGGTCTGGATGTGATCTTCAAATTGCGGATGGGCCACGTCGACCACATGGACCAGGATGTCGCTTTCGCGCGTTTCGTCCAGCGTTGACTTGAAACTCTCGATGAGATGGTGTGGCAGCTTGCGGATAAATCCGACGGTGTCTGAGAGGAGAAAGGGCATGCGTCCGAACACGACCTTGCGTACCGTGGTATCGAGGGTGGCAAACAACCGGTCTTCCGCAAAAACCTCGGACTTGCTCAACAGGTTCATCAGGGTGGACTTCCCGGCATTCGTATATCCGACCAGCGCGACCCGGATCAGCTCACCGCGATGTTTGCGGCGGGTCATGTTTTGCTGATCGATCTTTTCAAGCTTCTTTTTCAGCAATGCGATCTTGTCGCGCACGATACGGCGGTCAGTCTCGATCTCCTGCTCGCCAGGTCCGCGCATGCCGATCCCACCGCGCTGGCGCTCGAGGTGTGTCCATAACCCCCGGAGACGGGGCAACAGATACTGCATCTGGGCCAGCTCAACCTGGGTCCTTGCCTGTGCTGTACGTGCGCGCCGCGCAAAAATATCCAGGATCAGGCTGCTTCGGTCGACGATCTTCACCTTGAGTTCGCGCTCGAGGATCTGGGTCTGTTTGCCGGAAAGATCGTCATCAAAGATGACCATGTTGATATCTTCGTGCCGGTCGATGTAGGCCTTGATCTCCTCTACCTTCCCGCTTCCGATGAGCGTCCTGGGATCGGGATGCGGCAGTTTTTGCACAAACCGGCGCATGGTTTTGGCACCGGCAGTGAGAGCGAGGAATTCCAGTTCATCCAGATACTCCTGCACCTTCTGCTCCGGCTGGTGCTGATGCACCACACCTACGAGAACCGCATATTCGGTCTCCTGACCGGCACCCCGCCGCTCTTTTTCTCCGACTGTCCAGTGATTGGTTGTCATATGCTCTTTATGCAAGGGGGCGTAAAGATAGGATCAAATGACCTTACAGGGCTAGCGGGAAAGCCAGACTTCAGGATCGAGCTGGGACTTTTCTTTCCAGACTTCGATGTGCAGCTTGCTGTTGGTGGTACCGGCAGTTTGCAAATAACCGATCACCTCACCGGTCTCCACTTCGCTGCCCAGGACCACATTGGTGTCAGCGAGACGCGAGTACACGGTGTAATAAGAACCGTGCTGTACGATGATCGTGTGGTCGTAGCCGGGGATCTGTTTTTTACCCACCACCTTGCCGCCAAAAACGGCTTTGACCGGTGATCCCGGGGGTGCCGTAATATCGATCCCGTTGTTGACGATCTGGATACTGGGGATCACGGGATGGGGTTGGGTGCCAAACTTGCCGGTGATCATGCCGCGGTCGACCGGCCATGGCAATTTGCCTTTATTGCTCTCAAACTCCGCGGACAGCGCGCGCATGGCAGGTGCGTCTGGCAGCAGATCGTCACGCGTGGCATTCTTCTCCAACTCGGCAGCGATCATGGCTGCGATCTCCTTTTCCAGCCGGGCACTTTCCTTCTTCTGCCGGTCGAGCTCGCGGCGGAGTTTCCGTTCGTCATTGCGCAGGGAGGTCAGTTTGGCTTCCGCACTCCGGACTGACGCTGCAAGAGCCTCCTCCTGCCGCACCAGATCTTCGAGCAGGGCGGCCTTGTCACTGCGCAATGCTTCCAGCCTGCCAAGGTCCAATGCCAGTGAGTCACGGGAGCTCCGCATCGCTTCAAAGGTGCGTTCCCTGGCACTCCTCGCTGCACGGAGGTAGCGCCATCTGGCGTAGGCCTTATTCAGGGAGGTGGCAGACAGCAGGAAGACTGCGCGTTGCTCTGTGCGCTTGCGCAGGTACTCCTGCCGCAGCTGAGCCGCGTAATCCGCACTGAGTGTTTCCATCGCCTTGCGCAGTCGACGCACCTGCTCCGATTTTTCGGTGATGGACTGCTCGACCAGCTTCACTTCTGTTTTGAGCGTGTTGAGGACATCCCGACGCAGACCGATCTCTGCCTGCAGCGTGCGGATATCTGATTCGGTGGCGTCCTGGTTCTGGCGCGACTTCTCGATGAGTGATGACGTCTCGGAGATCCGCTTCAGGAGTGCCTTGCGGCGTTGTTCAAGTTCGGTTCGCTGTGCGCCCAGCGGGACGGCCAGAAAGCAGACCAGAGCAAGACTAATCCACTTTGACATAATGTCCGGGGATGGTAAACGGAACGGTTTTCGGGACATCCACCTCGATCTCGGCAAACTCAATGGTGATCTCGGCCGTCTGATACCCGTCGTCAAACGCGACAGATCGTGCGTAGGGGACTGCGGGTCCTGTCCCCGGTTCACGGTAATCGGTGTACCAAAGCCGGACTTTACGCTGAGCGGTATCCGTGAAGGTGCCTTCTTCCGGGCGGAACAACTGGTCAAACCAGTACTGTGCGAAATAGGCATTGGTGCGCATGCTCAAGCCGTACCTTCCGCCTTCAGACACCATACTCACCTCGCGGGCGGGTACCTTGAGCATGCCGCCGGCAAGGACTTGTTGCAGGTCCGTGAAGGTAAAAGGGGCGTTGTAGCTGAGAAGGAATGAGTCGAGATGGTCGACGTAATAGACTTTGTTGACCCGGTCCATGACGTACGCTGAATCAGGCGTGATCAGCGCACGGCCCAGTTCAAATCCGAGTTTGTCGAGTTTGGCCCAGATCAGGCTGTCCCGGATCATTCTGAGGTGCATGGTGGCCCCTACCCGCAGATCTTCTGTTGACACTTTGAGTCTGGCCTTGCCGCTGTACCATTGGTACACCGGCTCGTAACGTTCAAGAGCCAGGACCAGTGTGCGCTTGGTGGCGGGTGTTTTGGCCTTCGTGGAAGTCAGTTTGCGGTTGGCACACGACAAGATCGTGAGCGTGATCAGGCACACCAGACAGGTCAGGATCAGGCCACGAGAGTCCCTCATGGGAGATGGATCATTTTGCGTTCGCTGATCTTGCGCCTGACGATATCGGAGGGATTCCCACTGTCGACAGAGAGTTGCCAGTGCTCTACGGCAGCATCCACTTCGTTGAGGGCGTAGAGGATATCGCCGTAGTGCTCAAGGATGACAAAATTGTCCCCTCCGCCGTGATCCATCGACAGCTCGATGAATTTGCGTGCATTTTGATAGTCGCCCTGCTGAAACGCAATCCAGGCCAGGACATGCTCCACACCGGGATTGGCCGGAGATGCCCTGAGTGCCTTTTGGGCGAGGTCCTGGGCCTTGACCAGATCCTGCTTTTGCAGGGCGAGCAAATACGCGTATTGCATCAGAGTGCCGACATGATTCGGCTTGATCTCAAGTGCCTTGTCGAAGGCCTCGTGCGAACGCATACGGTCACCCAGTTCGTGATGGACCGATCCCAGGAGCGAGAGCACATTGAACCGCAGATCCTTGTTACGACCGGACATGATCAGTGCTTGCTGCAGCAGGGACTGCGCTTCGTGGAAATCCTGCTTGCGTGCGTGCGCCATGCCGCTGAGATAGTAGATCGACGCCTGGTTTGGGAAGACGTCCATCGCTTCGCTGGCCGTCCGGATCACTCCATCCGGATCATTGAGTTCTGTCTTGATGTATAGCAGTTGCTCCCAGACTTCAAACACACTCTTGTCAAGCACCAGCGTTTTCTCGTACTCCCGGACTGCCTCTGCGGGCTTGCCTGAATAATACAGGTAGTCGGCGTAGAGCGCATGCGTCTTGGCTTCTTCACCGTGATGCTCCATAAGTGCTTTGATCACCTCGCCCAGGGCCGCCCCCAGTTCGGTATCACCTGTATTGGCAAAGCGCTCGGCGAAAGGGATCAGTTCCTGCACTTTGGCATCCAGGTCGATCGACGGATTCTGCATGAGGCTTTTGATCGAGCGCAGGTATTGCGCGTCAGCACCCTGTTTTTTCAGATCATCGGCACCGGCAATATTCGCGCGGGCATCGTTTGGATCGATCTCCAGGATCTGGCGGTAATAATCACTGGCCCGGTCGTGCAAACCGGCCTGGGTACAATACGAGGCCATCAGGTGCAGATATTCGAGGTTGCCTGAATAGACCATCACGAGTTTCTCCAGTTCGCGGACTGCTTCGGCGGGGCGCTTCAGGCTGTCAAGGATGTCGACCTTGGTTCGGATGATATCGGGCAGAACCCCGGCGTATTGTTCGTACTTATCCAGGGTTTCGAGAGCGATCTCGGGCTGGTTGGTGTTCAGGTAAAGCTCGACAAGATGCCTGAAATAATAGTGTTCATGCGGATTGAGCTGTGTCAGCATGGTATAGACATCGATCGCGCCCGCGTATTCCTCCATCCGTTCCAGGATGTCCCCTTTCATCATCAGGTACCACGTGTTGTCCTCGTTGATCCTGATCGCGGTTTCGATGTGATCGAGCGCTTCCTGGTACTTGCCCATCGATTCGTACACGCGTGACAATTCGTACGCGGCAGCATCATTGTCGGGGTCCCGTGTCAGTACTTCCTGATAGAGGCTTGCTGCGTCCTCATAGGCCCCCAGGAGTTTCTCGCGGTTGGCCTCGATGAACAGCTTTTGCAGATTGAGCTCCTCATTGGACAGCCATCGCACGTCCTGCCCGGTCACAGGCGGGATGGACATCAAACAAGTGCACACCCATACTGTCAGGGTCGGGATATATTGCTTCATATGCTAATCAAACGTTGGAGCGTGCGGTGCATTGCCACCATATCAACTTGAGAATGCCCGGAGATGTTACAAAGTTCAATCGACAATCGTGACTTTGAGCATATTGGTCCTGTAGCGCATGTGCAACGGCATACTTCCGGTATTGACAAGGACGTCACCCTTCTTGACGATCCCGGACTTGGTCAGAATCTCAACGACGTCAGCAATCGTCTCGTCGGTGGTGGTGAATTTGTCGTAGTAAAAGCACCGTACGCCCCACACGAGATTGAGGGTGGCGAGCATGTGCATCTTGTCCGAGAAGATGTAAATGTGCGGAACCGGCCGGTAGCTCGAGAGCTTGAATGCCGTGTAGCCAGAGCTGGTCATGCCGATAATGGCCTTGGCGTGCACCTCTTCAGCCGTTTTGGCTGCATTAAAACAGACCACATCCGAGTAAAACGTCCGCGACTTGGCTGATGGCTTCGGCCGTTTCCCTGAGAATGTCACCTCCCGCTCGGCTTCGTCAATGATGCGATTCATGGCCTTGACAGTCTCAATCGGGAATTTGCCGACGCTGGTTTCACCACTCAGCATGACCGCATCTGCACCATCGAAGACCGCATTGGCAACATCCGTGACTTCTGCGCGCGTCGGTGTCGGGTTTTTGATCATGCTGTTCATCATCTGCGTTGCGACGATGACCGGGCGCGCACGCTGGATGCATTTCTGGATGATCCGTTTTTGCAAGGCCGGCAGTGTCTCGATGGGCACTTCGACACCGAGGTCCCCGCGTGCCAGCATGATCCCGTTGCTTGCCTTGATGATCTTGTTGATATGCTCGATGGCTTCGGGCTTTTCGATCTTGGCGATGATCTTGGCCGGATGGCCGGCCCGATCAATGATCTCCCGCAATTCCTTGATGTCGGATGCTGCCCGCACAAATGACAGGGCGATCCAGTTGATCGGTTGCGAAAGGATAAACTCCAGGTCCTCCATATCCTTTTCGGTCAGGCACGGTAGAGAGACCTTGGTATCGGGCAGATTGACTCCCTTCCTGGATGAGAGCTTGCCTCCGTGGATCACCTTCAATACGACGGAGTCTTCATGTTCTACTTCATGCACTTCCAGGATCAGCTGGCCGTCATCGATAAGCACGCGTTCACCGGGTACGACATCACGGCCGAAGTGCTCATACTTGAGGTAGACCTGCTCGGCATTGCCTGCGCAGGGTTCGCCAACAAACCGGATCAGGTCACCATTCTGGATCCGGACCGTACCGCCTTCGATATCACCGATGCGGATCTTTGGTCCCTGCAGGTCGCAGAGGATCCCGATGTGGTAGCTGTATTTGTCGTTGATATAGGCGATCCGGTCGATGACCTCCCGGTGCTGCGCATGAGTGCCATGCGAGAAATTGAGGCGGAAAACATCCACGCCGGCATGTGCCAGCGCCAGCAACTGGCTGTAATCTTCAGAAGCGGGCCCGACGGTGGCAACGATTTTCGTACTCTGATGATCTACGCGTTCCATAGCTATTCCACGGTGTGTCAGGGCGGGAGCGAAGATACGCGTTCACCGGCAATACAGGCTTCCGTAACGATCTGTCAGCGGAAAACCTTGTGATATTGTTCATCACGAAACCGCTGTTGTTGCATGCGTCCCGGGTCTTCCGGATCACGCCAAAAAGATGTTGGAGAACTTGGGTTTCAACAGCGGATTCTGTTATTTTGCACTTCAAATTTTCAAAAAGCAACAGATTATGACTGACATTGCTGAAAAGGTCACTAAAATCATCGTTGACAAACTGGGCGTTGACGAGTCGGAAGTGAATGCAGAGGCGAATTTCACCAATGACCTTGGTGCTGATTCACTGGACACCGTAGAACTCATCATGGAGTTTGAGAAGACGTTTGATATTTCCATCCCCGATGAGCAAGCTGAAAACATTCAGACGGTAGGCCAGGCGATCGAGTATCTTGAGTCCCAGTTGCAATCGTAGCAACACCATACAACCGAATAGATATCCACAAATGGGGTGACTTGTTTGTGGATATTTTATTTTAGGGCGGACCGCCTTGCCGGCGTTCAGTAAGTTCTCCAACAAGGAATACAGTTATGAAACGGGTCGTAGTTACTGGAATTGGCGCATTGACACCACTTGGCAACACGGTACAAGCCTTCCACGAGGGGCTGGCCAATGGGGTCAGCGGTGCCGGACCGATCACCTTGTTTGACGCCACCGACTTTCGCACCACTTTTGCTTGCGAGGTCAAGGGGTTTGTCGCAGACGAGCACATGCACCGTCGTGATGCCAACCGCCTGGACCGTTTCTCCCAATTTGCCATCGTCGTCGCCGATCAGGCGATGCAGGATGCGGGGCTGGACCTGGAAGCCCTTGATCTGGACCGTGCCGGCGTCATCTGGGCCAGCGGGATCGGAGGATTTGGTACCATGGAGGAGGAAATTGAGGCGGCCGGGCGTGCGGAAGGCGTGCCGCGCTACAGCCCGTTCCTGATCCCGAAACTCATTGCAGACATCGCCCCCGGGCATATCTCGATCAAGTACGGGTTGCGGGGGATCAACTATGCGACGGTCAGCGCGTGCGCTTCGTCCAATCATGCCATCGGCAACTGTGTCGATTATATCCGTCTCGGCAAAGCCGACGTGATGATCACCGGCGGATCGGAGGCAGCAGTGACCCGTGCCGGCGTTGGCGGATTTGGCAGCATGAAGGCGCTTTCGACGCGCAATGACGATCCTACCACAGCTTCGCGGCCGTTCGATCTTGAGCGCGACGGCTTTGTACTTGGAGAAGGCGCTGGCGCGTTGGTCCTGGAATCATACGAACATGCCCGGGCAAGAGGAGCGCGGATCTACGCCGAGGTAGCGGGCACGGCCATGACAGCCGATGCACACCACATCACCGCACCACATCCGGAGGGCCTGGGCGCCCGCAAGGTCATGGAACTGGCGTTGGCTGATGCCGGCATGCGTGTCGAGGAGATCGACTATATCAACGTGCACGGCACCTCCACACCGCTCGGCGACATTTCAGAGGTGAAGGCGATCAAATCCGTATTTGGAGACCACGCGTACAAGCTCAATATCTCATCTACCAAGTCCATGACCGGACATCTGCTGGGCGCTGCAGGCGCCATTGAAGCGATCGCCTCGATTCTGGCAATTAATTTTAACTTTGTACCGCCCACGATCAACCACTTTTCGGACGATCCCGAAATCGACAGCAATTTGAACTTCACTTTCAATACTGCCCAGAGCAGAACCGTGCGGGCAGCATTGAGCAATACATTTGGCTTTGGGGGCCATAATGCATCAGTGATTTTCAAAGAAATCTGATCGATTGATCGCGATACGGAAGCTATACAATCTGTACTGGGCCAAAGACAGGCATCTCGCGCGGAGAATGACGCCGATCATCGGTTTCGTCCCTGCCAACCTCAACATCTTCAAGCTCGCGTTCCACCATAAGTCCTCCAGTCAGGAAAAGTCATCGCCATTACGCAGTAACGAACGCCTCGAGTTTCTGGGCGATGCCATCCTCAGTACGGTCGTCGCCGAATACCTGTTCAAGAAATACCCCAACGGCACCGAGGGATTTCTGACCAAGATGCGATCGCGCATCGTCAAAAGGAAAACCCTCAACCAGATCGCCGACGACATGGGCCTGGACGTCATCCTGCGTGAATACAACGACACCCGTCTGAGCGAATCCATGAAGGGGAATG
>JAWWBX010000117.1:0-11775 GCA_033720735.1 Saprospiraceae bacterium
AAGTACGCCTGCCCTTTCCGATGCGGCTGCTGGCACCGGTCATGAAACGGTATGCGCGCAAGCAGAACCGGCTCTTTATGCTGGAATTGAAGTCGCAACTCGAGTCGTAACGGCAGGTGTGGCGCTGCAGTCGCAGGTCGAAGTGGTCTTGCATTTGAATCTGGGGCACCACTTAGATGTCACAATCTCCTTTGTGCAGTTACCCGTATTCCAGTCTTACTTCCTTATTGATTACCGACAACCACCTGGGCGCCGGACCTGATAAGCAAGAAGCCCCGCTCGAGATTCTGCAGCGCCATGGGGGTCATGTTGAGAATGATCATCGAGCCAGCCACATCTATCCGGCCGTCCATCAAAATTTGCGTTCCTGGGCCGGCATGGAGCAGGGCGCTATTCTCGATCCGGATACCGCGTCCCTCGAATGTAGTGGATAAAGCACTTTGAATCCCAAGGATACCATTCCCCAAGTGCGGATAGCGGGGTCTCCCTGCCGGGATGATCACGTGCTGGATCTTTGTCGGGATCTGCTGGTCTGACCAGTTCCCCGGATTGAGCCAGGAGATGCTCTCGTTGCCGGTCCAGTACTTCTCAAAGTAAAAATCCCGGGCTGCGCCATCCGCTGCACCACCAGAGAAAATCGGGCCGTTGAGGATTCCGGCCAGGTGCCAGTGGACGGCTCCCGATCCCATTCCGCCGGTAAAGACAAGACTGTTGGTCGGCGAGACATATCTGGCCAGCACGGTGCCGTCGTAGGCCCCTCCGAAATAGATGAGACTGTTTACCTGTGTTCGATGAATGGCCTGATCTGTCCCGTCGCCCTCGCCGCCAGGAAAGATCACATTACTTGTTGGAAAGTAGTGCTTGCGGTTTGCACTTCCGTCTGCCAATCCGCCCTGAAACACGCTATTTTGGTTTTGCAGATCATATTGCCGGGCAACATATCCGTCATGCGACCCGCCACCAAACACCGAATTGTGCCCGACTCCGGCGAAGTACGCCTGATTGCTCCCGTCCCCGTCCCCGCCATAGTAGGGATCGTGATTCGTGGTTTGATAAAAAGAGAGCGAGGTATAGCCTGATCCACTGCCGCCCAGCTGGATCACACTAGATGGAGATTGATGGAACTGGATCACATCACTCCCTTCCCCGGGCCCTCCCGGAAAGATTCCGTTGTTCTGACCGGAGACATCGCGTCCTGCGGACATCACCAGGACCAAAACCAGGTACCACTTCCATCGTGATCGACCAATACGTGACTTCATCTATTGGCTGCTGCGGCCCAGGCGGACCGTTACGTTACCAAATCTCGGTTGCAGGCCTGCATTGCCCACTGCTGCACTGGCACGGTTTGACGTTTCAAGTCTGTCCTCAAAGTTGATGTAGGACCCTCCACGCCATCCTTCCGGTGCGGTTCCGGCCACTTCCCCGGGCCACCCGGCATTGTCATCACCGGCTGCATCGAGTTCACCGTCTCCGGTAGCCCCGTTGAACTGTCGCCCCGCACTGGTCCCGACGGACACATAGATCTCCATCAGGTTGCCGGACATTTCCATTACCCCGTAATAACTGCTGCCGGTTTCGTCCCGGGTGGGTGATAATGCGCTCGCGGCAAAGATCCCGCAGCGATAGGGCGTACCGCCACTGGTAAGGATCAGATTGGCGTTACCCGTTCCCGGCCCCGGATTTGTGATCATTTCAGTGGCTGAGCTGTCATTGATAATCGCATATCCGGAAGTGTGAATAAATGGCGTGCCCCAGGCAAACTCGTGGCTCGCCGGACTCAAGGGACCGCGTGCAGCCTTTTCATACTCGAATTCTGTCAAAGGTCGCAGAGCGGCCCAGTCGGCATATGCGCTGGCATCGTCCCAATTCAACCAGCCGCACGGACGGTCGGGCGCCGTGACGGAATAGGTGTTTTCCTGCAGCGTACTGACGGAGTCGATCGTAAATCCCTCGTTGCCGTACTGATCGGGAAAACGATTGCTCGCTTGTTGTTGTGTCAGATGATTGAGAAAATCAGTGTACTGACCCTGGCTCATTTCGTACTTCATCAGGTAGAAAGCCGCGAATCCTTTGGGGTATTCATTCGGAACCACGTACGTGGTGAGGTCAACAGCAAAATCGTCCAGGATGAGCATGCCCGTGCCGTTATTTGAAGTGAGTTGACCTGACGGAGCGTTACCACCGACCATCAAGGATCCCTCGGAATCAACGAAATACGGATTCCCAGAAAATTCATGATCAAACTGTCCGGCAAGATTGTTGACGGATCCATCACCCAGGTAGAAAGCGTTTTCGGGAATATGGACCATTTCGATGGCAAACATGCTGATGTCTACCACGTCAAAGTCATCAATCCCGTTGGCGGCATAGTGCCATCTCAATGCCAGGCCCGTGAAACTGACATTGCCGACGCCGTCGCTGTCCCGGTACACAAAAGCCCCCCGCCCGATCGGGTTGCCGCCGCCATCAAACTCCAATGGGATCGATACGGCGCTGCCCGTAGCAGTCACCACACCATTGGTGTCCAGTATGCAGTGATGCCAGTCACTGGCCGGTGCCAACCGGTATTTGACAAACACCCAGACCGCATCCCAGTTGCTTTCAAAGTTGGATGTCCGCCAGGAGTTTTCCCAAGTCAGGTCAAACTGGACCTGATAGGTATCATTGACCGTATCCTGGCCGGTGAGCACAAGGTTGGTAATTTGCACATTGTTGGCGTGTGCATCGTTCAAGACGATATGGAAGATGCCAGCAAGGAGGAGTCCGATCAGCCAGTTCATGGGAGAGTCTTTAGAGTTCGATTCATCAGTCTTCAGAATTTTGTGCGGGAAGCACAACGCGCCAGTCCGAGGCACATTTGCATTGCATGATCGCATTGTTGCATTATTGGCTGGCCCGACCCAACCGGACGCTTACATTGGCCCCTCTCGCCAGCACCCCGGCATTGCCAGCGGCGCCATTCAAGCGGTTGGAGGTTTCAAGTCGTCGGGGTATGTTGTCATTATAAGAACCTCCTCTCCATGCCACAGGTGTCGCACCAGTCCCATCTTCTCCTGGCCACCCGGCATCATCATCGCCTGCCATGTCGAGTTCACCATCTCCAGAAACACCGACAAACTGCCTGCCCGCAGCGGATCCGATCGTGACATAGATCTCCATCAGGTTGCCGGACATCTCCATCACCCCGTAATAGCTGCTGCCGGTTTCGTCCCTGACTGGCGATAACGCGCTCGCGGCAAAGATCCCACAGCGATATAAGACACCGCCACCCGTGGGGAAGAAGTTGGCGTTACCCGTCCCCGACCCGGGATTGGTGATCACTTCCGTGGCAGAACTGTCGTTGATGGTCGCATACCCTGACGTATGAATAAAAGGCGTCCCCCAGGCAAACTCGTGGGTGGCAGGGCTCAGAGGACCGCGCGCCGCCTTTTCATATTCAAGTTCTGTCAGCGGTCTCAGCGCTGCCCAGTCAGCGTAGGCACTGGCGTCATCCCAATTCAACCAGCCGCATGGCCAATCAGGGGCGGTTACCGCATAAGTGTTTTCCTGCAGCGTGCTGATCGAGTCAATCGTATAACGCGCATTACCATATTCGTCAGCATAGCGGTTGCTTGCTTGTTGCTGGGTTAAATGATTCAGAAAGTCTGTGTATTGACCCTGACTCATTTCATACTTCATGATGTAAAATGCCGCATATCCTTTGGGATATTCTGCAGGGACGACGTATGTCATTAGATCAACAGCAAAATCGTCAGGTATTGACATGCCAGTCCCGTTATTCGTTGTCAACTGGTTGGCAGGCGCATTGCCTCCAACGTCGAAGGCGGCCTCGGAAGCAACGAAATACGGATTTCCGGAAAATTCGTGATCAAACTGTCCTTCAATATTGCTGACAGATCCATCACCCAGGTAGAAGGGCCCTTCAGGGATATAGACCATTTCGATGGCAAACATGCTGATGTCTACCACGTCAAAGTCGTCAATCCCGTTGGCGCCGTAGTTCCATCTCAATTCAAGCCCGGTATAACTGACGTCTCCAATCCCATCACTCTCCCGGTACACAAATGCGCCCAGCCAGATCGGGAGGCTGGTGACGACATCCATGTCTTCGGGCAATGACACGGTGCTGCCAGAAGCAGCAACTGTCCCACTGGTATCCAGCATACAGTGATGCCAGTCCCCGGCAGGAGCCAACCGGTACTTGGCAAACACCCAGACCGCGTCCCAATTGCTTTCAAAGGTGGAGGTCCGCCAGGAGTTTTCCCATGTCAGGTCAAACTGGATCTGATATGTGTTGTTCACCGTATCCTGGCCGGTGAGCACGAGGTTGGCAATTTGCACATTGTTCGCGTGGGTGTCGTTCCATGCGCAGTTGAAGATGCCGGCAAGGAGAATTGCGGTAAGCAGTTTCATTGGGAGAGTGATTTGGATGTTACCCTTAAGATATGCAATCAATATCAGGACCGTTCCACGCCGGAAAATACAGTCGACGGGGTTAGCTCAGATTCACCTCCACACAACGCATGTCAGAGGATGCTGGCATTCCGCTGCTGGATGGGACGAGGGCAATGCACTCGCTCTGTTGCAGGATCTGCCATCGCAGCAGGGTTTGGCGGATATGAACCATTACCTTTAATCTGTTCGAATGCTTTCAAGAATACCTCACTTCCGATGAAGAGTGCAACGCCCAAGCTCAAACGATCCTTCCTGGCCTTCCGGATCCTGATCAATCTTCTCCTGCTCCTTTGTACCGTGATTGTCGTCCTGCAAAACACGCAGACGATTTCGATCCGGTTCCTGTGGGCCCAGATCGACGCCCCGTTGGCTCTGCTGCTGTTTTGCACCGGATCGGTGGCCAGCGTGATCACGCTGTTCTTCTTGTTGAGGAAGTAAGAGTGATGGGCGTATCGCCGGGATTGCGCATCTGTTGGCTGGCATGCTGCCTGACCCTGATCACTGGTGTCTCGGGAGCGCAGATCGACACTGCGTACATTCATCAGTTTTCGGCCACTACCACCATCGCGGCCTACACGACTTATAAGGACTTCAGGCTGACCTTCAGCAGTGCCGTGACGGACGGCGTCCTGATGCAGAACAGCAGCCAGGGGGTCGGATTGCGGGTCAGGCACAAAAAGCTGGGGTTGTCGGTATCAGTGCCGCTCTGGTCATTCAACGAGTCGGATGCCGGGCGATCAAAAGCCTTTGGATTCAATTTTAATGTGTTCCCCGAAAAGTTTTACCTGCAGGGCACGCTCCAGTATATCCGGGGCTTTGAAAGCCTCACGGATCTGCCCAACCAGCCCCGGGGATTTCATGCGGGCAGTCGGATGTACTACTGCGCAGTTGCTGGTCATTACGTCTTGAATCACGATCGGTTCTCACTCGGCTCGGCGATCCAGTTCGTTGCTCGCCAGAAAAAGAGCGCCGGGTCATGGATCATATCGGCACCATTGCATTACCAGGCATTCACTGCAGACAGTGTCCTGATTCCTCTGGAACGCAAGCCGGGATTTCGCATCAACCGCTACCGCAGCTACCGGGCCGGACTGGGAGGTGGCTATGCTGGTTCGTTGGTGCGTGGATACTGGTCACTGAATGCGCTGGCAAGCGGCGGTATCGAGTTCAGGTATGTTGCCTATCGCGTGCTGGATCAGGACAACCACCGCAGCAAGATTGTTATTGGGCCCAGATTGAGATTTGTCGCCTCGATCCTGTACAACCGCTCTGAATTCTTCGTCGGGTTGCGCGGCCTGCATTTACCAGGGATCGAGAAGACTGACGGACTCAGAACACAGATCAGGCATACACGGGTGAGACTGATTGTGGGGAGGAGGTTTTAAAGCAGGCCAGAATATGCCCTACTTCACACACAAGGTCACCTGCGACACCGTCGTCACTGTGGAGGCAGGGGGCTGGACGGATGAAAATGAGCTGTAGGTCAAACGTTACCTATCAAAACGCGGTCACCTCGCCCAATCCCGCAAAGAGATAGTCCTGGCCGAATTGCGTTTTCAGTATCCTGAACGCCAGATGCCCTGTGCAATGCGCCGGTGCAACACGCTGCACCCCATGTTCTTCCTGTAGCCGCACTGCCAGGGATTGGAGATCACTGCGCGCATACGGGAGTAAGTGGTATCCGCCGTAGACCAGCGAAATGTCGTTTTCGGTTTGCGCCCTGGTCGCTGCAATGATGGTTTCGACGGTACTGTGTGAACATCCTACGATCACCACCTCCCCGTCATCCGTGCGCAACGACAAGGATAATTCCTGCAATTCAATAAAATTGGCTGTGGCATCATCACCATCTGACGTCGCTGTGCCCTCCTGCCTGAGTGAAGGATACTTATTGAAATAGCCCAGGTAGGGGGATGCGGTGGTGATGAGTGTGATCCCCTCCGAGATTTCCGTATTCTCCCGCACAAATTCAATATTTGCATTCCAGAAACGGCCGGTCTGATTGAAGGAATAAGAGGCAAAATCGCCGTCAAAGTACCGCATCTCCGGCTGCAGGGAATCCGCCACCGAGGCCTCCGCGCCGGCCAGGTTGAACGGAACGTTGGCACCCCAAAAGAAATCGAACGGGAAATAGATGGGCACCTCCGGGTGCACCTCCAGCAAATGATCAAAGCCATTGATGTGATCGAAGTGCGCGTGCGAAGCCACAACAAAATCAATTTCGCGCAGGTCGATGTTCAGCGCCTCCACATTCTGACGAAAAATGTCAGCATTCGAACCCGCATCGAACAAAATGGTCTGCCCCCTGAATTTGAGGATACACGAGAAGCCAAAATCCTTCTGCAAGCCAGGCTTGTCATGACCAAAAGCGTCGTACAGGTTGATGATCGTGTTTTCTTCGAGTACTCTGAACTCATCCGGTTCAGTTGACAGCTGAGATGTCTTGCTGTCTGTTGACGTACATCCCGGGAGAAAGGCCATCCATATTGCCAGGATGATCAACGTTGCCTGCAATAAGGTGTGCTTCATGTTATGAAGATATCATTTTCGCGTGCAGACGAATACCATGAGGGTCGTACCGGATCCCCTGCGAAACATCCTCCGGAATCAATTTCAGCTACTGTTTCATGTATCTTTGGCACAAACCTCTGGTATGCCGCCAGCGCAGATTGATGCTGCCGTTTTACTCGAATCAATGAGTGAAAGTGTTCTGATCACGGACACCCGGCTCGATGCACCCGGACCGCATATTATCTATGTCAATCCGGCCTTTGAGAAGATGACTGGCTGGACGCGCGAGGAGGTCATCGGCAAGAGTCCCCGCGTCCTGCAGGGGCCGAAGACCGATCACAGCATTTTTGCCGACCTGCGCGACAAGCTGTCCAGGGGGGAAAGCTGGACCGGCCGGACCGTCAATTACAGAAGGGATGGCAGCCCCTTCCACATGGAATGGTCTATTACGCCCGTACGCGACGCCCGTGGTGAGATGTACCAGTATTTGGCCGTTCAGAAGGAAGTAAGTCAGATTGTGCGCACGGAAATGCAGTTGCAGGAGGCCATGCAGGTGGCCCGCAACCGCCTTATGGAACTGCAGAAGACCAACGAGAAATTGAATCGACTCGTCGCGCATCAGAATAAGACTCTGGCACTTTTCAAAAAGTATGTCCCTGAAGCAATCATCGATAAAGCCTTGTCCGAGGATAATGTTGATATCAGGGCGGGTGAAGAACTGGAGGTAGCCCTGCTCTTCTGCGATATCAGGGGATTCACCGCGATCGCTGAGCAATTAAGCCCTGACCAGGTCGTGGAGTTGCTCAATACGTTTTATACCGGAATGTCGGAAGTCATTATTGAATATGGCGGAGAGATCAATGAATTTACGGGAGACGAGATCTTCGTCGCGTTCGGAGCGCCATTACCCATTGCAAAACCGGAACTCTCATCGGTCCGGTGTGCCCTCGCCATGATCGACAACCTCAAGTCCATCAATCAGAGCCTGAAAAAGAAACTCAACCTTGAGATCACTGTGGGGATCGGGATTAATTATGGTCCGGTCATTGCCGGCAATCTGGGTTCGCAACACAAACTGGAGTACTCCATTACCGGGAGCCCTGTGATTACCGCCAAACGCATCGAATCACTGACCGTAGACCGGCCCAATACCATCTTCATCAGCCGCTCGATCTATGATCAGGTACATAGCCACGTCAACACCCGGCCGTATGGCAAGGTGCTGATCAAGGGCAAGAATGAGAAGATCGATGTCTTTGAGGTATTGGTGGGTTGAAAGGGCGGTCAGTTCGAATAACGAGGACGAGGTGAAGGAGGTGCACTTTGTGTCCTTTTAGTCCATAAGCTAATGTCTAAAGCCAATATTTCATGATTTCGCGCAGCTCTTCCTTTGAGATCAGCGGGTGGAAGATATAGTCGTTTTGAAACTGAAAGAATCCGTTCCGCTGTCCCTGGGCAATAGATGCCTTTAAATGCGATACGGCTTTTTCGCGGTCACCTGCCAGGCCATATGCTTGTGCCAGGGAGTAGTCCACATCACCATACTGGTAGGGACCACGCATACTTTCCATCGTTGCGATGCAGGTGTTTGCCTGGTCTGTATCGTTGTTGAGCAGCGCGAGACCGGCGAGTAATGCCCAGGCACCCAGATTTTCCGGGTCCTCATGTACAGCCGCTTCCAGTTGTGACACGGCACCGTGAATGTCTCCGGACAGGTACCGCGCTTCACCCTGGCGCCATAGCTCGGTTTCTGGAGTGACCTGCGTCAGGGCCCTTGCTGCGTAGGTTCTCGATTTTTCAAGATTCCCCACGGAAGCATATTCCCGGGCTGTGGCGATCAGCAAATCAAACGGAGTATAAAGATCGGTGGTTGTGGTGAGCCTGCTGATGAGTTTCTCAATGGCCTGAGTGCTATCCAGTTCGACGTAGGCCCTGGTCAATAATCGCCCCACCCACCTTTCGCCGTTGTTCTTCAGGAGGATTTGACCGGCACGGATCGCCTTTTGCCGATTGCCGAGCTCGAGCTCCATGTACATTTTGAGATACAGCCGGATGCGACATTCGGAACAGCTTGCAAAGTCCATGTTGTGATCCGGAATGGCATGATAGATCTCACGAGCGCGATCGAGGTCATAGATAAACTCCAATGCTGCGATCAGCACTGTCCGGTTGGTGAGCAGATCGAAGGGCGCATACTCCAACTCGCGGTGCATAAACCGGTAGATCAGATTATTCTTTCCAGCAAGCAGTGCTTCGTAAAAATTGAGCAGGTTTTTCTGCCGGATATCTGCATCACTGAGTCCTTCCGAAATGCTGGCCAGCATGGAATCGGCCTGGGCAAAATCGCCCTGGTTGTAGTAGTAGGCGATCAGCAGGACCTTGGGCTCAAAGTAGTTTGAGTCAAGTATGATGGATTGCACCAGGTGTTGTAATTCACGCTCGGGATCATCCGCTGCTTTAGCCAGGAGCAATTGCCTGTACGCTTCGAATTTGGGAGGCTGCGTTTCCAGGGACAAATTCAATGCTTCATCTTTTCTTGCGGCCAGCGCTCCCAGGACAACTTGCCTCAACTCCTCGATACCCTGCAGTGGCTCTGCCGGAGAACAGCGCACCTCCGGAAGACCCTTGACGATTTCCTTGGTGCGGGCATCAACGATGATCGATTCAAAGATCAATTCGCCATTATCCAGATAAATGCTGCCCCTGACCGCCTGATCCACAGACATCTCGGCATGCAACCAGTCCAGTTCGTCCATCGGCCTGGACGCACTGAGCATCACATTCTTGTACATGTCCACGGCCTCGTTGGTGACCACGCTGGCAATGTCATTTTGCGTGATCCCGTGCACGATCCGGTTCGCTGCCATTTCCGACACGATATCGAATTGCGGGTCTCCCGTGCTATTCTCAAAATCAAGAATGGCAAAGACTGATCGTTCATCATCAGCACGAGCCTCGCCTGCCATGCTGTTGAAGATGCCGCGACCCAGGATGAGAGCAACCGCCAGCAAGGACACTCCAATCAGGATCCGGTTGGGCCACGAGGATCTTCCGGTCCGCGTGGGCTGCATTGAGCCCGTTGCTGCTCCTGCAAGATCCTCGGGTATAACAAGGCCCCGTCCTCCCAGTGCGAAAATCTCTAGGGGCTCTTCCACATTCTTGAAATCGAATCTGCCTAGCGGTACGATTTCAAGGCCACTCTGGTTTTTGATATCATGTCTGACGCGCTCTGAGAAAAGCACCGACCCCGGCGTGGCCAGGCTTTCGATGCGCGCAGCAATATTGACACTGTCACCGTAGACATTGGATGCTTCGAAATACACATCGCCGCTGTGGATGCCAATGCGCACGGGGATTGCAGTTGCAACGAACGATTCCTGGAGCTTTTGGGCGCAGGTGACGGCATTGACTGAGCTCTCAAAGATGCACACGCAGCCATCGCCATAAAAGTTGATGATCTCACCACCCTGGGCATTCACCTTGGTGTCGATCTCCTGACGAAAGCGCGTGATCTGTGCGCGTGCGACAGTTTCGTCCTTTTGCATTTGCGCAGTATACCCCGCAATATCAGCAAACAGAACAGCGCACAGTTTGCGATGTGTTTGATCGGTCATAGGAGGCGGTTGCAGTGCGGAAGGTGGCACATATCATTGCAACTTGCCTGGTGTGGGTACAACATGTCGTTCTTAGCAGATGATCCTGGGTGAATCTACCAAAAATTATCCTGCCGGGGTGTTCTTCTCAATGGTCAGAGCACCCTGGCTGGATTGGGTGCCCCGGGCAGGATGCCGGGTGGCGATGCTGGATGAGGAAATCGTGACTCAGTTTCGCTCACCCGCACCGATGCCCTGTGTCGAACTTCCAGATGGCAGGCAATGATGATTTCATGAAGAAACGTGAAGAAATCATGGAGCTGAGGCTACGAACAGGGTGGGACTGCTGAGATCAGTTCTTTCGCGGACCCTTGCAAAATCAGGCGAATGTCCTAAATTTGCGATCCGCTTTTCCGAAGTTGGATCAGCGGAGACGACTGAAGTGATACACAGCATTCGTCAATTGGATGCTGACAACACGCCTCCTTAGCTCAGCTGGTTAGAGCGGCGGACTGTTAATCCGTAGGTCCAAGGTTCAAGTCCTTGAGGGGGCGCCATGAAGTAGAGCCGCGCTGTTGCGCGCCACACTTCATGGCAGGCCATGTAGGTCTGCCAATGATATACTGGAAGCCATGCAAGTGCAAACTTGTATGGCTTTCTTTGTTTAGCCAGGTATTCCACCATAAACCACTTCTCATGTTACCCTATTGCGTTTACGTTCTGTATTCGGAGAAAGATGGTCAGTTGTATGCAGGATTCACGAAGAATCTTCAAAGGAGGTTGGCTCAGCACAAAGAAGGGCGAGTACGGAGTACTTCACATCGAAGACCCTTGCAGCTGATCTTCTGTGAATATTATTTGAATCAGAAGGATGCCATTCGTCGTGAAAAGTACTTCAAGACCTCCCCAGGGAAAAGAGCATTGAGACTCATGTTGCTTGAAACTTTCAGAGAAGAGGGTTTACCTTGAAGCGTGCGCAGCTCTGCTTCAGGTGGTCTAGGAAGTAGTTCAGAACTGAAGCCGCATGATACATGGTTTCTTCAGAGTAGAGGGTTTACCCTGAAGCGTGCGTAGCTCTGCTTCAGGGTTGATCGTCAGTGGATGATCAGCTTGTGGACGGATGTGCCCGTCTTGCCATGGACCTCCAAAACGTAAATGCCCCTTTCAAATTCCGAAATGTCGATACCCTCCTGCCCACTGCGCAGCGATTTGG
>JAWWBX010000118.1:0-11626 GCA_033720735.1 Saprospiraceae bacterium
CGCATCATGATCGGGATGTAGTACTCTGAGTCGAAGAAGTAGTACTCGACATCTCCGTTGTCTTTGGTCAGTTTCAGCTTGTGACACTGTGCGCCTTCTACTTCCTCGGTGCCTTCGTACTCGACCGTATGTCCCTTTTTGGCGTAGTCGATAAACGGATCTTCAAACTGCTGTTTGACCATTTGTTCGGCCTCTGCATCGGGCATTTTCTGCGGCTCGGTGCCGGTGGCAAATGGATTGATCGTCCAGGCCGTCTCGCCGTCATACGCCTGCACCAGTTTCATGCCCTGGATGTCGACATCCACGCGCTGCATATTTGGTTCTTTCTCTACGATCGTTCCGGAAAACTCCATGCCGCCCATGCTCATCGTGGCGTGCATCTTCCGCGAGTCCATGGCTTTCAGCTTCTCCAGCCCGCCCATGTTCTCGAAGTATTGAGAGAGGATTTCATCAACATTTTGTGCTGTCGGTATTTGCAGGGCAAATGTGGTCACCGCCAGTAGCAGGATCAGTTTTTTCATTGCTAGTACTGTTTAATCAATGGATATTGAATGTTTCAGCGCAAAGATATTCATTGGCCGGGCATCCACCCGATTCATTCGATGAATCCGGAGTGATGCTAGACTGGTGTCAGGCAATCTACCGGGGAGGTGACTCCCACTTTCCGGAACTTCTGTGTACATAGTTGCCGACACGGCAGCCATGAGAAGGTGGTGGGGAAGAAAGATCACCCAGATCTCGTGGCCCTTTACAACTGCCTGTCGGCGATGTCAATGACTGCTGGTCTGCGGCGGTGACGAGGCTCAAGGGATGTTGTGAGTATATCGTAGATATACGATGACATCATACTTTTTGTTATGTGTATCAACCTTGTTTTCCAGGTACTTATAATTTCCACGCCAAAACAGACACCACAGAGCACCACCCATTGACCTGTGCCCGCATGACTACAAGACAAACGGGATCACGGCCTTCCTGCCCCGGGGGTAACCATTAAACGTCTGCCGGTACCAACGATGGTGATGTACCGCTCGCGGGATCAGATTGGAAGCGGTCCAGACCGCAAAAGCCACTGCCGGCAGATTCCAGCACATGATCGCAAAGCCTGTCCACTCCACGATCTCGCCAAAGTGGTTCGGACAAGACACCCACCTGAACAATCCACCGGTGGGAATCTGATATCTGCCTTCCCCGTTCTTGCGCAAAGCGATCAAGCGGTAGTCTGCATGTATGTTGACCACCGCACCGATGACAAACAAACCGATCCCTGCCATAAAGCGGAGATCACCGAAATACGTCATCGGATATTGCGCTCCAGAAGTGCCCAGGTAATCCCCATTCAGAAATCCATTGACCGTGTTGAAGAGAATTGCAAACGCCACGATCAATACCGGGATGCGACGCCCTGACGGCCGCATCTGTAATGGATAGATCACACTGCGGTGGATATAGTGTGCTGCAAACAAAGTGGCGATCAGGATCGTGACCTCGGTCCATTTCCCGCCGGCGAGATACCACCAGGTGAACGCGATCAACGCCACCGATTCCATGATGATCCATCCGGCACGGGCTGGAATCGTAAGTCCCCACCCGGGCCTGGCGTGCCGGCCGTATGGTGCCGGGATGCGCAACTGCACCGGAATGAGCAGCAGCGCCAGCAGGATCCACGCGTATATCCAGGTATCTGGCATGAGCCGGAGGCTAAAGGCCGCGCCGCCGCATCTCCTTCATGATCAATTTCAGCTCACGGCTCATTTCACCGGTGATCGCCGTGTTTTCCTCAGCACGACGGATGAGATAAGGCACCACCTCTTTCACAGGACCGTAGACCACATACTTAGCGACGTTGAATCCGGCTTCCGAAAGGTTGAACGTAATGTAATCACTCATGCCGAGCAGCTGGCAAAAATTGAGGTGTGGGTGTCCACGCGGCAGGTCTTTTTGCGCGATCAGTTCTGCCTGCAGAAGATTACTCTCAAGATTATGCGAGGCATTGCATGAAGCCAGGTGTAGATAGTTGTCGACGCAGAAGCGAATCGCGGCATTGTAGTCGCGGTCGGTGGCGGCTTTGTCTGGCTGGATCGGCGACGGATACCCGTGCTCTTCAGCGCGCTTACGCTCCTTTTCCATGTATGCACCGCGCACCATCTTGGCGCCGAGCACGTAACCTTTGGATCGCGCACGCTCAAATGCTTCCTGCAAGTTTGCCAACTTGTCGTGCCGGTAGAGCTGATAGGTATTGTAGACACAGACCCCTTCTGTATTGTACTTCTGCATCATCTCCTCTACCATGTAATCGATGGTATCCTGCATCCAGCTTTCCTCAGCATCGACAAACACCTTGACCCCCAGTTCACGGGCCCTGCCGCATAGCGTGTCGAGTCGATCCATCACCCGACCGAACGCCTGCCGCTCTTGTTCGTTGAAAGGGGTTCCGGACTGCCATTTGATGAGCAGGGCATTGTCGGCCAGGGCGGTGGGCTTGGTGCTCACCACCGGCACACTGGCATTGGAAGCCGCAAACTCGACTGCGCGCAGGATCTCTCTGAGCGCACCATCCAGCTCTTCCTCGGTGGTTTTGCCCTCCGCCCCATAGTCCAGGACGGTAAGCGTCTTGTACTTGTAAAGCTTGTCAATCACCGGCTGGCACTCCAGCAGTGATTTTCCACCGCAAAAGAGATAGAAGATCGTGTTTTCGATGATCCTGCCCGACAGGGGGAGGTTGAACCTGGTTGCCCACAGGCCGAGACGGGAAGTGACATCGACCAGAAACTGGTTGTTCATCATCCGGAACAACCGGGCGGTTTTCTTCAGCTCTTTATTGGACTTGTTGAGAAAGGCAATCTCGGTATTGGAAAAATCCACGACCGTCCCTGGCTCAGGATCTGTCATGTGCCCGTCTTGAGATGTGGTTTCCAAATTTCCCATGCGCGGTCGGCCTGGATATGCAGCATCTGAAGCCCGTTTTGAATGTGTGCACCGTGCTCTTCGCCGCGTTTCAAAAATAGCGTTTTCTCAGGATTATAAACCAGGTCGAAGAGGTAGTGATCCGGCCCCAGGAAATGATACGGGAGGTCGGGGCAACGGTCAACTGCCGGAAACGTCCCCAGGGGTGTCGTGTTGACGATCAATACATGTTGTGCCAGCACCCCGGCATCCAGTTGGGCATAGGTCAGATTGCCTTTGCCCACGGACCTGGAGACCATGCTGGTGTGGATATTCAGTTGCTTTAGCACATACCGCACGGCGCGGGCTGCTCCGCCGGTTCCCAGGATCAGTGCGCTCGTGACTGTGGAAGGAAGCCAGCCGGCAAGTGTTCCGCGTACCCCTTCGATGTCGGTATTGTAGCCGATCCACCCCTCCCCACACAAGATCGTATTGACCGCTCCAACGGCACGTGCACTGTCGTCGATCCGATCGAGCAACGGCATGATCTGCTCCTTGTACGGAATGGTGACATTGAGACCGATCAGACCCGGCATATTGCGCAAGCGATCCACCGCTTCGAGCGATGGCAGTGGGAAGTTGGTATAGGAGGCCGTGACCCCCTCCTGATGAAATTTATCGGTAAAGTAGGCCTGCGAAAAGCTGTGTCCCAGCGGATAGCCGATCAGTCCGAAGCGCGCCTGCATCGATGCAAAGTAAGTGATGATGGCGAAGTATATCGTAGATATACGATGACATTACGAACTTCTAACATATTTCGTGCTCGCCCACCACAGCGCTTCTCATCTACATTGAGCTTACCCGACTGGTGAGCAAGTATTAAAGATTTTATAATCTTTGCGCCTTTCGCACAATACACAAATGCGAAAGAGGCTATGACACAACCGTTCAAACACCCCTATCCCATCGCCCGTCCGTATGCCAAGGCCGTCGCCTACTTCTGTATGGAGTTTGCCATCGACCAGTCGCTCAAGATCTATTCCGGCGGACTCGGCTACCTCGCAGGATCACACCTGCGCAGTGCGCACGATCTGCGGCAGAACTTTATCGGCATCGGCATGCTGTGGAAATACGGCTACTACGATCAGGTACGGCAACCTGACCAAAGCATGGGTGTACTCTTCCAGGAGAAGTTGTACAATTTCCTCGAAGACACCGGGATCGTTCTGGATGTCAAGGTCAATAGCCACGACGTCAAGGTCAAGGTCTGGTACCTGCCTCCCGAGGTGTTTGGAACGGCACCCTTGTTCCTGCTGTCGACCGATGTGCCGGAAAACGACTATCTCGCCCGCACGATCACGCACCGCTTGTATGACAGCAACGTCGCGACCAAGATCGCGCAGTACATCGTACTCGGCGTCGGTGGTGTCAAACTGATCAAGAGGCTGGGATGGAACGCCGACATCTATCATTTTAATGAGGCGCACGCCCTGCCCGGCGCCTATGAGCTGCTACGCGAGCACGGCGATATCACGGCGGTCCGCGAACGACTGGTGTTTACCACGCATACCCCGATCCCTGCCGGCAACGAGGTGCACGACGTTAACATGCTCCACCACATGAGCTTCTTTGGTGACCGGACGATCGAAGAAGTGCGAAACCTTGCCATCGTGGACAACGGCGCATTCAATCAAACTCTGAATGCGCTCCATCTCTCCCGTCTGGCTAATGGGGTCTCGCGGATGCACGGTGAAGTGGCCCGCAACATGTGGAGTTTTCACAACGATATCTGCCCGATCCTGTCGATCACCAACGCCCAGAACCAGGAATACTGGGCTGACAAGGAGATGTACAAGGCTGTCAAAAAGAACGAGAAGTCGGTGTTCTTCCGCGCCAAGGCCCGTGCCAAGCAGGCATTGTTTGATGTCGTGGCTGACCAGTGCGGCAAGCATTTCAAGTCCGATGTATGCACGATCGTGTGGGCCCGGCGTTTTGCGCCCTATAAGCGGGCCGACCTGATCACCAAGGACCTGCAGGTGTTTGACGCCATCATGCGCAATACCGACCAGCCCGTTCAGATGATCTGGGCCGGTAAACCCTACCCGATGGACGGTGGGGCAATCGGCACCTTCAACAAACTCATCGAGACGAGCAAACAGTACCCCAACTGCGCCGTCCTCACCGGCTACGAGCTGAAATTGTCGCGACTGCTGAAAGGTGGCGCCGACCTCTGGCTCAATACACCGCGCATCACACGCGAGGCCTCCGGCACCAGCGGGATGACGGCGGCCATGAACGGGGCGATCAATTTCTCGACCAACGACGGCTGGATCCCGGAATTTGCCATCGACGGCGCCAATGCCTACGTGATCCCGGAGGTGAATCCGGAACTACCTGAGCACCAGCAGGACTGGCTGGATATGAAGGCCTTGCACCGCATTCTCCAGGAAGAAGCCCTGCCGACCTACTACAACAAGAAAGCCTGGTGGAAGCTCGTGCGTCAGAGCATGCGTGATGTCGTGCCGATGTTTGATTCGGATCGCATGGCTGCCGAGTATTACAGCAAACTGTACGATCCGCCGGCATCCGAGATCTCCGAGCGCAAAACGGAGTCGGCTATTGGCTCGGAGTGAAAAATATCTCATCTTTGCGTTCCCCAAAATACATACTGCAATGCCCACGTGGTGGAATTGGTAGACACGCTAGGTTCAGGACCTAGTGCTCGTTTAGGGCGTGGAGGTTCGAGTCCTCTCGTGGGCACGTTGAGAGATTGAGAAAGATTGTGAAAGATGAAGAGAGATTGGACAGAGTATTGTTCAGTCTCTTTTTTTGTTTCTGGTCGCCGGGAAAACGGAGAACACCTGAAAGTCCTCGAGCCTGCCCTGAGGCATCGAAGGGTGGGCACGTTGAGAGATTGAGAAAGATTCGAAAGATTGGGAGAGATTGAACAGATTGATGTTCAATCTCTTTTTTGTTTCAGGACGAGACAGGTCCTGAGTGGACCGATCCCGACGGATCCTGACTGTACGAATTGGTCGTCAGGATATTCAACTGATTAGAGTTCAGTCGCTTTTTTTGAAAGCGAAAGTGGCCTATTTATGCAGTTCTTGACGAGCCTCACTGGGTGACATACCATACTGCGCCTTGAACACCCGGGAGAAATAGGCTGCATTGCTAAACCCTACTGCAAAGGCGACTTCCGAGACATTGAGGGTCTGATCACCCAACAATTCCTTTGCCATCTGCAATCGCAAGAACCGGATGTAATGAGATGTTGATAGTCCCGTCCGCTTCTTGAGTTTGCGAGGTAGCTGCGTCCTGCTGATATTGAGCAGTTCGCAGAGTTCGGCGATCCCGAAATTCTCGTCGCTCAGATGCTCTTCGAGGGTATGATTGATCAGGCGCAGAAAACCATCCTCGTCGTCAGGACCTTCTTTGGAGGCAATGGAAAGCAGTGAAGAATTCCGATACGTCTCCAGCAGCCGCCGCATTTCCCGCATCTCGCTCCTGCGTTGTTCCCGGTAGCGCAGAAGCAATGCCACCAGAACCAGCACGATCAGGATCAGCCCCGCTTTGGCCCATCCCGTCGCCCACCATGCTTTGCGGATGACAATGTGAAATGACGTCGGCCGGGACCAGCCTGCTGATCCGTCGCGGGCTTTGACCCGGAAGGCATACGTGCCTGCCGACAGATCCCGCAGCATGACGAAGGGTTCTTCCGATGGCTTACTCCACATCTGGTCACGGCCCTCAAGGAGATACGCATACTGCACCTTGTGTGGTGAATGCCAGTCAGGGAAAGCAAAGTGGACGGTGATTGTGTTCAGGTTATGGGGAAGTTCCAGCCCGTCGGGAGTATTACTGAACGGAAGGATCGTGTCAAACGCGTTCAGCAACCGGTCACCGAATGGTAGCGTATTGCGGTAATCCTCTTCCCCCAAGCGACTGAAGTTGACGGACTCCTCCATGATATCGATCTGAGAAATGACAGGCTGCACTACCTCGGCCACAAGTGAGACAATGCAACCATTCAGGCAGAGCAACATCAAAAGTGCCCTGCTCTCCAACATTGTACCACAAACCTTCGCAAGAAACTTCCCCGGACTCATTTGCTTACAATTTCTTCGACCCCGCTCCAGCTTTCCTCTACCCCGTCCACGATGAACTGGACCGACCGGTCCATGTAGTACTGGGCCGCCACGTCGTCAGGCGATTGCTCCACAATGTCTTTCAGGATATTGGCGGCCTTTCCGAAATCCCGGTCGAAGTAGTGGCGGATTGCCTCCTCAAAGGCCGTTTTGGTCTTCCGTTTGTGCTCCTGGATGACGACTGACTCACCATCAAACACTTCGTAGATCTTCAGCACCCGGTCCTTGCCTTTCACACGTACCTTCCCGAGAAAGCGGAATGAACTCAAGTATTCGGCTTCGTCCTCAACATTGTCCAATTCCTGGATCTCGCGCAGGGTCTTTTCACTGACGATGATCTGCGCTCCGAAGATCTTGGTCAGCCCTTCCAGGCGGGAGGCCGTATTGACCGCATCGGAAATGACGCTGGTATCGTACCGGGTCTGATCGCCGATCACTCCGAGCATGAGGTGTCCTGTATTCAACCCGATACCGATGTTTACTGGCTTGCGGTCCGCGATCAATCGCTCGGCGTTGTACTGGTCGAGCGTCTTTTGCATTTGTACGGCAGCCTGGATCGCCTTGTGATGATCTTCCTTGAAAAGCGCCATGATCCCGTCTCCATAGTACTGGCAGATAAATCCGCCGTGCTCCTTGATGATGGGCCCCATGCGCCCTACGTAGGCATTGATGAACCTGAAGTTTTCTTCCGGGGTCATACTCTCCGACAACAGGGTATATCCGCGGATGTCCGCAAACAATACCGTCATGGTGGTGTCGGTCTGGTCTCCCAGGTGTAGTTCCTTCAGGCTCTTCTTGTCCAGGATGCTGATGAAGTCCTTGGGCACAAACCGCGTGGTGGCAATGTTCAACTCGCGCAACTCCCGGTTCAGGTATTGCTCGCGTTCAAGCTGCTCCTGCTTCTTCCTGATCCTGCGCTGCAACCGCATGATGTAACCGCCAATGGACCCCACGATCACCAGGGCGTACAATGCATAAGCCCAGGGGGTCAGCCACCAGGGCGGAAGAATGCGGAACGTGTACTCAGACGGCGTACTCCATACATTGCCTGCCCCTTTCGCCCGCACCTTGAAGGTATAGGTGCCATGGGGGATCTGGCGATAATCTGCTTTGGACTCCGCACTTGGAACACTCCAGCTATCTTCAAGACCTTCGAGCATGTAACTGTACTCGATGGTATGTGGTGCAGACCAATCGGGCGCCGAGAAATGAAACGTCAGGTGATTGTGATCGTAAGGCAAATGCGGGTCAACCGGTAAACTGGAAAAGGGTGCCAAGGAGTCATATGCCTGTGCCAGCGGGTGTTCAATGCGGGCCAGCGAATCTTCGGAAATGAACTGAAAATCCATATGCTTTCCTCCAATCTCTATGTCGATCAGACCGATACCCGGTGGGGCCTGGTCCGGGAACTCGAATTCCTCCAGATGCAGCACAGTCATACCCATGACTAGGTGATCTATCCAAAGACGGTTCTGCGCATCAGCAAACAGCCCTCCAACTTTATCTCCTTTCAAGCCGTCACCCCTGGTAAGGTTGACCCAATTGGCTTCTCCGCTGGCCATGGCGCGCAGATCACAGTCACAACCGAATACGCCCGATGTGCTGCTAAACCACACATGGCCGTCCGCATCCAGGGTCAATCGATTGATGAATACGTCGGGCCAGTGTACTCCTTTGTCCATCACAGGAAAATCACCTTCCAGCAATTTCCCGTCCGCCTTGAGCTGGACGAACCTGTCCGCCTCAATGGTTAGGCCGGGAGGCGTCCTGGCCACCCAGAGATTGCCGTGTTCATCTTCAACGAAGTAAGGCATCCTCTGGTGGCTCTGGATATTGTCGAAGATGGCAAACACCTCCATCTGGTCCAGCTCAGCATTGTAGGTTGCCACGCAGTTCAGTCCCCCAATCCAGATCATGCCGTCGCGATCCTGGTAAATATCTGCTCCATTGATGCGGGCGTTATCTTGTACAACTGAATAGTGCGACAGCTCCGATGTCGACGGGTCGAACCGGTAGACAACACCATCGGGATACGGCACAAATCTGTAGCCGGACATCCACGCGATCCCATCCCGGTCGATGAAGACCCCATGTAAGGCCCGGCGATCAAGACCCTGTGCTACATCATAGCGAAAGAATTGCTTTCCGTCGAATTTCACACATCCATTGTCCCGCATAGCCATCCAGATGTTGCCCTCTTTGTCAACGTCGATTGACTTGATCCATCCGTTTGGAATCCCGTTGTCCGGGCCGATCAGCTGGAATGTCTCGCCGTCGAACCTGATCAGGCCACCGTAGGATGGGGCCATCCAGATGTGACCTGCGCTATCTTCTGCGATTGCCGTGATCCACTGTTCCCCGATAGGTGACTGAGGGGTCGACAGGGATGTGAGCCCGGAGAGCACGATTTGACTGAGACCTCCGCCATTCATTCCTGTCCAGAGGACATGATCGCGGCCAGCCAGAAGGGACAGCTGTTTATCATCTACCCCTTCGGCAGTGCCGAAATGCACAAACCGGTCACCCTGCCCGTTTGACGGCCCGGGATCAAAGCGTGTAATACCGTGGCCCCAGGTCGAGATCCAAAGCCGTCCATGGGCATCCTCGGCCATGTCCGTAATTCTGTCTCCACTGAGTCCGCTTTCGGTCGTGTAATTGATCAGGGTGCCCGTGGGAATGCCATTTTGTTCCGGATCAGGAATGAATCTCGACACTCCTCTTGCATCGCCAATGTTAGATCCTCCAGAGCCAAACCAGATCTCACCGGTAGCGGTTTCCTTTGCCGCGCCGATACGGTTATCGATCAGACCATCATCATCCGTGATGTAGACAACCTGTTCCCCGTCAAACCTCATCACGCCATTTCCTCCCAACCAAATGTGCCCGTGGCGGTCTTCAATCAGACCACCTGCCCCCGGGAAGACCTTCGGGTCGTAGATCGTAAACTCGTTGCCGGAGTAGCGATATACGCCTGCATAACAAAACCAGATATTGCCATGGCGATCTTCCATGACTCCACTTGCGTAATTATCCCATTGTTTATCCCAGTCGTCCGACCCATAGCGATCGTAGAGCCAGAAGTACTGGCCATCGTAATAACAGACGCCCCCCTCACCACTAAACCAGATACGGCCCTGTCGATCTTCCAGCATGTTGCGGATCCCCCAGGTGAGCGGGAAGCCCTCTTCCTCGCCAAAACAGGTGACACGCTCACCGTCATAGCGACAGACAGCGTAACCCTGATCAGCAGCGACCCAGAGATGGCCCCGGCTGTCCTCCAGGAGGCTGGTGATGGTAGCCTGTTGCATGCCTTCATCTTCCGCGAGGTATCTGATCGTATACAGCGCGTCACGTGCCGCCTGCGGATCTTCAATCGCAACGGACGCAGAACTGCGCACCGGGATCTTTTTGAATTTCGCCTCAACGGTCCTGGGACCGGGCACACCGTTTTTCCCCAGGGTCACCACTTTGAGATTGGAAGGAAGTCTTCGCGTACTGACAGGTTCCGCCGGATACACATTCGGGTTGGCATCAAATTCCAGCAATTCTCCGCGGAGCGGAATAATGTCCGGTGGCGCCATGGAATCCTTCGATACATGTACCGCTTTGGCGACCGGCAATTGTTGCGCTATCAGCGTGGCCAGCCCCATTCCTGTGATGATGGCCAAACAAAGAAGTGTCCTCTTTTTCATCGTGGATCGGATTTACTCCAAAAAATTACGGGTTTAAGCCAGCAAATCCAGCCAGTGCAACAATAGTCAGGGATTTGCAACAATGAGTCGCAACAAGCAGATATACTTGATTGCAACAGATGCGATTGTGGCCAAAACTGATCTCTGGTCGTGGAATCGCAAATAATACAAGTAATATGATGATCGTTGGGCCCCGCCATGAACCAGCGGTATTTCCCGGGGCCCGTCTGTCCATTGTTGCAGCTTCTGGCTTACAACCGGGCTTGTCCTATTGTTGCAATGCCCTTGCTATTGTTCCACGCCTTGTCTCATTGTTGTATTTCGGACCGTATTTATACATTTTGCCAATATAACCGGACAACTCCATGAGAACCAGGCACACTAGCAGTATTGCTGCCACTGCAATCCACACGAAGACACTCTTCATGTTCCTGGTAGTGGCACCATTCTTCTGCCCCGGAAAGGTGGATGCGCAGCGACTTGTCCGGGGTACAGTTTCCGATGCGTCAGGGACACCATTGATCGGGGCCAACATCGTGGCCCAGCGCAGCGGGAAGGGTACGGCCACTGACACCAATGGCACGTATGAAATTGAAGTCGCTCCGACAGACAGCGTTTTAACTATCAGTTATACCGGATTTCTCACCAGGCATATTCCCATCGGAGCACAGGAGGTCATCAATGTAACCATGTCCGAGGAGCTAACCGAACTGGACGAAGTGCAGATCATCGGATTTGGAACCTCGACGCGGAGAGCACTGACAACGGCGGTAGAATCCGTAGACTCTGATGTGTATGAGGGAGCTGCCAAGGCGACTCTACTCCAGGCCCTGCAAGGGAGGGTTGCCGGAGCACATATCATTCAGTCTACCGGGGTGACAGGCTCTGCCATGAACATCC
>JAWWBX010000119.1:0-11431 GCA_033720735.1 Saprospiraceae bacterium
AACCAGCTCTATGTGACCGGCGGCAGCGGCGGTGGCGTGCTGACCAGCTGGATCGTGGGTCATACCAACCGCTTCCGCGCGGCTGTTGTCGCCAAGCCGGTGATCAACTGGTACAGCTTCGTCTTGAATGCCGACAACCCGGGGTTCTTTTACAAATACTGGTTTCCCGGGCCGCCGTGGGAGCACATGGAACACTACATGAAGCGGTCACCGATCTCCTACGTCGGCAACGTCACCACCCCGACCATGCTGCTGACCGGCGAGGAGGACTGGCGGACACCGATGAGCGAGACCGAGCAGTTTTACGCCGGCCTCAAGCTCAACAATGTCGATGCGGCCATGGTGCGCATCCCTGGTGCCAGCCACGGCATTGCCAACAAGCCGAGCCAGCTGATCGCCAAGGTGCAGTATATCACTGGTTGGTTTGAAAAGTACAGGAAGGCGGGGAGTTGAGGATGACCTCATATGAATCCCTGGCTCCCTTTAGGGTCGGGGCACCGGGTGGTTTGAGAAGTATCGAAAAGCCGGGAGTTGAGGACTTAAAGTCCAAATGACAAATATCAAATACCAAAGTCCAAAGGAAGCGTGTAGCCTGCTTCGAAATGGATATGCCGTCAGTTTGTGCCATGTACCCCCGTGCGGCCCATTCTGTACCAAAACCAACGTTAGTTTAGCACACTTCACTCCGGCATCTACTTCCTGACCATAGACACTTCTTCAGGAAGGTTGGTGCATCGGTTTATCAAAATCTAGTTTTGTGACACGATCGTCCAAATGACGGATATCCTCCCCTTTGATATTTGTTATTTGAGATTTGACCTTTGGACTTCTCATCTTTGTACCCATGCGCAATGTCCAGCTGATCGCCGTCTTCATCATCGGCCTTCTTTTCCTCTCCTGCGGTACCGACCCCGTCACCCCACCCGGCAACGACTCCAGATACGAGCAATACGGCACACCGATAGCTTCCATCCCACTCATCGAGAACATCGTCATGTACGAGGTCAACATCCGCGCCTTCCCCAACGGCAACCTGCAGGGAGTGACCGAGCGGATCGACGAGATCGCAGCCCTGGGTGTCAACGTCATCTGGCTGATGCCCATTCATCCGATCGGGCAGATCAACTCGGTCAACTCGCCGTACTCCGTGCAGGACTACAAGAAGGTCGGTTCCGAGTACGGCACACTGGATGACCTGCGTGCGCTGACCGACGCCGCCCACGCCCGCGACATAATCGTGATTCTGGACTGGGTCGCCAATCACACGGCCTGGGACCATCCGTGGATCAGCAACGCCGACTGGTACACACAGGACGGCAACGGCAACATCATCCATCCGCCGGGGACCAACTGGCAGGATGTTGCTGACCTCGATTTCGGTCATCCGGAGATGCGCCTCGCCATGATCGATGCGATGACGTACTGGGTGTACGAAGCTAATGTCGACGGGTTCCGTTGCGACGCGGCCGATTTCGTGCCGTTCGATTTCTGGGAGCAGGCGCTGGATTCGCTCACCGATCTTCCCGGACGGAATCTGCTGTTCCTGGCAGAGGGTGCGCGGGGCGATCATTTTGATGCGGGATTTCATCTCGACTTCGGGTGGGACTGGTACGGGCGCGTCAAGGGCGTCTTCTCGGGCCAGCCGGCGACCGGCCTCTTCACGACGCACCAGTCGGAATACAGCCAGATCCCGGCCGGTCGCCACAAGCTCCGGTTTACCACCAATCACGACGAGTCGGCCTGGGATGCCACGCCCATGACCCTGTTCAACGGTGCTGACGGTGCACTCGCCGCATCGGTGATCACCACCTTCATGGGCGGCGTGCCGCTCATTTATGGCAGCCAGGAGGTGGGACGCACAGCCAACCTGCCTTTCTTCTCCAACGATCCCATCGATTGGAATGCTCATCCTGACCTGCGGCTGGCCTACGAAGAACTCATGGATGTCTACACCTCATCGATCGTCGCGCGGCGCGGTACGGTCACAGACCATTCGACTGAGGATGTCGCGTGTTTCAGCAGAAGCTACCTGGCAGAAGAAATGCTCGTCATCGTCAACGTGCGTGGGCAATCGCGACAGTTTGCGGTGCCGGCGCAGCTGCAGGGTGGTGGCTGGAAAAATGCCTTCACCGATATGCCGGTGGCAGTGGATGCCCAGATCGCGTTGGATGGATACGGGTTTCTGATCCTCGTGCGGTAGTGCAGGGTCGGAAACCGTTGAAACGGTTTCATATTGATCACGGGTATGTAGACCCACGGCTGAAGCCGTGGGCTGGTTTGTGATTGGCACTACCACCGAATGAGCCCACGGCTTCAGCCGTGGGTCCTCGACCAGAATTGCTCAGGAGATGACCAATGATCAGGGCCTGACCTTTTTCTTCTTTGCACTGAGGGGAACCACAAACTCAATCCCGCTCTCCCGGATCATCCGGTTGATTCCTGGCAAGTGCTCCTGCCAGACCGACTCCAGTTTCGCCAGTTCGGCATCGATCTGGGCACTCACCTCCTCTTTGAACGCCACCCCCTGGTCGGTGGGACGGAAATCGCCGGCTGACTCATGGGTGGCCAGGTAGGCCAGGTGATTGTTGAGCTTGATGCCAAAATTGAGCGGGTCCTGGCGTGCTTCGTTGCGCGTCTCGTGAATGGTTGTTTCGATCTCCCGCATGGCGGCACGCAACGCCTCACAGGCCTCGACAATGCCTTCCGCACCTGGCTGATCCTTGAGTTTCTTTTGCAGATAATCCAGGTCCTCGTACATGGCGCGGATATCGATCACCGCCTGATGCGCCTCAGACAGCTTGTCCCGGACCTCGATCAGGAATTCGAACTGTGCCTGCAGGTCGGCATCCGTGCTCTTGATCCGCGGGTCTTTGAGGATCACAAATGAATGCTCCATCGTGTCCTGTCCGACGATCATGCGTGCCCGGTACTCCCCGGGAGGCGCGACCGGCCCGCGTGTGTTGGCTGAATACAGGACCAGCCCCTCAAACGATACCGCATCAGGATAGCGCATGTTCCAGACAAAGCGGTTGAGGCCGGCCTCATTTTGCAGGCCGTTGCGCCGGTCACCGGTTTTAAAGGATTTGATCAGATCGCCGTCGTCTTCCAGCAGCTGCAACTCGCCGGCCATGTCTTCTTGTGACAGGTAGTAGTGGATCATCACCCCGTTGGGATGGTTCTCGCCATTGAGCAGACTGTTGCCGCCACCCCACCCGCTGGTTCGGATGCGGTACGTGGGCATGGGCTCGAACAGGTGCCATTCGCCTGCCGCCAGCTTACCACTCCACTGATGCAGCGGGGTGAGGTCGTCGATGATCCAGAAGCTCCGTCCCTGGGTCGCAACCACCAGGTTGTCGTTCTTGACCTGCAGATCTGTGATCGGGGTCATCGGCAGGTTGAGCTGAAAGGACTCCCAGCTGGCACCATCGTCAAAGGAGATGTACATGCCATACTCGGTGCCGGCATAGAGCAGTCCCTCGCGCTTGGGGTCGGCACGCACCACCCGGGTAAAGTGCAAGGGGTCGATCCCCCTGGTGATCTGCGTCCATGTCTTGCCATAATCGGTCGTCTTGTAGAGATAGGGCTGGTAGTCGCCGCTCTTGTACATCGTCCCGGCCAGGTAGGCACCGCCGGGTTTCGAGGGATGCGGATCAATGCTGTTCCACATGATCCATTTGGGAGCTTGTTTCGGTGTCACCTCTTGCCACGTCTGACAGTTGTCCCGTGTCAGATGGATCATGCCATCGTCTGAGCCCGTCCACCAGACGCCGGCCTCGTGCGGGCTTTCCATGACCGTGAATAGATTGGCGTAGTACTCGACCCCGGTGTTGTCCTGGGTGATCGGGCCGCCGGATGATTTCTGCGTTGCCGGATCATTCCGCGTCAGGTCCGGGCTGATGGTCTGCCAGGTCTGTCCCTCGTTAGTTGTGACGTGCACGTGGTTGGAAAACGCGTACAGCTTCTCCGGCTCGTGTTTTGAGAACGCCACCGGAAAGTTCCAGTTGAAACGGTACTTCATCACCTCGACCCCGGAGCCGGCGGGATTGAGCGGCCAGACGTTGATCGACCGCCGTTGCCCGGTGCTGTGGTCGTAGCGGTAGAGGTAGCCCTTGTAGTTCCCACCGTAAACGATATCCGGGTTGTTTGGATCAATGGCGTGGTAGGCACTCTCGCCGCCGGCGGTCACCTCCCAGTCATCTTCTGTGATCGCATTGCCACTGCTCCGATGGGCAATCCGGATCGATGAGTTGTCCTGCTGGGCACCGTAGATCCGATACGGAAACACGTCGTCGGTCGTCACGCGATAGAACTGGGCGGTCGGCTGGTTGTGGTAGGTGGTCCAGTTCTCCCCGCCATCGTTCGAGATCTGGGCGCCACCGTCATCGGCGATGATCATGCGCTGGTTGTTGGCGGGATCAATCCACAGGTCGTGGTGGTCGCCGTGCGGGGCTCGTTTCAGTTCCCAATTCTCACCGCCGTCGGTCGACTCTGCGTAGGAGACATTCATTACAAAGACCTTGTCTTCGTCCTGCGTGTCGGCGATGATGCGGGTATAGTACCATGCCCGGCTCCGGAGCGCGCGGTTGCGGCTGGTACGGCGCCAGGTCTTGCCGCCATCGTCAGAACGGAAGCAACCGCCTTCTTCGGCTTCGATCAACGCGTAGACCCGGTCGGGATTGACGGGTGACACCGACACCCCGATGATACCACGCGGTGCGCCGGGCATGCCCGGCCGCTCGGTCAGCTTTGTCCAGGTCTTGCCAGAGTCCGTGCTTTTCCACAGATCTGATCCCGGCCCACCACTTGAGAAGTCATAGGGCGTGCGACGCACATTCCAGGTGCTCGCGTAGACCACACGCGGATTGCCCGGCTCAAGGACCAGGTCGACGGCTCCGGCATCTTCATTTACAAACAGGATCTGCTCCCAGGTCTCCCCACCGTCGATGGACTTGTACACCCCACGCCCTTTGGTCGGCTTCCACAGGTTGCCCATCGCAGCCACGTAAACGATGTCGGGGTTGTCGGGATGGATGCGGATACGGCCGATGTGCCGTGTTTCTTTCAATCCGATAAACCGCCAGCTGTCCCCGGCATCCTCGGACTTCCATACTCCGAAGCCGGACGATACATTGCCACGCACTGTTTTCTCGCCTTGTCCGACATAGATAATGTTGGGATCCGATTCCGACACGGCCACTGCCCCGATCGACCCCCCGAAGTACCCGTCCGAAATATTCTCGTAGGTCATCCCGCCGTCCTCGGTCTTCCAGACGCCACCACCGACCGCTCCGAAATAATAGAGATTGGGTTTGCCCGGCACCCCAGTCACCGTGCAGGAACGTCCGCCGCGGAACGGGCCCACCAGGCGGTATTCCATGCCCGCGTACCATTTGCCGGGGCCCTCCGGATCCACGTCCGCCGGCTGGGCAGTAAGGGATGGCACATCGCAACAGAGGATAAGGAGTGCAAGAAGGGCGTAGATACACGCAGGAATGGGGTTGATGGAAAGCTTTCTCATGGCTGGCTGACAGTTTGCAATCAAGATAGAGAATTGCCGCATGAGTCCGTGCCAACGATGGGCACGCAACACGACCAATAAGCCGGGATCAACCATCCGTGAATCGGGACTGGTATGGACGATATCCAACTGATAGATTTATCGCGAACAAATCAAATACCTATGAAGTCAGTGCAAGTTTTGGCAGTAGTGTGCATCACCCTGCTTCTCGCGGCATGCAGCAAGGAAGGCACGCATGTCGACAGTTACTTCTACGCCAGCGTCAACGGGCCGTCATGGAACGGCGAATTCCGGATCCAGGCCAGGAATATGGAGGAGTTTCCGGCACAGGCGGTGATCTCACCTTCCGGTGATCCGGCCATTCCCGATGTACTGATCATGACCTACAACGACATGGTGGAAAACCTGAGCGTGTCGATCATCATCCCGGCCGAGAAACGTCTGACAGAGCTGACCGATGACCACGAAGTGTTCGGCATGGGCATTGTGAACGGTGTGAACACCTCCGAGACCATTGATCTGATCTCAAAAACACTTTCCATGCATGTCACCAAGCTGAATACCCGCTCCGGTGGGTTTGCCGGCCTGAACATCCCCTCGGAGGTCTTCGGCAATTTTGAAGGCGTGATGATCCACGAACGCTGGGACAACGGGGTAAGGATCGAAGAATCACATACCGTCAAAGGAGATTTCAAATTTTACCAGGAGTAGCCAGATGACACATCCTGCGAACATCATCAGACAGGCTCGCTGATCTCCGCATACCCGGGGATCTGGCGGGCTCTGTCTATGGCATCCGGTGTCCGGGCAAAGCCAAGGAACATCCCGCCTCCTCCGGCTCCGCATAACTTGAGACAGACCTCCTGCGGATCGAGTGATCTCCAGATATCGGCCATGACATCCGGAATAAAGGCTTGCATGCGGTTCAACTGCAGCTGACTCAATGCTGCTACATGATCCCAAAACAGATCCCAGTGCCCCTCCCTGAGAAATGCAATCGCGTGATCTGCAGCTGACCGCATTGTTGACAACACGGTTTGTCTGAACTCTCTTTCCAGCGCCAGCGACATAAACAACTGCACATACTCCGTCGTGCTGCGCTGCCTGCCGGAATCGACCAGAAAGATGTATGGCGCCCCCGCCTCCCTGATCGGGATATCGATCGACGTGTAAAGATCCCTTTCGCGCAGTACGGGTTTGCAGAGGTAAGATACCAGCGGGTCCAGCCCAGAACTGGAGCCGTGAAAGAACGACTCCATAGCTGCCAATAGCTCACGCATGGCAGTCACGTCACCGTTTGCCACACCGCTCCGGTAGCGGCCGAAGGCAGCAGCACACAGCGCGCCGGAACTCCCCAACCCATACCCTTCCGGGATGGTGGATTCAAAACGCAAGCCGGCTTCGACATCCTTCCTGAACCGTGCCAGATCGGCCTCTGGCCAAACCCGGCGTTCCGTCATGTCCTCCAACCAGGATGCAAGGCGCTGATCCGGATCGTTCGATTTATCCTGCACCAACCGCCCGGACCAGCGGGGCGCAGGGATCGCCAGCGCACGCCCCCCGAACAGCACGGTGTATTCGCCGAATAACAACACCTTCGCAGGGAATGATGCCGACCCGCTCATCGTTCCAGAAGCATGTCGCTATAGGAATGGTGGATCAGGTCTGTCTCGCTGATCCCGAGCAGGCGCATAAACGCGTCACATTCATCGGTCAGGTCCGCCAGCGGACGTGTCGCCGTGTGGTCGATGACTTCAATCTCGACAAAGCTGCCCAGTTCTTTGACCTGATCGATGTGGAACTTGACATGATCAATGAAGAAGATCTCTCGCTGCTTGTCAACGACGACCAGTGTGTCCAGTGCCGCCTCCAGCAGCGCGGTCAATTCAGAAGGGTCATGTACGGGGTAAAGGTGGACCGCGCTGTGCTTCGGCCCGGCCTGGTCCGGCCGGTGATAGAAGATCAGGTTGTTCTCGATACGACCTGCGCGCAACTTGAGACGCCCGCGGGGTACTACGAAGTAGGTGTCGACCTGGTGATCTGTGCCCACGGCACGCGCTCCTGTACCGAGAAGTACCTGCCTCACCTGATCCGGGTTGGTACAGCGCGCCTTGATCTCCACGTTGTTGATCGGCATGGGCGAAAGATAGGAGAATTGCAGAGTACGGTTCAGGACGGAAAGCCGGCACCTTCGGTCGCATAGGCCTTGCACGCCTGCCAGTCACTTTCGAAATGCGCACGGATCCGCTCAAGCGAAGATGTCGGGATCAGATCCCCGGATGGTGCCCAGCTTGCGGGTAGCAGGGCCGCCGGATAGAGAATGCTGTAGCATACGAGGAAACGCCAGCGCCGTTTGAGCCAGTCGCCCGGCTTGCGCATGTCTCCGCCGGGCTCCTCATCGTACAGCCTGAACTTCCGAATGACCTTCAGTTGCTTTTCCGAATACGAGCGGTGGACAGGCTTCAGTGAAATGTCCTCTCGTCGGTAAGTGGCACCCAGATATTTAGCGATCTGGTCGAAGAGCGTAAAGGGATCATCCTTGAGTTGATCATGGAGAAATACCGCGGGCCGGCGCCCGGTGATCCGCTCGATGAGCTGCAGTCGCGGCAGGAAGGTCATATCATCGATCTTCCAGAATCCCTGGTCGTTGTCCAGGTCGATGAACTCGTCAAAGGACAAATACATCCCGTTCTTGACAAACCGCCGGTACTGCGAGGCGATCCAGCTGTCGTGTTGCCGCATCATGAGAAAGAAACGGGTATCCGGGTACCGCTCGGTGAAGGACCGTACCTCGCGGTCCATCTGCCGGTCAAACTCACGGGAGATAAGCACTTTCTGGTCTTCAACCTCAGCGAGCACATCGTGAATACGGTGGTATTGTGAGCGATGGATATAGCGGATCCGCTGCAGTTGGGGAAAGAAGCGATGCTGCAGGTAAGTCGACGCGACCTTACCGAAACCGGCGTGGAAGTAGATTTCTCTGGATGGAGCTGACATGTGTTGCGGACGTAGCGGGCAAAGGTAGCGTGGTTGAGGAGATTTCTCCACTCCGGTCGAAATCACGTGGAGGGATCACCCGTTCATTCCTCGACTCGCTCCGCTCACTCGGAATGACAAAGAGCAACCCTGTAACAACGGGGAGTCGAATATGTCATTCCGAGCAAAGCCGAGGAATTACCCTGTAACAACGGGGGAGTCGAATTTGTCATTCCGAGCAAAGCCGAACTTGTCATTCCGACCAACGTCGAGGAATAAACAACCACCCCCTCCTTCCTGTTACCACAAGCGTTTATCTTTGCGCCCGTGGAGAATTTGACCCGTCTCCTGCAGCATTACGCAGGCGACGCACGTGTTGGCCAGCTGGCACAAACCCTCAACAGCCCCCGACCACAACGCATCTTCCTGAGTGGTGTGACGGGAGCACTGGATTCCTTTGTCCTGTCGGGACTGTTTCAACGCGGATTCAGGCATCATTTGATCATCGCAACCGATAAAGAGGCGGCAGCCTACACCTTTAATACGCTCAGCAATTTGCTGCCGGGCAGGACGATCCATTTTCTGCCCGATTCATTCAAACGACCGCTGCAATTCGACCTGCTTAACCCGCAGCATACCCTGCAGCGCACCGAAGTGGTCAACCACCTGGCACGTGATCACACGGAGCATGCCATCATCGTCACCTATCCGGAGGCCCTGATCGAAAAAGTGGTGTCGCCCGGCGCATTGGCAAGGCGCAAGATCACTATCACTCGCTCGCAGACGATTGACCTGGATCGGCTCATCGCCCAACTCGTAGACCTTGGATTTACACATACCGATTTTGTCTACGAACCGGGCCAGATCTCGGTGCGTGGCGGCATCATCGATATCTTCACCTTCGGGAATGAATGGCCGTACCGGATCGAGCTGTTCGACGACGAGGTGGAGAGCATCCGCACCTTCGATCCATTTACACAGTTATCCAAGAAAGAGATCCACAGCCTGTCGGTCATCCCCAACATCAATTCGGATGAAGTGATCGACGAGCGGGTCAACTTTGAGGATGTCCTGCCCGATCAGACGGTCTGCTGGGTCTACGACTGGCAACATCTGCTGGATCGCGTTCAGATCGCGTACGAAAAGGCGATGTCGATCGAACTCAAAGATCTCGACCAGGATGACGAAGACCTGCTGCGCTACCTGCGCAATGACGCCTTTCTGCCAACGCGCGCGGTGATCTCGAGCCTGGAGCAGCGCCACCTGCTCCTGCAGCGACAGGGCGGCATCCCCACCGGGGTCGAGGTGGCGTTCGGATCGACACCACAGCCGAGTTTCAACAAGAATTTCGACCTGCTCATCCGCACTCTGCAGTCCAATGACCGGCAGGGATTGACGACCCATCTGTTTACGGACAACACCAAGCAGATCGAGCGGTTTTACAGCATTTTCGAGGACCTTGAGGCGAAGGTGTCCTTCCACCCGGTGCCTGTTTCCATCCACGCGGGCTTTGTCGACCGCAATGGTGGAATTGTCTGCTATACCGACCATCAGATCTTTGAGCGCTTCCACCGCTACAAGCTGCGGCGCGGGTTTACCCGCGAACAGGCCCTCAACCTCAAGATGCTCCGCGACCTGGTGCCCGGCGATTTCGTGACCCACATCGATCACGGGATCGGGCGCTATTCCGGACTGGAAAAGATCGAGATCAATGGCCACACTCAGGAGTCGGTCCGCCTGATCTACAAGAACAACGATATCCTCTACATCAGCATCAATTCGCTCCACAAGATCAGCAAGTACGTGGGCAAGGAGGGTACGCCCCCGGCGCTGAGCAAACTCGGTGGTGATGCGTGGGCCAACCTCAAGCGCAAGACCAAGCGCAAGGTGCAGGATATCGCCAAAAACCTGATCAAGCTTTACGCGCAACGCAGGCAATCTAAGGGGTTTGCCTTCCCGCCGGACGGGTATCTGCAAAACGAGTTGGAGGCCTCCTTTATCTATGAGGACACGCCCGATCAGATCACCACCACGCAGGCCGTCAAGGAAGACATGATGAAGCCCTACCCGATGGACCGCCTGATCTGCGGTGATGTCGGATTCGGCAAGACCGAGATCGCCATCCGCGCAGCCTTCAAGGCCGTCATGGGTGGCAAGCAAGTGGCGGTACTCGTGCCCACCACCATCCTGGCCCTGCAGCACAACCAGACATTCAAGGAGCGGCTGGCCTCATTCGGCGTGGAGATCGACTATGTCAATCGCTTCAAGACGCAGGGTCAGCGCAACAAGATCTTCCAGCGGCTGAAGGACGGCAAGCTCGACATCGTGATCGGCACCCACGGCCTGCTCAACAAGGATGTCGGCTTCAAGGACCTCGGTCTCCTGATCGTGGATGAGGAGCAGAAGTTCGGGGTAAAGGCCAAGGAACGCCTGCGTGAGCTGAAAGTCAACGTCGACACGCTGACCCTGACCGCCACGCCGATCCCGCGGACCCTGCAGTTCTCGCTGTTGGGTGCCCGAGACCTTTCGATCATCCGCACCCCGCCACCCAACCGGCAGCCGATCCACACCGAGCGGCGCGTCTTTAACAACGAGCTGGTCAAGGAGGCCATCTACTACGAAGTGAACCGCGGCGGACAGGTCTTTTTTGTCCACAACCGCGTCAAGACGCTACCAGAAGTGATGGGCATGCTGCAACGGCTTTGCCCGGACGTCGACTTTGCCATGGCGCACGGCAAGATGGAATCGCGCACCCTGGAAGAAACCCTGCTCGGCTTTATTGACCGCGCCTACGACGTCCTGGTCTGCACCAACATTATCGAGACCGGCCTCGACATCCCCAATGCCAACACCATCATTATCAACAATGCGCACCAGTTCGGGCTCAGCGACCTGCACCAACTCAGGGGACGGGTCGGGCGATCCAACAAGAAAGCA
>JAWWBX010000120.1:0-11272 GCA_033720735.1 Saprospiraceae bacterium
ATGCGCTCCGAACGCCCCGAGGATCACCCCCAGCGCGAGCACGATGCAAATGGTCAATACGGGAGTGGCAGTTGGCTTCATGACAAAGACCAGTTGATAGGTGATTGCCCCTGGCCGGCGAGGAGCTCGTTGGTGCGCGAAAAATGCCGGCACCCCATAAAGCCATTACCCGCGAGCGGTGAGGGATGTACGCTTTCCATCACATGGTGCTTCATCTCGTCGATCAGGGATTTCTTTGATTTTGCAAAATTGCCCCACAGCAGAAAGATCAGCCCGTCTTTGCGGTCCGACAGGGTACGGATCACCGCATCGGTGAACGTTTGCCAGCCGATATTGCGGTGTGCACCGGCCTTGCCGCGCTCCACAGTCAGCATGGCGTTGAGGAGGAAAACACCCTGTGCCGCCCACGAGGTCAGGTCACCGTGCTCAGGGATATCCATGCCGACATCCGCATGCAGTTCCTTGTAAATATTCTTGAGTGATGCCGGGATGGGAATCCCGCGCGGAACCGAAAAGCAAAGCCCCATGGCCTGGCCCGGTTGGTGGTATGGATCCTGACCGATGATCACCACCTTGACCGCATCGAAGGGCGTCGAATTGAACGCATTGAAGATCAGGCCGCCCGGCGGGTAGATGGTCTTGCCGGCGCGGATCTCATTGCGAATGAACGAGGTGATCTCACGGAAATAGGGCTGCGAGAACTCGTCTTTGAGAACTTTTTTCCAGCTGTCATGGATCTTGACGGTGTCTGCACTCACGGTGCGCGGCATGGTTTGACGTGAAGATAGGAAACTCGGCATGGGAGCGCCCGTGGCATGCAGAGCGCAAAAAAAAAGCCTGCCCGGAGGGTACCGGACAGGCTCCTGATTAGATTGTTTGGTCAATCGTCAGTTGGGTATGAAAATGCGTTCAGTGCTGATCAACCCATCGGCGTGCATCGAGACCAGGAAGTAGATCCCCGGCATTTGATCGCGCAGGTCAACGGTGGTCTGATCACCATGCCATTGTCCCGCAGCAATCACCTGGCCCGCGACATTGACAATCCGGTAGCTGACTTCTGATGAAAGGTTGTCAGTGGTGCCGACCAGGCGGATCGTCAATGGCTGCGATGACGGGTTGCCCGATACCTCGATATAGAAATCATCCGAGATCGCTGCAATGTCGTTGGGATTGATCACCCGGATCGTTTCCGAGCCGATGAGACAGCCGTTGGCATCCGTGACCTGCACCGTGTAAGATCCCGACGGGACATTCTCCAGAACGGGAGTGGTGGCACCGTTGCTCCACAGATAGCTGTATTCAGGCGTGCCGCCGCTGACCGATGCGCTGAGTACCGGCCCCATGAATCCCAGGGATTGCCCGATGCTCAGTGAAAGCGGTTCAGGCTCCGTGATCACCACCTGGATCTGGGTCTGGTTGCCACCATCGTCAAGCACCGTCAGAATATAGGCGCCCGCAGGCAGGCCGGTGAGATCTTCACCGGCACTGGTGAATCCGTTGGGGCCAATCCACTCGTAGGTGTAGACCCCGGTTCCTCCGACCACGTCGATCTGGATCGACCCGTTGGCATCGCCGTGACACGTCACATGCTGTGCCGTGGCGCTGATCTGGATGGCAGAGGCTTCCTGTTCGACGTCGATGTCGAAGCAATGCACGGCACTGCCGCAGCCATTCGTGACCGTCAGGCAGACGTGATAGGTCCCGGTGAATGGAAAGACATGGAGCGGGTTGGCTTCCGTGGATTGGGTTCCATCTCCGAAGTCCCAGGCATGGGTAATGTCGTCGCCCGTGGCCCCACTGGTAAACTGGACGGCCAGGAAATCTTTTTCAAACATGAAGCCGGCCTCCGGGTAGGAGCGCTCGTCGTGGACCACCACGATGTCCAGCCCGGCACATCCGTTGGCCGTATTGATCACCTGCACCACGTATTCGCCGGGTGCATCGACGGTGATCTCAGCCGTGCCCTGACCGGAAACGATATTTCCGGAATCGGTGCTCCATTCGATCACGAATTCCTGGGGTAAGTTGTTGATGCTGGCACTGACAACGAGTGACTGGCTGTCACACGTCAGGGCCTGATCTTCACCGGCGGTCACCTGCGGGATATCCACATCACCGGTCACCACCACCTGATCGAAAACGGTACAGCCGTACAGCACGTCTTCAACCGTCAGCAGGTAGGTGCCCGGTTGACTGACCACGCATTGCTGGTCGAACGCGCCTTCCACAATATTGCCATCCGTGGTCGTCCACTGGAAGACCAGGTCAAAGAGGTTCTCATATTCCACCTCGGGTGCCAGCACCACCGTTGGGTTGGCGCAGGTGATCTCCTGTGTTCCGGGCATGAAAAGTTCTGGTCCGGGGATGTTCTCAATGTTGATCGACTGGGTCTCGACGCAACCATTGGCATCAACCACATCGAGCGTATACAGGCCGCCAAAGAGATCATCTACCTGAAACAGCACATTGTTCACTGTCCCGCCATCGGCGAACAGGTCGTATGGCCCGGTGCCGCCGGTGGGATCCACGAAGATGATGCCGTCGTTCTGATCGCAATGCGCATCGACAGCCGTATAGGTGAACTCGACCGGAGGCGGTTCATTGACAAAGAATGAATAGGGTTCACTGTCACAGCCATTGGCGTCCACGATGGTGACGTCATAGCTGCCGCCCGGGAGATTGGACGCGATCGCTCCGGTGGCACCATTGCTCCATTGGTAGGTAAAGCCTCCGTTGCCGCCCTGCGCGGTGACACTGATGCTGCCGCTCTGGTCTCCAAAGCACAGCAGGTCGGTGATCATGGAGTTGGTCATGGAGATCGGCGTACCCGGCCCTTCGACCAGGATTCCCCCGATCACGATCTCGCGGCCGTTGGCGTCTTCAGCGGTGCAGGTAAAACTACCGGCTTCCACGCCGTTCAGGATCGGCCCGTTCTGACCGTTGCTCCAGCTGTAGGAGATCGAGCCGTAGCCACCGCTGCCGGTCACCTCGGCACCGCCCTGCCCGAATCCGTAGCAGGTCGTTCCCCACACATTGACCAGCGAGGCCTCCATGGTGCAGCTCTGGATCCAGTTTTCCCACGTCGTGCCCGGTACCTGTCCCACCTCGTACACCTTGTAGTCGGTGCAGACCTTGTATAGCGTCGGGTAATAGTTGACGTTGTAGGCATCCGGGACGGCGGAAGTCGTGACATCGATGATCGGGTAGGGCGTGGAACTCACCCAGTCACCCTGGGATGCCCCGGTCGCTCCGATCAGGTCCTGCCACCCGGTGGTCAGGTCTGATTCGATCCAGAAGACCATCGACTCGTCCGAGCCGTTCGGGCCCTTTGTATTCCAGAAATAGTCCAGTGCACCGGACTGGTGGTAACTCCAGCAGGGCGCGCACCAGGTGGCACCGAAATCCAGGACCACGGTCTTGCCCTGGTCAATGTAGTCGTACAGTGTGTGCGTGTTGCCGTCGATATCGGTGAGCGTCCAGTTGGGGGCGACCGATCCATCGGCGAGCTGGGCCCATGCTGCGGTCGATAGCACGCAAGCGATGAGCAAGGAGGATAGGAGCTTCATAGGCGGAATAAAACGTCGTCTGAAGATATGCAAAATGTCTCGTATTTGACAAGGATGGTGGGTCGATCAGGAACTCACTGGTGCCTTGGTTGGTGTTTTGCGCGGATGCTATTCAAAAGCTCCCTCAGGGAGGTGAGGGGCCAGCCGCTGATCGCGACGGCGCGCTGCACCGCTTCTTTGGTGTCCTGGCTTTGAACTGCCCTGGCTTGATGGCTCCGGATGTTCTTGATAAGCTGCGCGTCGCTTAATCCGCTGTCCGGATCGTCGGTTGTGAATGGTCAATCTATTGGTCGTTCCAGCCGAGTGGCTTGAGGGCGTTCATCAGTCGGTTCATAGCGATTAAGTGATTTTGTTTGTAAAACTGCCACAGCAAATATCAAAAGTGCTTGCTCGCGCCTGGAATGTATATTGCGATGATCACCCATCGATATGGGGATCAGGATGTGGTTTTTCAAGGAAGGGTTGTAATCAATGAGTAATAGGATAAACCGGGAATTTGTTGTCAGGGTTGTCTTTGCGATAAGCTTGGCAACACTTTCTGTTTGCGGGCGTTCCCAGGCACATCTGGATACTCTACTGGATTTTGGTTGGCCTGATGCTCTTTTCTATAACGTGATTAACAACAACGACACCTTGGTGATGAATGGAGCGTGTCTTGATACGAACCTGGGACAGTGGGGGCTGTTCATTGCCGAGATGGATACCACTGGAAATCTGATTTCCAAGATTGAGTATTTCGATACGAGTGGTCAACACATCCTTGGCCTGGTCAGCTTACCACTTGTTCCATCTGGCCAAGGCAGATACATTTCTACGGGCAGGATTTCGAGTCAGGTATTTATGATACTGGCCGTTGATAGCTGGGGGGATAGCATTTTATACACCGAGATGTACCCTGACCCAAATGTGCGTGCAATTTCTCCGAACCATCTAATTCGCCTGGACGAAGATTACTGGATTGGAGGATGGAAGCAGCATCTAGATTTCAAAAACGACCTTTTCATAATCCGAACAGATTCATCCGGAACGATTAAATCTGAATGGCGATACGGGGAGCCTGAGTTTAATGAAACCCTGACGAGCTTTATTCCCGTGGACGACACACTGTGCGTGATGGGAATTGTGAAAAGAACGGATCATAGTTCCATCACACCGCTCGAACAATGGGGCTTTTGGTCCCAGATCACCGCCATCGATTCCGCAGGAGATATTCAGTGGAGCTGGCAGAATGACTCTGTGAACCAGGAGACCCTTGTTACTGGGTTGCACAACACCCCTGCAGGATGGGTGTATCTGACAACGAGGTTTGAGATCGTGCAACCAGGAGTTTGGGGTGGGCATGTGAAGGTGGTGCATCGTGACACCAATTTTAATCTTCTCTGGGAGACGGACATCAGTCCAACCAATTTTCGGGAGAATCTCCCCGTTCAACTTTTGCCAAGCCCTGACGGCACCTGGATTGCCGGAGGGAACTACATCAATGCTTACGACGGGGACCACCTGTACATCAGCGGCGGTGTTCATAAACTCTCCGCGGATGGAGAGATCCTCTGGGAAGTCCATCGCCCCCCGATGAATGACTCAATCAACCACACATTTTCCTATTTCCACGGCATGACAATGCTATCCAGTGGCAGTGTCATTGCTGCCGGGTACACCGAAGTCAATGCGCCGGTATCGAAGTCCTTTGCCTGGCTGATCAAGATCTCGGCAGATGGTTGTGTTGATACATTATGTGTAACAACCCCAACCCAAATCCCAAGATCCGACCTGGTGAGTATTTCGGTCAGTCCAAATCCTTTTGTGGACATCGTGACATTCGATCTGGCAGAGCTGGATCTGGCAGACTTGATATTGGTTATTCAGGACATGAGTGGTCGAATCATTGCTACCAGAAGCATAGAGTACGGATCAACACAGGTGTCCGTGGATCTGTCCAACCGGGCTGCTTCTACATACGTCTATCAGCTTTGGAGCGAGGGTATCCCAGTTGCTCGTGGCAAACTTGTAAAGCTGGAATAGCAACTAGGTGGTGTGCATTGGACTGGAAGATTCTACAACTTGGTAGTTGGCATTCTAGATAATTCAGGCTCACAATACTCCCACACAAACCCATACGCAGTCTTCAGGGAGCAGAACTCATTTGCTGCCCTGTAGATGTTGATGGGCTGCACCCCTAGCGCTTCGGCGGCTTCCTTGACGGTCTCATACTCGGCAATGACCTCTCCTGTTCTTGGATCCTTCTGAAGGATGCCATTCTTGCATCGCCGGGCCGTCTTGCGCCGGCCACGTAGGAAGGTGTCCAGGGATTCCAGATCATTGAAGCACCGGGCGGGAAAACTGTGCTTGACACCTGTTGCATGAGGCGGAGTGTCTTCATCACCGGCCCACAGGAGCACGAAGCCGTCATCGATCTCGGGTGACCGGTATGGATAGCCGCCGGCCTCAATCTTCTCACGAATCACCTCGAACTCCTCAGGAGAGCTGACCGGGATTTTACCAATGCACACTGGGATAGAAAAGTATGTTGTAAAAAGACGCTCCCTCGCCCGTGGCAACTCTCCCGCTTTGTAAGGACGGGCGATAAAGGTTTCCTTCAAAAGTGCTTTCAACTCCACATGCAGTAACTTGATTTATCATTGATGTCCTATTCAAAAGATGTTGCCCACGCCTTTCACATCCTTCCCGTCACCCTGTTCTTCACCTTCTGTCTGTGGATGATCGTCATGTGGGGTGGAGGCGTCCTGTACTACGGCATCCACGAGGCGGCCGCCGGGTGGTTTGTCTGGGCCATCATGTCCTTCCTTAAGGCGGCACCGGCCGTCAGCCTGCACATCACATTTTCCTGGATCAGACCGGCGATGTAGTCGTGGCCGACTTTCCGGTCAGCTGCTTGTGGCCAGGTACGCGCAACCTCCTCGACTTGGCCATTCGGTGTCTTGACCTTCCTGAAATCCCGTAGGTCCGAGAATTGCCGCTCGATCGCGACGGCGCGCTGGACGGCTTCTTTGGTGTCCCTGGCTTTGAGCCGCTCTGGCTTGATGGTCCCGGATGTTCTTGATCAACTGTGCGTCGCTTAGCCTGGTTTTGGGGTCATCAGATGTGAAATGTTGAATCCACTCGTCGTTCCACCCGAGTTGCTTGAGTGCGTTGAAAAGTCGCTGCATAATTTGAAGAATTTGATGGTGAAGCAAATATGCGCGGTGCACTATTGCCAATTTATGGCAATCAATAATTGTTGTTGCCAACGGCATTGTGCATGATCAATTCATAGGGGCAGAATCTTAAATTCAAGTGTATTTGCCGGCCAATGCAAGATTTTATTCGCTTGACAATCAAAATATTACAGGGCAAATACTGCCCTAGGGATAGATTTGGGATGGGAAAAGTGTTAAATCTAGAGCCCTGAGTAATAGACGGACAACTGATTCTGTTTTAATCTCACCACTCCGATAACCTTTGAATAAACGGCCCAACTAGTCCTCATCCTCATTATATAACTGTAGGTCAAACGTCATTAATGCTAATGACTATCGCGCCGCATGCGGCCACTGAACGCTTGTGCCCGAATACAAAGCCCCGTTCAATGAGATCCATCATCATTAGAACTCTATCGCGATGAACAGAATAATTCTTGCTGTTTTGACAACGGCTGCATTGACAGCGATGGCCATTATGGCCTGTAACAAAGATTCTGTCAGTTTGTCGGTACCTGAATCCGACATTAAAGAACACACGGAGAATGAGCGACCACCCGAGTCAGCTTCCCGTGCAAGTTGGGTAAGCAGAGAGCAAGTCCCACACATTATCAAGCATATTAGACGTCACTTTGCGGATCTCAGGATACGTAGTGGCGGAACGCTCCTGCGATATGACAGCTTGCACCTGGACTATGTCTATCAGGTGAGTAACGACACGGGAACCGTCAACACATACACGATCCTAGTTGGAGACACTGACTCTATGTCATTTTATAATGTGGTCGTCGAAGAGTTCGTAGGTGAGGAATTGTCCGCCCCTGCTGTAATGGAGTATACAATGACCTCCGATTTTCGCAACGATTTTTTACAGGGGGTTGCTACATTAGGCGAGTTTCAAGGTACCATGCGCCGATATGCATTCTTCGAGGCATTTGATAGCTTGGGACTGGCTGATAATGCTGACAACAGGGATTTGGATCTAGAAATCTGTTGGGAGATTGTTTTCGACGAAGTTCTGACTGGAGTTACGGGTAGCGGGGTTCTGAATACGTCTAAGCTTCCTACGGTGCTCACCAACTATTGGTGGGGACCGTCAGGAAACTTCGGCATTCCTGGAAGAGGTTTTCCTGCAGGAACGCCAACACAAGATCCACCGTGTTACATCGAAGTTTGCGAACCGGGTGAAACCTACTGTGAAACTGTCATTGTCGTCAAGATCGATGAGGATTGCAATGGGATACCTGACGATGAAGAGTTGGGCGGGTCAGGTGGCATTGAGATCGAAACCAGGAATCCGACTTATGAGGAGTGCTATCGATTATTTGTTCAGTGCGGCATTATTCCTGGCTGCGATCTTATTGACGAGAATTGTGGAGTCAGCAACTCTACCGGATTGTACGATCTTGTTATTCAGAACTTGGATGATATTCTCGGATTAACGACCAGCGAACGATTTTGTCTTGGGAGTAGTGATGCAAATAAGAAAGCGGCTTTGGACGCATCCTCTTTTCTGCAGGAGAACGGAGCGGATCAATGCTCACAGAACTTGGCAAATGAATTTATTGACTTGGTTTGCTCCGGAAATAGTCCGGGTGGCATTAAGCAGATGATCCACCAGGATTTACTGGATGATGGGTATATTCCACTTGAACTTGATGACATTACAGTGGAGCCTTATCAAGCCCAATCGGGACCCGTGGAGCAAACTGCAAAGATTACAGTTGACATCCAGGGCGATATAGTTGACGTGAATGAGGATATTGTTAGTTTCATGACATCCATTGTTGTGGGTTTGACGGATATAAAAGGAACTGTCAGAAGTATTGGCAAGTGCGAGGATCTCCCGGCGATCACCGGAGAGAAAGGCGAGTTGATTGAGGATAGATCTCCAATCAACTATGTGTATGAATTGGACGTACTTACGACGGTTGAGTTGACGGGTGAGAAACGGCTGTACTTGAAGACCTCTGAAAGTATTGGTGAGCTGCCAGAAAATCAAGGTGATCCAACTGTGTATGTACTTTTTCTGCCCGATGCCCTAACCCTAAACCAGCAGGACATTGTGGACGGGCTTGAGACATTTTACGATCAAATTGGGCTTCCGGATCTCAATGTTTCGGCCGTGACAAACATTCACCCTGAGTCTGTTATGAGGCGACATGACGCATTAGCGTTAGTTGGCGGAAATCCAAGTGAGCTTGTTGCATTGGCGATTGGGACTTACTGCGACTTTTATCCCGAGGGTGATTGGCCATTAAATGGATCACGCATACAGACATTCATGACAAATCCAGCTTCAATTGAATTGGCTTCTGCGCACAGTCATCAAACGATCTCCATGACCAATGTGGGTAATATGGATCAGGATGCTCGCAATGCCTTTAAGGTGACAACGAACGAAGAACTTACATCATTCATAGTTTTTCATGCCACAGGGCACAATTCAGGAATCACTCATCCTGCTGGAACGAGCGGGCCAAACGATGGGCAGGGATTCATGCAAAGTGCGCCATGTATTACTCGAGATCTGGGAGCGTGGCCGTCCTCATGCGGATCTTTTCCAGATCCCGATCCGGCGGCTTCATTGGGAGAGCTTGTGGATGAAACACCGCAATGGGTCAAAAACTATATGATCACCCGTTTCGATCCAAACTAATGTCAAGCACGCAATCAATATGGCTCTTTTCATTGTTGGTGCCCCTCTTTGCATGTACTGAGCGAGACATGAAATACCCGATTTTGTGTGAGCATGATGGCAAGCGTGAAGTGGTTGAGATTGGTATTGACTCAATCAATCTAGACACCTTCTACACTGACTTCAGTGATGGAAGAAACAATCGGTATATCTACCGCTACGATACGGAGAAAGACGGAAAGCTGAGGATTGAGTTCGTCTATCCTTTCAAATGGCTGGACAACTACCAAACTCTTCCTCACAATTGGCTATCTCTAGAGTACAGCCTAGGTGTGATCGGAAACAAGGTCCGGATCTTGCGTAAGCACATAAATCTAGAACCAAACAGATACTGTCACTTCGCCTACATCATTGAGCGTGATGATCTCGATTCAACGTATACTGTGATTTCGGATCAATATCTAATCCGGGAAGACTCTTCCGGCATCTTCCTGAGCTGGTACTACAACGTTGCATTGAATAAGATTGATTATCCAAAGTTGATTCGTCGGATCAATCGCGTGGAATTGAGTAGTAAATATTAGTGGGTCGACCTGAACTAGCCCCGGGTGCTTGCCCGGGGCCTTTTTCACCCGCTCTTAGCCTTCTGGCGCTGCCTGCGACGAACACCGGTACTCCCACACAAACCCATAAGCCGTCTTCAGAGTGCAAAATTCATTCGCTGCCTTGTAAATGTTAATGGGCTGAACACTGAGCGCCTCGGCCGCCTCTTTGACCGTGGCGTACTCGGCAATCACCTCTCCTGTCTTCGGATCCTTCTGAAGAATGCCATGCTTACACCGCCTGGCTGTCTTGCGCCGGCCGCGCAGGAAGGTGTCCAAAGATTCCAGATCATCAAAACACCGGGCGGGAAAACTGTGCTTGACACCGGTAGCGTGAGGTGGAGTATCCTCGTCGCCGGCCCACAGGAGGATGTAGCCATCATCGATCTCTGGTGACCGGTATGGGTAGCCACCAGTCTCAATCTTCTCACGAATCACGTCGAACTCCTCAGGAGAGCTCACCGGAATCTTGGCAATGCACATGGGATGGAAGAGTATGTTGCAAAAAGACGCTCCCTCGCCGGTGGCAACTCTACCGCTTTGGAAGGATGGGCGATAGAGGTTTCCTTTAAAAGTGCTTTCAACTCCACGTGCAGTAACTTGTTTTATCATTGATGTCCTATTCAAAAGATGTTGTCCACGCCTTTCGCATCCTTCCCGTCACCCTGTTCTTCACCTTCTGTCTGTGGATGATCGTCATGTGGGGTGGAGGCGTCCTGTACTACGGCATCCATGAGGCGGCCACCGGATGGTTTGTCTGGGCCATCATGCACTTCCTCAAGGTTGCACCAGCCTACTGGATCGCATTTGCTCTTTTGTACCCCTTGTTCATGCGCCTGCCACGCATGCGCAGTACGCGACGCAACGCGATCAAGGCGAGTGTCGGACTGGGCCTGGGAATACCAATGCTGTTCAATCTCGCCATGGTCATGATGGCTTACTGGACTGGGGGAGCATCGCCGCACGATCGATCAATCCGTGATGCGGTCCTCGCCATCTTTACTGACGAGGTGTTCGTCGCTGCAGGCGTGGTCTTCACGTTTCCGCTGTTATATTTTGGCCGGGTTTATTACGAGAGGATGACTGAGGAGTACAAAGAAGAGCCATCACACCTCGTCAGGCACGATGGCTCCAAACCAGACTAGTACGCTGCCGCTTCCGGCAGCACTCTCAAATCTTGATGCCGCGGGCATTGCACTCGTTTTCGATCCAGACGTCTCCGTACGTATAGAAGAGTTCGAGGTACCCGTTGCGACGGGACCCAAATCC
>JAWWBX010000121.1:0-11166 GCA_033720735.1 Saprospiraceae bacterium
ATCAGAAGGTCGATGAGAGGACGCGGATCACGTGCGAGTACGTCGAAACAGGGAAGTCCGGTGGCAGCTGTGATGGCAGCGCATGCACTTTCGATCTCGTCATCAGCCATGCGTTCATGATTGAGGGTGATGGCAAAGATCTCCTTACCCGAAATGGCCTTGATCGCCGCGATTTGCTGGTCAAGGGGATGGAGCGGATAGCCCGGGAAGCCGTCATATTCATTTCGTCGCGGGGCATGCTGCAAGAGGATCAGATCCGGACGGCCGGCTGCAAGGATCTCAAAGCCACCGGGGTAGGCCGGATTCATCAGGCTGCCCTGCCCTTCGATCACCACTACATCGGGGTTGGTCTCACGCCAGGCACTGACCACTGCATGCTCGATCTCACCCGAGACAAAATCGTTGATGCAGCTGTCCATGATCATCGAATAGCGGGCACCCTGAAGCCATGCTGTCTGCCCTGTTCCGATCAGCTCCGCCCGGTAGCCAGCCCGGCGCAGGCCGTGCACGATGATCCACGCAGTGGTGCGCTTGCCGATGGCTGAGTCTGTCCCCAGTACGGCCACCTTCAGACAGTCGACTTTCTCAATATCCCCGGTAAAGAAGTGCAGTTGATCACGATCGGGCGTTTTGCGCACGTCACGGATCCGCACCCCGTGCTCGGTTGCCAGTGCGGTCAACTGACCATCGTTGGTCAGGAAATCATGGAGGCCCGAATCCACGTTCAAGCCGTGTCGTATCGCCTCTGCTACCACCTCACGCGCCTCTGCCGGCAATCGGCCTCCGTCCGGGGCCAGCCCGATCACAAAATTTCTGACGCCGATCCCGCGCTGCCGGCAACCTTCCATTGCCTCTGACAAGCTGCCATAGATGGGGATTCCGATCGGTTTGCCATCAAGGACTTCCGCGGCGTCCTGGCCGGCATACCTGCTGTCCAGCACACCGGCGATCTCGTAGCGCTCGGTAAAGCGCACCAGGCCATGGGCGGTCTTGCCTTCCGGCGTATTGAACGCACCCTGGCAGTACACCAGTGCCGGGCCGTCGAGCGAGTCCGTTTGCTTCATACTGCACATTTTCCGGAAAGATACATGACCGCTCTCATCTATAGGATGCCTGCATCGTTTCACACGCGGGCAGTGAGCACGGCGACGTAGCGATCAGGCTCACAGGGCTCGCGCTCATGGAGCCGCAGCAGGCCGATCAGACCGGCTGTGGACGCCGGCAGGACGCCTTTTCCCTCTGTGCGCCTCAGATAGGTACTCATGCGGCGCATCTCCTGATCGTTGACATTGAACGCAGCCCCGCCGGACTGCCGGATTGCGGTCAGGGCCTCCTGTCCGTCGAAGCTGTGCCAGTTGATGAGAGGTTCGTTGACGTTGGTCTCCCTGATCTGCTCGGGACGCAGGTCGACGCACGTATCCAGGCCCTTGTTGAAAGAATGGATGATCGGGTTCTTGAAGGTCGACGATGCCCCGACAATGCGCGGGATGCGTGAGGTCTTGCCGCGTTTGTACAGTGCCACAAAACCGCGATATACTCCGGCCAGCAAGGTGCCATTGGAAACCGGCAGGGCGCATACCCTGGGAGCATCACGCAGTTGATCGTAGAGTTCGTTGGCGATCTCTTCATAGGCCCTGATCTGAAGCGCTGTGTTGTCGCCCCCGGGATTGGCATCGTACCAGCCGTATCGCCGGGCCAGTGCACTGCTCCGTCGCACAGATTCTTCGTAGCCACCCGGGAGCAGCTTGATCATGGCTCCCAGACGCCGCATTTCGTCCATCCGGCGGGAGTGGTAGCTTTCCGGAATGTAGATCCTGCACTTGAGGCCGGCAAGATGTGCGGCAAGGGCGATCGAAACACCGTAATTGCCGCAGGTGGCCAGTGAGATGACATCAAATCCGCGGCGCATTGCATCGTACACCTGGGCGAAACCAATGCGGTCCTTTTGGGTGCCAGTGGGATTGTCACCTTCGATCTTCAAAAAGACCTGCCGTAATCCGTGATCGCGTTCGATATTGCGTGAACGCACCAGGCTGGTGTCACCGACTTCGAGATTGATGATGTCTCCAAACGCAGCCAATCGCTCGGTCAGGGGTGTCGCATGATTCTGTACGACGGCTGCCAGCCCCCGCGCTTCGGCAGAGACTTTGCTGTGCAGATCACCGGAAGCATCGCGGAGATTCATCGGTGAGACATTTGCCGGGTAAACAAAGCGCTTGGTGGCATCTGGAACGTGGAGTTAGCCGTCGATTCACCTTGGTTTAAAGGTACGTTTTCAGGGAAACTCAGGGATCCCGGTGTTCACCAGCCGTAGGTCCTGCTTGCCAGCTATCCCTCTGGAATACCCTGGGTGTAGATGACAAGGAATCCCAGCGTATCCCATAACCCATGCACAAGAATGGCAGGCCACAGGCTTTTCTTGCAAACCAGGACGATCGCACCATAGAAAAGGGCCGACACGAATCCGAAGATGACGCCCCCGAAACCCACGTAGGCATGTGCCAGCCCGAAGATCACCGCCTGCAGCACCAGAGCGATCATCCAGGCTTTGTGATGCCCGCCCAGCACTCCGGCAATCCGGTGCATGGCATAGCCGCGCAACAACATCTCTTCTGCAAACCCGCCGGCAACCCATGCCACCAGCACCCACAGCACGAGCGCCAGGGTGTTGCCCTCAATATGTTGGAAAAACGCGTAGTTGACCGGAGGCACATCCATGGCATCGCGCAACCACGACACACCATTTTGCAACAGCAATTTGAGAACGAGAAAAAGCAGGGCCAGCAGCACCAGTCTGGTCAAGCGGCCTTCCCAGCGCAACCCGAAATCCGCCCAGCGCTTGCCGAGCCGTCCTAGAAACAAGGTGGCTACAACAACCAGAATGACCGTGCGCACCGGGGCAGGTCCGGGCACTGGCAGCCCCCATGCCGGGTAGATCCACAGATTGAATGGAATGGTCAGCGCGATACCCAGACCAATCAGGATCGCAAACTCCAGCAGCACCCGCCAGGGGTGAATGCCCTTGTTGATCATAGCACTTGCATCTTGAGCGCAGTAAAATTACTCGATCACATGACGCTCGATATTGATCACGCTGGTTTGATCCAGAATGACTACCGGGATTGCCTGCAGATCGATCGAATAAGAGAGGAGCGGGGGCAGCTGCCGATTTGAGAACTTGCGGACCGCAGCCGTATCCATTTCAATCTGAGCAATGATCTCACCCTGGCGATTAAAACACTCGACCAGGTAGTAGGCGCGTTTTTTACCGGGCTCATCAAAATGTTGAACCTGGATCGCTTCCCGGGAGACGAACTCCAGATGCAGCGACGCATATCCATAACCCCACCCGGCACCGCCGTCGATCATGTTCTTGATATAGGAGTGGCCGATCGCGCGGCGGATAAGCAGTTGTTTGGTCCGGTTGAGGTCGACATCACCTGAAATGATCGTAAACTCCGTTTCGATGCCGCCCATCTGTTGAGAAATGGGCTGGGCGCCTGCTGACACGATGAAACACATCCAGATCATCGCCGGCAGCGCACATCTTTTCACAATAACATGTCGCAATATCATAATGGCTATGCGTTGCTGAGCATGACAGGACACTCTGGTCAAGATACTCCGGGTGCCCGACAGATCATGATGAACGGAGGGGATTAAATGTATTTTAACGCAGACGGCAGATCGAAGGATCACTACATTCACACAACAAGACTTCATGCCATGCGCTTGCTCGCCTGTCTCTGTTTGTATTTGTTCATCATCTCATGTCAGGAACCGATGAAGTATGACTTGACCTCGTTTGAGGATTACCCGGTCTACGATGGAGATGACCTGGGTGTCACCTATGCTCCGGAAAACACCAGATTCCGCCTTTGGTCGCCAGCAGCGGATGCAGTACAGGTCTTGCTTTATGCTCAAGGCGCTGGAGGTCAACCACTTGCTCGTCACCCGATGCAAAGGAGCGTGGGCGGGACCTGGCTCCTTGAACTGGAAGGTGACCTGGCAGGGCAATTCTATACCTATCAGGTGCGCGTTGGCGATCGGGTGCTGAATGAGACCCCCGGGCCCTACGCCCGGGCGGTGGGCGTGAATGGCCATCGGGGATGTATTCTGGATATGCGTACCACTGATCCCCCGGGCTGGGATCGGGACGGGCGACCTGCGCTGCAAGGGTTTCATGACATCGTCGTTTACGAACTGCACGTCCGCGATATGTCGATCCATCCCTCTTCCGGCATCACGCATCGGGGCAAGTACCTCGGTCTGGCTGAGACAGGAACGCGTTCACCGGAAGGGCTCAAGACCGGGTTGGATCATCTTGTCGAGCTGGGCATCACGCACGTGCACATCCTGCCCGTGTTTGACTTTGCCTCAATCGATGAAACACGTCTTGAAGAGAACAAATACAACTGGGGGTACGAGCCGAAAAACTATAATGTGCCAGAAGGTTCCTTTGCGACGGATCCTTACGACCCGGCTACGCGCATCCGGGAACTGAAGACCATGATCCAGGCGCTGCACCAGGCCGGGATCCGGGTGATCATGGATGTTGTATACAACCACACGGAGTTTGGTGAGGCAGGCAATTTCAGTCTGTCCTTGTCAGCGCCCGGGTACTATTACCGGCAGAACCCCGACGGGTCGCTTTCTAATGCTTCAGCGTGTGGGAATGAAACTGCGTCCGAGCGCCCGATGATGCGCAAGTACATCCTGGAGTCCGTGGAGTACTGGGTGCGTGAATATCATTTTGACGGCTTCCGGTTTGACCTGATGGGCATTCACGATATCGTTACCATGCAGGCGGTTGCAGAGCGCCTGCATCAGATCGATCCCACTCTTTTTATCTACGGAGAGGGATGGAAAGCCGGTGCCAGCCCGTTGCCGGACAGCCTGCTCGCCCTCAAGGCCAACATGCCAAAACTCCGGGGGATTGCCGCCTTCAGCGATGAATTGCGTGACGGTGTCAAAGGGTCGTGGCACGACTGGGAAGAGGCCGGCTTTGTCAGCGGGAATGCCGCAAGAAAAGAGGGCGTCAAGTTCGGTATTGTGGGCGGTGTGCACCATCCTGAGATCGATTACCAGGCCGTGCCGGAATCCGATGCCCCGTGGGCGGCATCGGCCGATCAATGCATGGTCTATGTCTCCTGCCATGACAATCACACCCTCTACGACAAACTGAAGATTGTCAACCCCGATGCCTCGGAAAACGATATCCTCAGCATGCATGTGCTGGCACAGACCATCGTCCTGACCTCGCAAGGCATTCCATTCCTCCATGCCGGCGTCGACTTCCTCCGCACGAAACAGGGTGTGGAAAACTCATTCGATGCGCCGGACTCGATCAACCAGATCGACTGGTCACGCAAGCACACGTATCAACATGTCAACCAATTCTATCGCGACATGATCCGGCTCCGCCGGTCGCACCCGATCTTCAAGCTCAACAGCCAGTCGGAGATTGCACGCCGGCTTCAATTTCTCGAGGGACCGCAGGCCCACATCCTGGCCTATACGGTCGACGGGACCGGGACTGGCGATGACTGGCAACGTATGCTCTGCATCTTCAATGGCGGCGACCGTGTTACTTCCGTGGAGTTACCCGCCGGCGACTGGAGGCTGGCCGTGTCCGGCACCCGGGTCATTGCATCAAATGGCGCTGTATATCGGGGGAAGGTCGATCTTCCGGCACATGGCGCGATGGTCCTTTATCAGAAGGGCTGATCATGCCGGGACGCAGCACCTTCGTCAGCTGACCGGTAGCTCAGGCTGCTATCTTAATCCGTAGTTGTGCCTGGTGGCTTCTTCGTTGCGATCGGTCGCAGGTGGCGGCGTGTACGACAAGCCGGATATCCGATCCCACAGTTCGGTGGTCATGTCAATCTCTAGCGCATCCAGCGATGCTTGCAACTGCTGCGGATTGCGGGCGCCAATGATCGGTGCCGTGACGGCCGGATGCCCGCCGACCCAGGCGACGGCAAGGGATGCCGGGTGGTGTCCGAGCTCACCGGCCAGCGCCGTAAACTGATCGGCCACCTCGTACATCCAGGTGTCGCCGTAGCGGACCTGATACATCTTGTTTTCAGTGAGCCGGCCGGCCTCTGGACGTTTGTTCACGCCATACTTGCCTGAAAACAGGCCGCCGCCCAGCGGGCTGTACGAGATCACGCCGAGTTGTTCGGATTGTGCCATTGGAAACAGTTCGACTTCGGCCTGGCGCTTGACCAGGTTGTACATCGGCTGGATGCATTCAAAGCGGGTCCAACCCATTTGGGCAGAAATGCCGAGTGCCTTGGCGACCTGCCATGCGGCAAAATTGCTGGCTCCCAGGTAGAGGACCTTGCCTTGCCGCACCAGGTCGTCGAGCGCGCGCAGGGTTTCGTCAAGCGGTGTCTTGTCGTCGAACCGATGCACAAAATACAGGTCGATGTAGTCCGTTTTAAGTCGACGCAGACTGTCCTCCACCGCCCGCACCATGTGATAGCGGGTGGCACCGCCGGCATTGGGATTGTCGCTCATCTGGAAGTACACCTTGGAGGTAATGACCACTTCGTCACGGCAGTCCCTGATCAGCTTGCCGAGGACCTCCTCCGATCTTCCTTTTTCATAGACATTGGCACAGTCGAAGAAGTTGACACCGGCGTCACGGCACATCCTGAACATGGTGCGTGAGGTGGCCTCATCCGCGATCCCGCCAAAGGACATGGTGCCAAAGCAAAGGGGCGAGACCATCACACCGGTGCGGCCGAGTAGTTGATATTGCATGCAGCGTATTCTGTATGATCCAATAATACCAAATCATGCCCAAACCCGGATATCCGGGATGCGAAGGTCAGATGCAGACACACAAAGTGTATCTTGAAGTTGCACGTGACATGGTATGTGCTAAAATCTGCATGGAATGTTTGATTTGAAATGGATGATCGTTCCATTCCTCGCCCTGGTCGCATGTGGTCAACCCGGCGGGCCAACAGACAGGACCGGGCTGCAACCCAGGCTCGCAGGCACTTGGCAGGCCGAGGCCTTCGACGGCATGCTCCACGAGACCTGGCAGTTGGACGATGACGGGTTTATGCGTCAGCAAAGTGTGTACATCGAGAATGGGGATACCCTGTATCAGGCCACCTCGAAGATCCAGGAAGTGGCTGGCGAGTTGATCCTCCTGAGCGTGATCAAGGAGAGTGCGCCGAAAGTCTTTCAGGCGGTGAGCCGTACCAGCGATCAAATTGTCTTCGAGAATGCGGACTACGCTAATCCGAATAAGGTGACCTATGCCTTCATCGATGCGCAGAATTACCACCGGACCATCTCCGGCATCCAGCAGGACAGTGCCGTGCAGTATCTGTTCACCTTTCGCAAGGTCGAATAGCCCAGTGTCGGCCCCTGATCAGGCCTGTGGAAACCAGAATACCATGGTCAGGATAGCGAGGCCGCCGATCAGCATCAGGGTGAGGAGGATCAGCGCTGCAGCACCCGCGCGTTTGACCGCCAGGCTGGTGTGATTCCTGACAAAAAAGTAACCTTCCAGCAGAAGCAACGGGACCAGTGAATGGCCGAATTGCAGAAAAATATCGAAAGGCCCGGTCAGATCTGCATTGGCCCCGGGGGCTTTGAAGCCCGTGATCAACAGCCAGAGGCCGTACCCGACACGGAAGAACCACACGCCGTTGACCATCAAAAAGGCACGGATCGCCCATTTCTTGTGAGCCGCGAAGTTGCGGCGCATGGCCATACGCCAGGCCAGCACTCCAAACACCACGATCAATCCCGTATTCAGGATCGCACCGAGCATGGCCGTCGTGCCTCCATGCGCACCGCGGATGATATTCATGAGCATGCCGGCCCCGGCAACAACGAAAGCCGTTGAGAGAAAGATGCGGCCGTTCCAGCGGTGAAACACAGGGAAACGGTTCCTGATGGCCGGGATGAATTGCAGCGGCCCGCCGAAAATGATGACTGCTGCAAGGGAAATATGCACGGCCAGGGCGGCATTGCCGATGGTATCCCCTTCGATAACGCCATGGGGCAACTGCTGATTGATACGCTCCAGTGCTCCCGACAACACGGCGCCGCCATAGAAGGAAACGATGTAAACGACAAACAGCCACTGACCAGCGACAGCCACACCAAACAAGATCCAGGTGAGGCGCGACAAGAGCCGATCCGTGTTGCGCTGTGCCGCGCCAGCAGATGCAGAAAGGGAAACGTTGGAAGGCATGTCTTGGCCGGTTAGTTGCCACCAAACCTATCAGACCACGCCAGCCTGGCATAGTCCGATCTGCGAATCGACGTTTTATCTCTGCAAGATGACCGGCGTTGTCTGCCTATTCGCCGGTGCTGCCACGCCCGATCAGCATAAAAAAGGTCGCCCGGTAGGTAGCCGAAATGGGGATACGGCGATCACCGATAACGATCCTGCTCTTTTCGATGGCCTCGATCTTGTCGAGGGCGACCATCCACGACTTATGCACGCGACACACCAGGTGCTCCGGCAGGAGTTGCTGCAGTTCACCAAAGGTCTGCAGCGTCATAATGCGCTTGTCGCGGGTATGGATCCGCCGGTAGTCCCGCATCCCCTCGACAAACAGGATGTCGGAGATCATGATCTTCTCGAGGCGGTGCTCGGTCTTGACGAAGATGAAGTCCGCGGCGGCCGGATTCTGGGAGAGATTGTCGCGCGCTTTTTCGACCGCCTGTACAAACCGCTGGAAGGTGAAGGGCTTGAGGAGGTAGTCGGTCACATTCAGCTCGAAACCCTTCAATGCGTATTGCTGATAGGCAGTCGTGAAAATGACCTCGCTGTCGATGCGCGCACTTTCCAGCAACTCCACGCCAGACAATTCGTCCATATTGATATCGAGGAAGAGGATATCGACCTGATGTGACTTGAGGTATGCCAGCCCTTCCAAAGAGTTTTCAAACGTCGCCACCAGATGGAGGTTGGGGATCTTTTCAACGTACTGACGCGTGCGCTCTAGGGCCAGCGGCTCGTCTTCAATGATGATGCAACTAAACCTGGCCATGGTGGATGGTCAGCGCAACGCGGTAGTGATCTTGTGCACGCTCGATCTGCAGTGTGTGGCGGTCGGGGTACAGCAGTTCCAGTCGCTTTTTGATCAGTGCATTGCCAAGCCCGTTTTGCCCGTTAGGCGGCGTCCCGTTGGGCTCAAACCGGTTGTGGCAATGAAAGGTGATCTGATCTTCGCCGATATCCAATTGGATGTCGACGGCCTGATCCAGCTTTTTGTTGCCGGAGTGCTTGAAGGCATTTTCAATAAACGGGATAAACAACATCGGTGCCACCCGCTTGTCGCCGGCAAAACCCGTCACGGTGAAATTGATATAGTTGCGATTGGCAGTCCTGATCTTCTGCAGTTCGATATACTTGCTGATGTAAGCAAGTTCCTGCGCCAGGGGCACCTCCTCCGACCTGGTTTCGTAGAGCATGAAGCGCATCATGTCCGAAAGCTTGTTGAGGTATCTCGAAGCCTCATCCGGGTCTTTGGAGATCAGCACGTCGATATTGTTGATGGTATTGAACAGGAAATGGGGATCCAGTTGCGACTTGATCAATGCCAGTTCCATGCGGTGGGTCTTTTCCAGCAGTTCTTCCTTGATCTTGAGCTCCTGGTACCAGGTGAGAAAGCCTTTGATCACCAGTGCGATCACTCCGAGCACGATCGACAGGAACAGGGTAAAACCAAGCGCATAAGGCCAGTCTCCGCGGACACAGTTGCACGCCTCTGCGTTGGTCATGCAAATCACCGCAAAGCCGGCGAGTGTGGAGATGATGCTGATTGTGAGACTCGCGATCACCGACAGTGCGATCTTGCGCTGTTGGAGATATCGTGGAAACAGGTAATGATAGTGCCCGTAATAGGACAGGACCGGAGGGACGATGGCTACACCGATCCCAAACCAGATGTAGTACGGGGGATCGTCAAAGGCGATACTACCACCCTGGAAGGCCGCAAAGGCGACGAAGGCGATCAGGAAAAGATAACCCAACCACAAGCCGGCGTGCAGGATGGCGATGAATGATCGTCTCATGGCTTGGTTTGGCTTGCATGCCAACATGCATGAACCGATAAAATTAAGGTATTTGATTTCGAAATACGCACCGTTGCCAGGCGATGGCGTCAGCCCCGGCCGGGTTGGGTCGGTAATGCTCCTGGTTCCGACAGGTCTTTAGTACCTTCAATAACAAGCACTGCTACCCTTGAGATCTGCCGTAATATTTTTCCTGCAAATACTAAATCCAGAATGATGAGACAACGATCGATCAGAAAGTTGAACGCACCGGTCTCATCTCTTATCCCAATCCTGCTTCTCACAAGATCTTCTTTCAATCCGGCGAGCCATTTCGGTCGGCATGTTTTGAGCTCTATGACAGCCAGGGTCAACTGATCATTGTGCGAGAGATCGGAAATAGTTCCAGTGTAGAAATCGGAGATGTGCCTGATGGCCTGTACATCTATCGCATCACCGATGTGGGTAGCCGATATCAGGGAAAAGTGATCATCGAACAGCCTCGTTGAGTAAAGGCTTGAGGTTGGTGTCGAATTGAATGCAACATTCAGGCGGCCCTGACAGCGCCAGTGATGGCAGCAAAAAGGGGTGACCTGACACCAGATCACCCCCTGTATAACTCCTCAGTACCCGATCAGTTCAGATCAAACCGGTCGAGCTGCATCACCTTGTTCCATGCGGTCACAAAGTCGTTCACAAATTTCTTCTGTGCGTCTGCACCTGCATAGACTTCAGCCAGGGCCCGCAATTCGGAATTTGAGCCAAAGATCAGATCGACACGGGTGCCGGTCCACTTCACTTCGCCGGAATGGCGGTCTCTTCCCTCAAATGTCTCTTCGGCCTCCGACGTCGCGCTCCACGTGGTGTGCATGTCGAGCAGGTTGACGAAGAAATCGTTGCTCAACACACCCGGCCGGTCCGTGAACACACCATGGCGCGAAGCATCGTAATTGGTATTCAACACGCGCATCCCGCCGACCAGTACGGTCATTTCGGGGGCGGTCAGTGTCAACAGCTGGGCCTTGTCGACCAGCAAATGTTCGGCGGCCACCTCATAGCCCTCCTGTTTGTAGTTGCGGAAACCGTCGGCGCGGGGCGCCAGGTGCTCAAAGGCCTCAGCATCGGTCTGCTCGG
>JAWWBX010000122.1:0-11157 GCA_033720735.1 Saprospiraceae bacterium
CTTCGGTTTCAGACGGGGTGGACGGAAAGAACCGAAAAATGTAAAACCGCAAAAGTGAGAACCGCAAATGTCCCGGCCTTCACACTTCTTACTTGCTCGGTTCTTCGGTTCTTCGGTTTCAGACGGGGTGGACGGAAAGAACCGAAAAATGTAAAACCGCAAAAGTGAGAACCGCAAATGTCCCGGCCTTCACACTTCTTACTTGCTCGGTTCTTCGGATTTGCGGTTTCAGACGGGGTGGACGGAAAGAACCGAAAAATGTAAAACCGCAAAAGTGAGAACCCTGCCTTGCCGGCCTCGCTCCGCGGAAGCTACGCGAATGCGATGCAGGCAGGCGAAGAAGGCCTAAACTTCTCACTTCTTACTTGCTCGGTTCTTCGGTTCTTCGGTTCACAACCGTTCTTCGGTTCTTCGGTTCTTCGGTTTCTCACCCCAGCTCCTCACCCGCATAAAACCCGAGGTCTTCGGCTGTCAGCATTTTGGTGATCCACGCAATCTGCCCGGTATGATAGGAGAAATGCTCCGTCACGTGCACAAGGATGGCCAGGCCTGACTCGCGGTATATCTGAACATCGTAGACCGTCGTCAGGTCATCTGGCTGAACACGTTCGATCACCGGAATGATCTCGTCAACCACCTGGTGCAGCCTTCGCAGGAGCTCGGCCTTGCCGACTGGTCCGCGTTGGTCAAACTCCAGCTGGCGCTCACGCGTGTCCGGTTGGCCTCCCAGCCCTGACAAGATCCACTGACGCATATTGCCGCACAAATGCAGCACGAGATTGCCAATACTGTTTGATTGATCATTCGGGCGCCACCAGATCTGGTCATCGGTGAGCTGGTCCAGACAATACGTGACGCGTTGGAGGCATTCGTTCCTGATGCGCCGCTTGACTTCCCGGATCAGGGTTTCGGTGATTTGACCACTTGTGTCAGCCATGCAGCCAAATTCGGAAAAGCCCCGCATGCTGCCTAACGCCGGTCATTGATTTTCGATCACGCAGTTGCCATCGAGGGTCAGGGTGCCCGTGTTTTGCACGACAGACAATCCGCTTTGCCCCGGGTGTTGTTGTATGATCACATCCTTGAGCACGAGGTTGCCGGTGTTCTTGATTGCCCCACCCATGGAAGCAACGCCCGCAACGATCGTGACCCCTTCAATGAGGACATTGCCGTTCAAAGCGATATCGAACACCCGTAGCGCGTTCATTCCCTCGATCGACAGATCCTGGCCAGGCGTTGCCATGATCGTCACCTGCTTTGCGATATTGATCGGAGCGGAGAGCAGCTGGATGGCCTGGCCGTTCAGATCATCGGAAAAGTAGATGGTATCGCCCGGTGCGACACAATCCAGAACATCGGGTAACGAACCCGGGCCCGAATCTGCCGTGGTGGTGACCATGTGGCAGCCGATTTCGATCGTGTAGTCTTCTACTTCCCCATACGAGAACGTCTCGCAGGGACCGGGAAAGCCGTTGTACTTCATGGACACCCGGAGGCGCGTCGTCCCGAGCAACGCCGTGGCCGGAATGGTGTACGTGCCGCTGACATTTGTGGTTGTCGGTCCGTCGCTGAAAACCTCTTCTCCGGGATCATCAAATTCCCCGTCTTTGTTAAAATCGATCCAGACACGGAAGTATTCATTCCAGGTCTGACCACTAAACTCCGGTGTCATGCTCACTGCATAGGTGCCGCCGATCGCCGCGGGAATGATCAGATTGGTGTAATCTGAATATTGGGAAGCTCCGCTGGTATTGGTAAATGAACCGAACGAAAATGACCCGATCCACTCGTCAGTAATGATATTCCCCTGGCTTCCACAGTACACCAGATTGTTGATGGTGTGGAAACTCTCGACCGGGCAGCCCGTGACATCCCCGGCACTGCCGTAGGGCGTGATCCGGACAAAGATCTCCTCGTCCAGCGGAAACGTTCCGGGGTCGTACGTCGTGACGTTGCCCACGTCCACATCATTGGCCAACTCACCGCCGCCTGGTGTCAGACCGACGTTGACTTTATAGCCGAGTTGCGCACCAGCGGCATGCGCCCAGACCAGGTCTGTATCCAGGTCCACATCAACACTGCCTGCTACCGGGCTGGTCAGCTGAGTACACTGCGGAGGGCCACCCGCCTCTGTCGTAAAGGTCTGCACGGAACATCCTGTCGCATTACCCGCGAGATTGTAGGGTGTGATGAGCACATGGATCAATTGATCCGCGGGCAGCATGCCCGGATCGTAGACGGTGACATCTCCGACATCGACATCATTGACGATCTGACCACCGCCGGCCGTGGTGCCCACATTCAGGATATAGCCGTTGGCACCGAACACCTCTGCCCAGGCGATGTCCTCTGTTATCTCTACCCCGGAGCTACCTGGCGCCGGCGAAACCAGGTCCGTACACAACGGTGCGCCACAGCTCCCGGTGTTGCAAGGTGCCGTGATAAACTCGTTGTAAACCAGATCGCCCGGTTGCGTCCCAAACCCATTGTTGAAGTTGATCCCCACTCCGGAGACGAGATGGCAATAACTCATGATCGTGCCGCCGGTCCCGGTGGGGAGGATAGGATTGTTCTCATCATAGCATGCGGCTCCCTCTGGCGTATTCCCGTTGTTGTTGGCCCACTCGTTTCCGCAGTCATCGATCTGGGTATTATTGCCGTTCCACCAGCATCGATGCGTATGACGCGAACCGAAATTATGGCCCAACTCATGCGCGATGACCATGACGTTCCACGAATAATTCGGGAACGGCACAACATTGGTGCCCAGACTGGCGCTGACCGCACAGGGAATACTGGTGGAGCACAGAACATCCACGTAGGCAATCCCGCCACCAAGCCCGCGCGTACTGAGCAGATGCGCCAGACGTCCGTTATAGCCGTTTTGCTGGATCTGATCTACAAACTCGTTCAATGCAGCACTGGTCGACGTCAGGTTGATGTAGGGGTCGGGGGTCGTCCAGATAAAGATCTCGGAAATGCCGAGGGGGATATTCTCATTGTCGTAGATCGTTGACACCTCGTTGAACAATGCGGCGACCCACGCTTCTGTGTCGGCAATGCTGGAGTTGTTGTCCAGGTACGACTCCAGGTCGCATTCAAAGTAGATCTCCACGCAATCGCCGGTCGAAGAGGTCCGCAGGCCACCATGCGCCGGACGCTCGGCGCCCTCGGGATTGAGGAGGGTTTCATCGACGAAACACTCGTATGATTGCTGCAGCTTCAGATCTGTATCCTTAAAGAGGGTATAGCGTCCGGTGTCTGTGCGCTGAATACGGCGGTTGCCCGAGTTGTCACTCAACAGCATCCGCACTTCGTCTCCGATCACGCTGACGACCGCAAGAGAGTTTGCATTTCCGGCGATCGTTCCCCGGTAGAACACCATGTCGGTACGGGGCTCAGCGGGCCCTTCGCTCGTAGAAATGCGATAGGAATCGGTAAAAAGGTCCTTGCGAAACAACTCAAGTGTCAACGGTTGTCGCCTGGTGGTGATGGTGATCCTGAGCAAGTTGGGCCGGTTCGCCGCAATGTCTGCCACCACAGCGCGATCAAGTTCAAGGTAGGTCTGATTGTCCACAAATGCGCTGTGGGTCAGACGCAGAAAAGGATCCTGTACTTCGATCATCAGATCGACGTCGACAAAGGAGCCCCACTGTTTCTGTTCGTTCAATGCGGTCGCGATCGGTGACAATTGCTGGGACATGAGTGATCCCAGCACACATAAGATGCCACCTACACAAAGAGCAAAGCGGTTTCCGGTCATTGCTGTCACATTCATCTTTCCGTCATACGTTTTCGCAGCATAAAGCATGCCTGAAATCCGTATCCGGGATTTTTCCGTCAGGTGTTAGCAATCAGGGATGAATGGTGCGGACGGTACAATTGGTACGCCGCGATGGGGAGAATTGCCGTAAATGTATCGTTTTCTGTTGAGGTCCTGCCCCTGACAGCTGAGCTCAGGTGAAGCTCGTCAGGGCTAGATCCTGCCGCAGGCGATGGTCACCATGCTGACGCGCACCTGAGGAACACGAAGCAGCGCCTGAGCACATGCTTCGAGGGTAGCCCCTGTGGTGAGCACATCATCCACCAGCAACAAATGCTTGCCAGTGAGCTGCTCTGGTCTTCGCACGCTGAAGGCGGACTGCAGATTGTCTACACGCTCGATCCGCGTCTTGCGGGTTTGGGTACTGGTCTGCCTGGTCCGTGAGAGAGTATGTGGAAGCACCGGCAGGCCAAGCGCCGCGGCCAACCCACTGGCGAAGGCCCTGCTCTGGTTGAATCCGCGCCGATGCCGGCGTCGCCAATGCAGCGGTACAGGAATCACCGCATCGAGGTCTGCAAAGCGCCCGCCTTCCATCAGCTTGTGACCATACATCCGGCCTATCTCCTGAGCTGCCGTGCGTTGTCTATGATACTTGATCGCATGCAGCAGGCGCTGTGTGCGGCCTCCAGGAATAAAGAACAAAAAGGCAGCCCCGGCCTCGACCGGCACGCGCCCCCAGAAATGTCGCTCAAATGCATTATCGGCCATCAGGTGATAGTCTGTCTCCGGGAGCTCGGCGAGGCAGCCGATGCAGAACAGCCCTGTTCGTACGGGTTTCGCCTCCTGGCAGGCAGGGCAGATACGGGGATAAATGAGATCAAACAGGTCGGTGAACGGACGGAGGAGCGAAGCACGCATGGTTGATGTGGTTGTGGGGTAGCAAAGGTCGGGAGTCGATGTCAGGATCAGCCGGTCAAGCGTCGTAAATTTTGTCAACAAAAAACGCCCGCCCCGAAGGGCAGGCGCTCAAAACAAAACGAAAAACCAACTATGCTTTCTCTTTAAAGCGGGGGGAATCCGCTGGTTTTACATCCTCTTTCTTAAACGTACCGGGATTTCCTGATATTCTCCCTTGCGGTACACCTTTATCACCAAAGTGTCGCCTACTTTCGAAAGATTGATGATCCGCTCGAGATCTTCAAACTTCGTGACCTTGACCCCGTCGACTGCGACGATAATATCGTTCGGTACGATGCCACCGTACTGCGCAGCGCCTCCATTCACCAGCTCCATCACCACGAGTCCTTCGGTGATGTCAACACCCAGTTCGTCAGCAAATCCGGCATCCAGAACTTCTACAAAAACGCCCAGGCTCGTACGCTCCAGAACACCTCCGCTCTCGATGATGTCGTTGATGATCTTGTTCGCCAGGTTGATCGGAATGGCAAACGAGTAGCCCGCATAATTGCCCGTATAGGAGGCAATGGCCGTGTTGATGCCAATGAGGCGGCCCTGCGCATCTACGAGCGCCCCTCCTGAATTGCCCGGGTTGATGGCGGCATCTGTCTGGATGAACTCCTCAACAGTCTTTTCCCCGCGGATCAGGTTAAGATCCCGGCCTTTGGCACTGATGATCCCGGCGGTCACAGTGGAGGTCAGGTATTCAAAGGGGTTCCCCACAGCGAGGACCCACTCTCCGATCCGTGCCCTGTCGCTGTCGCCAACTTCAATCGCCGCGAAATTGTCCCCTTCGATCTTGAGCACGGCCAGGTCGGTCGACGGGTCGCGGCCTACGATCTGTGCCTCATATTCCTTGCCGTCGAACGTCTTGATGTACACCTGATCGGCAAAATCGATCACGTGATTGTTGGTCACGATGTATCCGTCCCGGGAGATGATCACACCGGAGCCCGCCCCTTGCCGCGGCCGCAGGCCAAACGGGTTGAACAGATCATTGCCAAAGTCGAAATCGAAAAACCGGCTCCACGGATCCGACCGGCGTTCTTGCTGGCGCCGCTGACGCGCCAGGTCGTCGCTCTCCTGCGCCTTGATCTGGACGACCGCCGGCATCGCACGCTCGGCGGCAATGGTAAAATCCACTTCCGCACTGCTCCCCGGCAACATGGTCTTCGCGGCGCCGACCGTATGTAAGAGGCTGCTGTCAATCGACGCGCTGGTCTTTTGGCTCCCGGTGATCAGGGCATATCCGCCCAGGGTCAGTGCACCACCGAGTACCGCTGCTAAAACGAGGGAAGAAAATCGGTTCATGATCAGAAGGTATTTCGCGATTGGTTTGATATGGTCAAAAATAAACGAGAGCCCGAACTGCCTGTTTCTGAGCATTTTTTGTTTAACACAAGTTTAACAGGACAATAAAAAAAGGCCTCCGGTGAGGCCTTCATTTGGTCAGGGTGGGCAGGGGTTCTCAAGGTGCCTGGTCAATGTGTCAGGCGGTATAAAGGGTGCTGCAATGTCTTCTGCAGGCGGACTGCCCGCTGGTGGTATACATGTCGTGTATCTGCGATCAGCGAACGCAGCAAGGCATCAAATGATGGCTGGTCCCCCAGCACGAGATAGGTCATGAGCAGGTTCCAGTCTGCACGTGGTGAGAGCGCGTTGTCTTCGGCGGCCAGTGTCAGAAAGGCGTCACGCGCCGCAGTGATCTCTCCCTGCATGAATAATGTTTCTGCTGCCACATGCCGTTGCTCAAGGGTTGCACCTTCGCCGCGGAACGCATCGGCCTCGGTCACAGCCAGCATGCTGGTGGCAATCGTCCGATCTGCATAGGCATAGTCTGCCCAGAACCAGAGACCTGCCCCGGCGACCAGCAAGATCGAGGCGGCGACGGCCCACTTGCGCCACAGCGGGACGACCCGCCTGGTGTGCGCTGGCGCGTCCAGCTCGGCATCGATCTCTTGCAAACGCGCTTTCCATCGCTGACGGACGCCATGGTTGATCACAGCGTGTGCCTTGGTGTGCTCCGTAAATGCCCGGGCCAGGTCCGCATCGCCGGACAGATCCTTCTCGAAGGCAGCCCGGTCGGCGTGACTCAGCGTACCGGTCAGGTATGCTTCAATTTTTTCTGTGGTGTGTTCGTCCATGATTCTGCTTTCGGCAGTCAGGTTAAATATCGATCTCGACGCCTTTCACCATTTCAAGCAACTGGCTTTTGCACTTGTACTTGGTCTTGCGCGCCATCGCTTCGCTGGACAGTCCCAGCTTGTCGGCGATCTCGCGCATCGAGTAGCCGTTTGCCCAAAGGATCAGCACATCTTTGCACCGTTCTCCCAGGCGACTGAGCAGCGACTCGAGCAATTGACGTCTTTGGTCGGAAATCATCAGGAACTCCGGCGATGCAGCGTCATGCTGATCAAACGCGATCGGATCTTCAACCAGGTCCATCCGCGCATCGCGCTTCATCTTGTTGCGGAGCAATCCCTTCGTAATTCCTATCCAGAAGTGTACCAACGCACCGTCGTTGTACCCACCAAAACAGATTTTTTCCACCATGACCAGAAACGCGTCCTGGACCAAATCCTGAATTTCGGTATGCTGTCCGGACTTGTAGCCGACATAGGTCTGAACGCTTACAAGCACCCGTCGTCGGTATTTGCGATAGAGGCATTCAACAGCTCGCTCGCGACTGTTCCCTCCCTGCAAGATCCCATTGACGAAATCCGGATCCGTAGCATATTGATCACACCCCATCCTGTTCTGACGTTACGGCCGCTAACTTCGACAAAAAAACGTACACGGACACGGTCGATCGCGGTCAATCGGCTGCCAGCATGTTTGTCGAGAATGCTGTACCTTGAAGCCAGCCGCAGGAGCACCTTCCATCTGGCACATTTTGCACCATTCACATACAGACCATGGCAGAGATCACCACACCGTTTGACTATCGCGAAACCCTGATCGGAGAAGAAATCCTTTATCGTGCGTTGCTCCAGCAAGAAGAAGATGCGGCATCGGCCCGCTACGGGGCGACCTGGTCCGCACAGGATCAGATTGAAAAGAGCTCAGCATACTTCAAGGCGAATGTTTTGCGGACCGACTTCTCCATTTCCTCCGAATTTCAACACTGTGTTCCCTATCCGCCATGTCCCTGGAAGAAAGAAGAACACGCAGTGTCCCATGATCAGTTCAAGCCGGTCATCATGGCTGCCAGTGGTATTTACACGTTTGAGATCGTTGTGCACCGGCGGGTGGACAGTGGAACACAGTCTTTCACGATTGGCGCTCCGGTCATCCGCTATGTGATTGATCAACAGACCTTGCAACCGAACATCCGTGCCGAGTTTACCTACTACCGGAAAGAGGTCTTGCAACCCGATGCCTCCGGAGCAGCGGTGGTCGTACTGCAGCGGTACCATCGCGGCAATCAGGATCGTCAGTTTCACTACCTGTTCGATCTGCTCAGGTAGCCAACCCGTCAGCTTGTGAACACGCGTATTGGGTGCTTGGTGATGATCGCGGGCCTGCTCGGGCCGGTCTGCACTTTGCGGTCACAAGATCAGGCCTGTGCGAAGTTGCGTACACAAGGATCGCATCTGGCCAGGAGCAGTGCCTATCTCGAGGCGTACACTTACTACCGGGACGCTGCCGATTGTTTTCTCCGACGCGGCGATTACGTTGCGAAGACAGAAGCGTCTCTCCATGCGCTGGATTGCCTGGTAAAGGGTTTCGAATACAAACAGTACTACCGGGAGTCGGCCGAACTTATTGCCTTTATCACCCAGCACGCCGAAGAGATCCCCGGCCGGGCATACGATCAGTTTGAGAGTGCGATCGAGTGCTTCGAGGTGGTCACCGAACTCAACAGCGGCAATACCGAGCGGACCTTCATTCTGCTTGATACGCTCATCCGCAAGTACCAGCGCCTTATCCAGGCCGGTCGCAATCCCGTATTCTACAATCAGCGGCTGGTACAATGTTTTAATTGGAGGGCGGAAGCATATGAAATGGAGGGTGACTACAATCAGGCGATCGCCGACAGCCGGGAGGCCCTGCAGCGCATGGAGCCCTACCGCGCAACCTATGTCGGCGACGGCGGTATGATTGGCCCTCACCTGGCCATTGCCCGTTGCTATGCGGCACTGGGCGAACCACCGCGGGTCATCACACACTATGACAGTGTCCGTCAGCTCATACCCCGGTTGACGCAGAAGCACCGCGATCGCGCCTTCAGCGCCTTCGCCACGATCTTCGACTACTACCTCACGCACGACACCGACAGCGCCCGGATCTACCTGGCGCGCATTCGCGCATTACGATCACCTGAGCACGCCTATGAAACATGGCAAATGGCGGGTGATCTGCAATACCAGACCGGAGAGCTCCAGCCTGCCCTTGCCTCCTATCGCCATGCACTGGATATCATCGCTCAACGCCAGGGCCTGAAAAGTGAGGCCGAAGCACGTGTCCGTCTGGCTCTGGGCCTAACCCTGTTTGATCTGGAAGAGTATGAGGGCGCACTGGACCACCTGCACCGGGGACTCCTCTCCGTTTCAAATGACTATGAGGACCCGGATCCATTCAGCGCTCCTCCGCGCAATGCCTTGTATCGCCAGCGCGACCTGCTGCAGACTTTGCTCTACAAGTCGATGTCCCTGCATGCCCTGTACACGCGGGACAGCATGCCCGAACATCTTATCGCAGCATGGCGCAATATCTATGCCGGGGTGCAGTTGCTCAACCAGTTGCGGACTGGTTATGTCACCGGAGAAGACCGCCAGCTCATCATTGAGCAGGGCTACCCCGTTTTCGAGGAGGCCATCGGTATTGCCAGCGTAATGAACGTCATCAGCACCGATGGCAGCTGGGTGGATACGGCATTTGTCCTGATGGAGCAAAGCAAGGCCCTGAACCTGCTTGATGCCGTTCTGCATGAACGTGCGAAGCAATATGCCGGTATTCCCGACAGCCTGGTCGCCCTCGAAGCTGCGCTCAAACAGGAAGTGACGGAGCGCGCGGCTGCGCTGCGCGAGATGCGCAGACAAACCGCCGGGACAGGGTATGTCCGGAATGCAGAGGACGCGCTGCGCGCCGCTGAAATCCGCTACCAGCAGCTGGTGCGCACATTTGAAGCACAGCATCCACGCTACTTCCGGCTCAAACACCAGCAGGAAACGATCCGTCTTGGTGACATTCAGCGCAGGCTGTTGCCAGACCAGGCGCTGATTGAATACTTCGTTGGAGACCACCACGTCTATGCCGTACATGTGCGCCCTACAAGCAGCAGACTGCTGTATCTGGGAAAGCGGGATGACCTGTCGGCACATACGGTGGGGTTGAGGGATGCCCTTTCTGCGTACCTGATCCACCAGGATGGGCTGTCCACAGAGCGCTACGGAACACACGCACTGGCGTTATTCCGGATGCTACTGGCTCCTGTGGACACCGTGAGCCGTTCTCTGATCATCGTCCCGGACGGCAATCTCGGTTTGATCTCATTTGCGGGATTGCTGTCCGCACCACTCTCGCCACGCCAGGATTTGCGCACGGCCCGGTATGTGTTGTGGGACCAGGATATCGCATATTGCTATTCCGCAAACCTGCTTGAGGAATTCGCCCAGGTGGGTCGCGACGCCCCGGTCAGGGGCCTGGCCTGTGCCCCGGTTTTTGAGGATCAGCCCGCCCTGGATTATCACCTCGATGAAGCCAGGTTTGTCCGGCGCATCACCAGGGGCGTCCTTCTGGCCGAAGAAGCCTGTACCGCCAGCGCACTGCATCAGGCCCTTGCACCCGGACATCCATTCGGGATCGTGCACTTTGCCACGCATGGTTCTGCCAACGCCCGGGATGGCGATGAATCATTTATCGCCTTCGCCGGGTCGGGTGATGATGCCCGGCTTTATGCACGGGACCTGTACAATATGCATTTGGATGCCGAGCTCATCTACCTGTCGGCCTGTGAAACAGGTGCCGGTGAGCTGCAGCGCGGTGAGGGGATCATCAGTTTTGCACGCGGTTTTTTCTACGCAGGTGCGCGCAGCCTGGTCACGGCTCTCTGGAAGATCAGGGACCGCAGCGCCATGGTCCTGACCCGCTCATTCTATGAGAACCTGCAGACAGGACAAACCAAGGATGCCGCTATCGCCGAAGCCCAACGGACATACCTACGTTCACTTGACAGCGAATCGCGCAGGTGGGCGCATCCCGCCTACTGGTCCGGATTGGTTTTGTACGGGAGCAACGCACCAGTGTCGCTCCCCCCGGGCCCACCGCTGTTGCTCTGGCTTGGTCTTGCTGCCGGCGCTGTGATGCTGGTGTTCATTTTTTTGAAAAAAAAGCGACACCCGCGGTCACATTCCAACGCCGGGATACACTAGTCAGTGTATCACAGGATACTATAACACCAAAAACTGCAAAAGCAACAGACCCTCATTTCGTAC
>JAWWBX010000123.1:0-11072 GCA_033720735.1 Saprospiraceae bacterium
AGGCTATCATCCCGACTGGGACAGCCTCATCTTCAACTACGAGCGACCTGAAGTGGTGTCCTTCCTGATCAGCAACGCGCTATACTGGCTGGAGGAGTTTCACATCGACGGGTTGCGGGTCGATGCGGTGGCCTCGATGCTTTACCTGGATTACTCGCGTGATGATGGCGCCTGGGAGCCAAACATCTACGGCGGCCGTGAAAACCTGGACGCGATCCGCTTCCTCAAAACGCTGAATGAAGCCGTGTACACCCACTACCCCGATGTGCAGATGATCGCCGAGGAATCGACGGCCTATCCGATGGTCTCCCATCCGGTGCATACCGGCGGCCTCGGCTTCGGAATGAAGTGGATGATGGGCTGGATGCACGACACGCTCGATTATTTCAAGAAGCCGACCGTCTACCGGAAGTTCCACCACGGGTCGATGAGCTTCAGCATTTTTTACGGGTTCTCTGAAAATTTTGTCCTGCCCTTCTCCCATGATGAAGTGGTGCATGGCAAGGCTTCGCTCCTGCACAAAATGCCGGGTGACGACTGGCAGATGTTTGCCAACCTGCGCCTGCTGTACGGGTACATGTTTACCCATCCCGGCGCCAAGCTTCTGTTCATGGGGGCCGAACTGGCCCAGCGCAACGAATGGAATTTCACCTGGTTTCTGGACTGGCACCTGCTCGAGCATGCGCCGCACCAGGGGATCCACATGCTCATTGCTGACCTCAACAAACTCTACCGCTCGACGACGGCCCTCTACGCGCACAATTACGACCACCAGGGATTCGAGTGGATCGACTTCTCTGACAACCTCCAGTGCATCCTGGCGTACGTCCGCAAAGGTGAATCTGACAAGGACGTCGCGGTGGTTGTGTGCAACTTTACCGAGATCCCGCGGCCCCAATACCAGATCGGCGTGCCGCAAGCCTATGCCTGGAAGGAAGTCCTGAATACCGATGATGCCAAATACGGAGGCAGTGGTTTGCTCAACCCAAAGCAGATCCGCGCCAAAAAGGAGACCTCGCACGGCCGGGACCATTCGATCCGGCTCACCCTGCCCCCGCTCGGGGTGACGGTGCTGCAACCGGTCTATCGCACTGTGAAAGCCAAACCTGCAGCGAAACAAACACCACGTAAAAAACCGGCCAAACGCACCACCCCCAAGCCGCGCAAGGCGGTCTGATCAGCGGGCGTACCGGTCAATCAGCTGTTCAACCACCACTTTCCCGGAACGGGACACGGGCACAGTCGTCTCGTTTTCCAGGTGCAGTGTGGCGTTCTTCCGGTCGTACCAGCGAATGCTCGCCGGATTGACCAGCCAGCTCTGATGGACCCGGAGGAAGGTGGCCGGAAAAACACGGGAACAGTCCTTCAGGGTGCGGGACAACAAGATGGTCCTGCCTGCGCGCATCATCACCCGGGTGTAGTTGCTGTCAGCACCGAGCACAATGACCTGAGCGGGATCGACGAACTCGGCCCCGCCGCTGACCTTGAAGATCAGCTTGCTGAATCCGGCACCCTGCGAGGTGCGGGTGGGCTTCAGCCCTTTACCAGGTTCGTTGAGCGGGACGATGCGTGGTGAGGCATTTCGTGCTGGGAATTGGCGTGCCTGTTCCATTGGAAAGAGATTTGCCGGGTGGTCAGATCAAGATTGCAATACAAAGATCGGCCCGACAGACCCCGGCAGACATCACCCTTTTGGGTGAAATTGGTCGGAATGTTGAGGAAGACGAGGGGTTCACGCAAAGGGCGCCAAGGGGCAGCGCGAAGTACGCAAAGTTGTCTCGCCTAGAGATCAAACTCGATCGTATCACCCGTAAACAAGGTGCCGTTCTGCCCCTTGTCGTCGCCTTTTTTGGGTTTTGACTTCTTCCTTGTCGTCCTGGCAGCTGGCTTTTCAGCGGGCTTTTCGGCCGGCTTCCCAGCGGGTGCTTCTGCTGCGGTTTCTGATGCCGCCGGCTCAGGCTTCTCTGCCCCTTCAGGCACCTCAGGCTCGACCGAGATCAGCTTCTTGTCAGTGAGTTTGTTGCCCAGGGCCTTCCAGCCCTTGACGTCGATGAATTCAGCAAGATCCACGGTGTCTGTCTGCTTCTTATTCTTCGACTTAAAGCCGTAGGTGACTGTGGTCTGATCGTCGCCGGTGGCATAGTACAGCTTCGAGGACCGGTGGTCGGTAATGAACGGGAAGCGCTGCTCCGTGGTATTGGTCTCGATGTTGAAGCGTTTGACCATAGTCCAGCCCTTTTCCCCCTCGTAGTACAAGGCACTGATCACCATCTCCTCTTGGTATTTACCGACGAAGCAGAGTTCCTTGGCCTCCAGCTTCAGGTTGGGGTCGATCTCATTCAGCTGGTACGAGCCGTCCTGATACAGGGAGATGATCAGGTCGCCGGTGTCGAACTCGCCGAGATATTTGCCGCGCTCCTCGGTATTGATGCGGCCGCTCACCTCGTCGATCCACAGGCGCATCGCTCCCAAAGTGGATTTGCCAAGTTCCTTCTGCACCACCTTGCGCACCGGGTACCTGGTCACAATGTTGCCCTTGGAGCCACGGCCCTTGATGCTCAGTTCCCCAAAGTCGAAATCGAACACTTTCTTCTTGGCACGGCAGCCGGGCGTAAGCTGCACCTCCACCACTTCCGACTCGCCATTGGGGTGGACCTCCAGGTAGTGGACCCGCGAGCCGGGCGCACCGGCAGTCAGGTCGTATTCCTTGTCACGGGTGATGCGGGCAATATTAAAGCGCTTGGCCATCGTACGTCCGGACTTCTTGTCGACGTACATCATATTATAGGTGGTGCGGTCATCGCCTTTCTTCCACACCGCCACGTGCAGGATGTCCTTGCCCATGAAGGTCTTGTCGGCAATGCGGGAGACCATGAACTTCCCGTCCTTGCGAATAGCGATGATGTCGTCCAGGTCGGAGCAGTCCATGATGAACTCATCCTTTTTCAACCCATGCCCGACAAACCCTTCCTTGCGGTTGACATACAGTTTGGCGTTGTTGGCGATGACCTGGACGGCCTTGATCGTGTCAAATTCCGTGATCTCGGTGCGGCGCTCGCGACCGTCGGCGTATTTCTCCAGCAGGCGCTCGAAATATTTGACGGCGTAGTCGGTGAGATGCTTGAGATCGTAATGGACATTGGCCAGTTCCTCCTCGATCCCGCGGATCAGCTCATCGGCCTTGAGGACGTTGTATCTCGAGATCCGCTTGATCCGGATCTCGGTCAGTTTGGCGATGTCCTCTTCGGTGATCTCACGCTGCAAGAGCAGGCGGGTATCTCCCTTCTTTTGGGTGGCCGGCGTTGCGACGTATTGCTCGAGACCGCTGCGGATGGCGGTGAGCACCTCCTCCCAGGATTCGCATTCCTCGATGTCGCGGTAGATCCGTTTTTCGATGAAGATCTTCTCAAGGCTGGAGAAATGCCATTTCTCGTCCAACTCGTGCTTGCGGATCTCCAGTTCCTGCCGCAGCAGCTCTTTTGTCCTCTCTGCCGAGATCCTCAGAATGTCATCGACATTGAGGAAATGCGGTTTGTTCTCAACGATGACGCACGCATTGGGCGAGATCGAGACCTCGCAATGGGTGAAGGCGTACAGGGCGTCCATCGTCACATCCGGCGAGACCCCGGACGCTAGTTCGATCAGGATCTCCACATCCTTGGCGGTGTTGTCCACCAGCTTCTTGATCTTGATCTTGCCTTTGTCGTTAGCCTTGACGATACTGTCGATCAACGAGGTAGTGGTGACGCCGTACGGCAGCTCGCGGATGGCCAGGGTCTTCTTGTTGACTTGCTCAATCCTGGCACGCACCCGCACCTTGCCGCCCCGTTTACCTGCCTGATACTCGGTCACATCGACCATGCCGCCCGTCTGGAAGTCCGGGTAGATCTTGAAACGCTTGCCTTGCAGAGCCTTGATCGAGGCCTTGATCAGCTCGATGAAGTTGTGCGGCAGGATGCGTGTGCTCAGTCCGACCGCGATCCCTTCAGCCCCCTGTGCCAACAGCAACGGGAACTTCATGGGCAGCGCCACCGGCTCATTCTTGCGGCCGTCGTAGCTGAGCTGCCATTCCGTCGTCTGCGCGTTGAAGGCCACCTCGAGGGCGAACTTGGTGAGGCGGGCCTCGATATATCTTGGTGCCGCCGCGCGGTCGCCCGTGCGCACGTCACCCCAGTTGCCCTGCGTGTCGATCAGCAGCTCCTTCTGACCCAGGTTGACCAGGGCGTCACCGATGGCTGCATCGCCATGCGGGTGGTACTGCATGGTGTGCCCGATGATGTTGGCCACCTTGTGATAGCGCCCGTCATCCTTTTCTTTCAGGCTGTGCAGGATGCGCCGCTGCACCGGCTTGAGCCCGTCCTCGACGGCCGGCACGGCGCGTTCCAGGATGACGTACGAGGCGTAATCCAGGAAGTAATCGCGATACATCCCCTTCAGGGAGTGGACGTCGCCTTCCGGGACATCCGTGACCGGTGGTTTCTTGCGTGCCATAAGCGAAGGCCAAAGTTACATAAGATCCAGTTTTAATGTGTTGGGAGGCTGATGTGCGGGTGCAAAACCCTCTGTTCCCGGTATCCGGCCACCCCGGCCAGTATGTGTAGAGTCAGTTGTCGTTGATTTACTTGCGAAGTGGGTCTGGTCAACCCCGTCCGGGGTTGTGATTTCTCCGGTTCTGACCGACGGTAGCCCCCGTCTTCCAGCCGGCGCAACCGCCGGTGATGCTTGTTGAACGCCTCCGGCTTACGGGGACACTCCAGATGTCGGTGGGTTAGACCCGATGTGTTCGTTCATGCAGGATCCCCAGCCTGACACCTCCGTGCCTTGCTTCGGTGACCCCGGGGAAGGCCGGGACAATCGATATGCTTTTACAGCCGCTCAATGACCGTGGATTATGTCTTCTCATCTCTTACTCCTGGCGCTCACCGCGTTGCACTCATGCAATCCCAATCCCCTCTCTTGCCCCGGGCTTTAGCCCGGGGTCAGCAGGTCCCACACTCAATGGGGTTTTAACCCCGGAAAACGCCAAAGGCGAAGAGTCAGCGAATGCGAGGGTTCGATAGTTGTCATCCCGAGCGACCCCGCCCACAGCGGGAGATGGTTGTCATCCCGAGTAACCCCGCGCGAGGAGGCGGAGGTTGTCATCCCGAGCGACCCCGCCCGTGGCGGGGGCATCGAGGGAGGCAGCCATCCGACATTCACGCACGTTTTTACCAATACCCTGCTGATTCTCGGGAAAAAGTGTGCCGGACAGGGTAACTTAGGCATATGGACATTACACTCAGATTGGAATCTGAAGAACGTGATTTCATTCGTGCATGTGTAGCGCGCGAGCGTTGGGCTCAGCGCAAGCTGTACGAAGACTATTACGGCGTCTTGATGGGTGTCTGTCTGCGGTATGCCAACAACTCTGACGATGCGATGGATATCCTGCACGACGGGTACATCAAGATCTTCAGGAATATCGGCAAGTACCAGCCCGGCACCAGCCTGATCGCGTGGATGCGCAGGATCATGGTCAACACGGCCATTGATTACTATCGCAAGCAAACGCGACGCAGGACGGAGGACATCTCGCAGGCGTTCGGGATCCAGTCGAAGGAGCCCGATGCCGTGAGCGTGATGAGTGCCGACGAGATCCTGCAGAGCATCCAGACGTTGTCACCGGCCTACCGGGCGGTGTTCAACCTGTATGTGATCGAAGGATACGCACACAAGGAGATCGCCGATATCCTCGGCATCACCGAGAGTACCTCCCGTTCGAATCTGGTGAAAGCCCGCAGCAAACTGAAAGAACTGCTGGGCGTGCAAGCACGCGTGTATGACTGACAAGGAACTGGACCATATCATCAAGCGATTGCTGGAAAACTACCAGCCGGAGACCGACCTGTCGGGCTGGGCGCAGTTTGAAGAGCGTCTCGACAGCGAAATGCTGGAGGACACCCTCTTCGACAATTCGATCCGCGCGTCGCTGGGTGCCTACGAGGCCGGTGGTCCGGGCGACTGGGCGCGCATGGAAGAAGCTCTCGCCCACGAGGAGGCCGCCTTCGACCAGGAGGTGAAGGAGAAAGTGGAGGCGTTCGAAGCACCGTACGATCCCGATTCCTGGCCGGTCCTCAAGGAAAAGATCTCAGAGGACGAGCGCCTGCGGCGCCGTATTATGGCCACCAAGATCCTCGAGCTCGTCGCCATCCTCATTGCCTTCGTCACCGTCTACAATGTCTTCCCGACCATCCAGCAGGCTGTCCAGGAACGCATGGATGACCGGATGGAGCACCTCACCCCGGCGCAGGAACCCCAGGAAACATACGAGGCCTCCGCGCAGCTTTCCGCAGGTCTGATCCCCACAACCTCGGCAACTGCGACCACGACTCATCAGACGCCGGCCAGTGCTGATCGCTCTGACAACGCAACACAAAACGCATCAAGGCAACCGGAACCTGCCGCATCCATAGCACAACTCGCCGGGATCGCCTCGCACCAACCACCTGACGACCTTCAGGTGGATCCGTCAGTGACTCCGGAAGTGCCGGGGGCAAGCACGTTGATCGCCAGCCAGGACCAACCACTGGCCGAGCCGGTGACCGACCCCGGCGAGACAGTTGAGGACGTCCCGGCCGACGACGCCAATGCGCATGCGACGTTCGCATCCCTGGATCAACTGGAAACCGGGACCAGCCTGGTCACTTCCGCCCGCCGGTCCATCCCGGATCTCGGGATCAGCACGGCGGTGCTCGACCGCAGGGGGTTGCGCTTCAGTATCTCCGCATCAACCGAGATCAATCAGCTCTACATCCCGGCCGACCATTTCTACTCGCTCGGCAAGCAGGTGAGCTTTACCGAGAAGGACATGACCGCGATCGGTTATTCCGCCGGTGCCAGCGTGCTGTTCGACCGTGATGTCTTTACGTTTGAAACGGGGCTGCACTACTCCCAGAAATCCTACAACCCCAACCGCATCCTGCATATCGGCGAGACCTTCGACGTGCGAACGCTCGACTTCAAGAATATCAGCCTGCACGTGATCAGCGTGCCCCTGCAGGTGCACTGGAATTTCGACCGCAAGGGACGCACGCGGTTGTATACCGTCGCCGGCGCCAGTATGAACCTGATCGCCACTGCACACTACGACCTCATTTCAAGGAACAACAACCGCAGTGCCGCGGCCCCGCAGGATCCGTCGTTCCGCCGCACCACCCAGGAGGTCGAGCGCATCCGCGAGCACATCCTCGATGACGCCGAGTTCAGCGCCAAGAGCTTCCTGACCCTGAATGCCGGTTTCGGCATCGAGCGACTGATCAACCACAAGTTCAGTGTGTTCCTGCAGCCGACGGCCAGCTACCAGATCCCGTTCTTCCACATCAGCGACCAGAACGGCAAGCATTTGCAGTATCTGTCGGCGCAGTTTGGGACGCGGATCCGGTTGAAGTAATATTTCTTTTCGAGAATTGAATTTGGACGTCTCTTGAAGGGGTGATTAGGGTAGTTGTGAAAGCTGAATCCTCAGGGTTTCGTTGCATAGTTGAGGGGGTCAGCTCCGTGCGGTCAATAGTCAATTCATTAACAATCAAACTGGCGTTGACATAGAATCTTACAATGTTTCCAACACAAATTATCAAGCAAAATTCACTAGTGTTTCATTCATGATCACTAACAGCTATCAGGGATACAACACACCAAACGCCGGGATTCAAATGCATGATGTCAATGGCGTCAGGATTCAAAGATGCACCTTCCTTAATTCAAATAACTTATTTACCGACCTAGGTGAATATGGAACCGCGATCAAAGCACTGAGTGCTGGATTTCGTGTGTTTCCACAGATCAAGAATGGGGAGGTCCTTGGATGTCACTTTGAAGGCTGGTATCAGGCCATTAGTGCCAGTACGGCAATGGCAAATAGATCCTTCGAAGTGACACACTCCTCGTTCAAACGAAATCAATATGGGATTGTGTGCCAAATGGTCAATGAACCAACGATCATTTACAATGAATTCGACATGGGTGAGTTACCAGACAACGCTCCACTAGGGGACCAGTTTGGCATCTTTTTACAGGGCCCGATCGCAGGTATGGACATCGAGAACAATACGTTTGTATGTAACCCTGTCACTGGGGGGCAATGCCCGCAGCCAACCATTATTTCAACTGGGATTATAAGCGTTGGGCTCGGGGAGTTTACCAATATTATTCAGATGAATACATTCCAAGGAATTGAACATGGTAATGTTGCGAATCGTGAGAACCGCGGGGGCGTCCAACTGCTAAGGGGATTGATATACCTCTGCAATGACAACATAAATTTGAGAGGGTACGACTTCTCCATCTGCGATACTGAATATGTGGATGCAATTGATCCGGATCAGCAATTCAATAATCTCCCGGCCGGAAATACATTTTCTGTTGATCACATTCTTGCCGCAAATCACTTTAGAAATGAAGAGTCAACACAGATTGTTGAATACCACTATTTTAACCAAGGAACGAATGAGAAGCCGACAGATTACCTGGGCCTTGATCTGGATGAGAATTTTGAAGCCTCGGAGTGCACAACAAATCTAGAAGACTTTCCAGGCCCAGTGGTTGATGTTCACGAACCCGAGCGAAGCAATCTCAGTGGTCTCAAAAGTTCATTCTTATCGCATTCCGATACGCTAGAACTTTGGAATGACTCCTTGAATCAAGCTATTGCCAATAATGATCAACCTGCAATTGACTCATTCACGTTGAAGGTTTCAGACAAGCATACTACCGTGGATCAACTCAATCAGGATATATTGCAGTTGGTCTCAACAGATACAGCGTCCTTTGACTTTATGGACTACATGGACTGGATCGATCAGATCGACAGTTATGAGTCCGATCTCTGGCGAGTCCGTGAGTACGTAGCGCGAGGAGACATGACCAATGCACATGCTGTCTTTGACAATATCGCAACAAAACACACTTTAGACTCACTGCGTCAGATTGACGTATCCAATGCCGGCGTGATCCTTGACATGCTGGATTCGATGCATTACACGTCGTTGTATCCACAACAGCTTGATACACTGGTCGCAATTGAGGCAGCGGCTCCTGGTGTGGCAAGTAGTTGGGCCAATGGTATTCTGGGCCTGTACAACATGAATGCACCGCTCGAATACGTGCTTTGCCCATCGATTCCTTTGCAGCCTGCAACGGCCACCGGGGAACGTGGATTGGAAAACGAGTTGCTGCAAGTATACCCCTTACCGGCACTCTCGGAAGTCACCTTCAAGTTGTCGGACACAGTGCAAGATGCAGGTCAAATGGAGTTGTTCGTGTTTCAATCCAACGGCTCGCTCATTCTCAAGAGATCGATGAATTACCCTACCTTTACATGGAATACCACTGATCTGCCCAAGGGCTTGTACCTGTACGCTTTGTTTCACAAAGACACGGGCAGCACAGTCACCGGCAAAATCATTTTACAATAGTGTATACGGTTCAGTCGATATTCTTCAGCTTCCTCCTGGCATGCGTGTGCAACACGTCGTATGCCCAGGAGGAGCTACTGCTGGACTATCGATATCAGGACAGCATGACTACAAGATTTATTAATGTTGTTAGCGACCAGGATACATTGATCGTATACGGTCTTGCACGAAATGAATTTGGTCAACAGGGTCTTCTTTTTCTGAGGATTGACACGCTTGGGAATGTGCTGTCCACTGAGCACCATGTGGACAGCATAAGTCCGCCCTACTTTGCCAGACAAGGGCATGACCTCCAAATTTCACCGGAAGGAAAATATCAATTTGTTGGTGATGACACGGAAGGTGGGATCATCGCGGTTACTGGGCGCGATGGTGAGTTAGTCACAATTCACACATTTCCCAAGGCTCCATTTCTTTGGAAATGTCACTCTGATATTTCTCGAGTTGCACAAGGAAATGTAGTCGGTGGGAGCAGTCAGGTGGAAAGCGGACGTATGGAGTTGTTTTTGCAATTCATCGACGGACTTGGGCAAGTTACACACGAAGTTGAATTTGGCGACCTTGACAACTACTTCTTGCTTGGTGATCTAATGTCGAATTCCACTTCCCACATTGTAGTAGGCTCATACATCCAAGAAAGCCGGGGCGAACTGGGCTGGGAGCAACCCTGGATCTTTTGTATCGATACACTTGGCGAAATCCAATGGGAATGGTTCGGTGAGCGTGATATCAAAGGTGGTGTGGTCGATGACCTTGTGCTAACTCCGGATGGAGGGTATGCGTTTCTGAATACGTTTGTGGATACAGTCATATTTGTGGGCATCGATGCCGGCTTCAAAAGAGGACGTCTGGTCAAACTGGATTCCAATCGCAATGTCGAATGGAAAACGACAATTGGAATACCCTCTCTTGAAGTCAATGACCTGACCGAACTAGTCATGACGGAAGAAGGGGACTTTTTGGCCACAGGCAAATATTCGCCAAATGAAATCAATGGCCAGGGTCTTGCCATGGTCAACTGGACCGTTAAATTCTCTGCCGAAGGAGAGGTCATTTGGGAGCGATTTGACTCGACGATTTACACACCAGAACGCGGTGTTTGGAATGACCCATCTGGCATCACCTTGCTTTCATCAGGAAGCATCATCATTTGCGGCTCTGCGCGACATTTATTGGGTGACGACCAACAGGAGCGCGGCTACCTGATCAAACTCGATAAGAACGGTTGTGCTGTTCCGGGGTGCGAGCTTGGGCCGCTTACGCGTCTTGAAGTGCCATACCAGGCTATGCCTGAGGTGCGCATTTTCCCAAATCCCGCTTCTGAATCGGTGACCGTCGAACTTCTCCATAGAGCGGACATACTGATGTTTGACGCCCAGGGACGATTCGTTCTTGCTCGAGATGACGCTATGGGTTCAGTTCGGCTAGATGTCGCACTGGTGCCATTCGGATTGTACTTCTTGAGGATTGCTACCAGACAAGGCTGGACTGTGCGGAAGGTGGTGGTTGAGTAGTAACTTACGACTGGACAGATTCTGAGGGTCAATCCCTGCTACTTCCATGTACAATTATGCAACGCACAGACAGGGGTTCAGTTGTTACAACACCATGAAAGCCGCC